>CBFGSN010000194.1:0-4193 GCA_965651435.1 uncultured bacterium | reverse complement strand
GTTTGACCGTCTTCGGTTTGGTAGATGACTATCTGTGAGCTGTTAGGAGCTTTCATAAAGGGTCCGGCTGACTGATCATTGATCCCTCGCCTGTGCCTGGACGGCAGTGATGGCGACGGCGTTCACGATGTCTTCGGCTTTGCATCCGCGTGAAAGGTCGTTACACGGGCGGTCAAGGCCCTGCAGTATCGGGCCGATGGCGGTTCCGCCGGCGAGCCGTTCGGTGAGTTTATACGCGATATTTCCGGCGTTCAGATCGGGGAAAATAAGCACATTTGCCTTGCCGCCGACGGGCGAACCTTCCGCCTTTGAATTCGCGACCGCCGGAACCAACGCCGCGTCGGCCTGCAGTTCGCCATCTATTATCAGGGCCGGACGGCGTGCTTTCACGGTCTTTGTCGCCTCAACTACCTTGTCGATCAGCTTGTGTTTTGCGCTGCCTTTGGTGGAGAACGAAAGCATCGCAACACGCGGTTCGGCACCGATCAGCGTTCGGCACGAATCGGCACTCGCAAGAGCGATCTCGGCAAGTTCGCCCGCGTCCGGATCGATGACGACGCCGCAGTCCGCATAGATCATCGAGCCTTTTTCGCCGAAATTTTTATCCGGAACGGTCATCAGAAAAAAGCTTGAAACAATGCGAAATCCTTCGCGGACGCCGATGCACCGAAGTGCGGCCGCGACCGTGTGCGCGGTCGTATTCGTCGCACCGGCGACAGAGCCGTCGGCTTTTCCTTCGCGGACGAGCATATTGCCGAAATAAAGCGGATCGCGAAGCGTTTCTTCGGCCTCCTCAAGCGTTACGCCTTTTGCACGACGCATTTGGTGATAAATATTCGCAAGTCTGCCGAGGTCTCCGGAGCGGCGATGGTCGATGATATCGACGCCGTTCAGGTCAACGCCGCGTTCGGCCGCGCGCGAACGCAGTTCTTCCTCTTTGCCGATCAGCGTTATGCGTGCGATCTTTTCACGCGAACATATTTCCGCGGCTTCCAGCGTTCGCGGGTCGTCGCCCTCTGGCAAAATAATATGGCGAATATCGGCGGCGGCTCTTTGGCGAATGTCTTCGAGAATCATAGAATTAGATAGCGTTTTGAGTTTATACAAAAGTTAGCATACAACTTTTCCCGCGAAAACTTGCACAAAGCTTGTCGGATTTTTTAGACTGAGGGAACGCAAAACTTATTATGAGCAAAATGACCAAACGATCCGAAAAATTGCGGCGCCGCGAAAGTTCGGCCCTGCGCGGACGAATGAAAGGCTTTCTGAGCTTTTTGCCGAATATGGTCAAACTGCTCGGCGGATTGCTGAAAGACGCGCGTGTTCCGATGGCGGAAAAGGCGCTCTTTGTCGCCGCGATCGTTTACGTAATATCGCCGCTGGATCTGATCCCGGATTTCTTCCCTTTCATCGGCCAGGTCGATGATATTTATATCGTGGCGCTCACACTTTTGCGGCTTATCAACCGCTCCGATGCGGGCGTTGTCCGCGAACATTGGGCCGGCGGCGGCGATATTGTTGCTCTTGCCGACACGATCGCCGGGCTCGCGCCGCGTTTTTTGCCGAAGCGCGTTTCGCGCGTGCTTTCGTCAAAGGTCGAAATGGGTTCCGCTTCCGGTATTCTCAAAGGCCTGAAAAAAGGCCGCGAACGCGTCGTCGTCGAAATTCCCGCGGAGATCGATGTCGATTCCACCTCGTCGATGCCGAATTGACAGCATCTTTCGAACTGCTTTTGGATTTTGAAAGCGTTTAGCACTATATCTAATCAAGCTCGAAGATCGTTTTAATTCATTTGTTTGAGTAATTGTTTCGCGCATTCGCTATAATAGAAATATTCAGCGACAGCCGAACTGCTGCATTTTTATGTTCGAACGCTATAACGAAAGATCACGGCGGGTGATCTTCTTTGCCCGCTACGAAGCCCTTCAATACGGATCGCCGGTCATCGCGCCGGAACATATCCTGCTGGGGCTGATGCGCGAAGATAAATCTATTTCTGCCAGATTTTTTCCGCGGCGAAACACTCTGTCGGTCGATGCGGTGCGGAAAGAGGTAGAAGAACGTATCGTCCTTCGCGACCGCATTCCGCAATCGGCCGAGCTTCACCTTTCGGCAGAAACGAAACGAATCCTATTTTATGCGAACGAAGAAAGCCGGCGACTGAAAAGCCGTTTCATCGGACCGGAACATTTACTCGTCGGCATGCTTCGCGAGGAAAATTCCACGGCCGCGGAAATTCTATCGTCTTTTGGTTTGAGTATCATCGCGGCACGTGAAGCTCTTGCGAAAGAAGCTCCGGCGGCGCGGGCCGAGATGCCGCGGCGGAAGGAAAACGAAGCGCCGAACCTCGCGGAATTTACGCGCGATCTGACCGCCGATGCCGCTAACGGAAAGCTCGACCCGCTCGTCGGACGTGCGGCCGAAACCGAACGCGTCATTGAAATTTTATGCCGCCGGACGAAGAACAACCCGGTTTTGATCGGCGAAGCAGGCGTCGGCAAAACGGCGATCGTCGAAGGTTTGGCGCAGCGCATCGTTGACAGAAAGGTTCCGAGCTTTCTTGAGAACAAACGGATACTTTCGCTCGATCTTTCGCTTATCGTTGCCGGTACGAAATACCGCGGCCAGTTCGAAGAACGTCTGAAAAAGATCATGGCGGAACTTCAGGCGAATGAGAACTGCATCATCTTTATCGATGAGCTTCACACGCTTGTCGGTGCCGGTTCGGCCGAAGGAACGCTCGATGCGGCGAATATTCTGAAACCTGCGCTCTCACGCGGCGAGATACAATGCATCGGCGCGACAACACCGCAGGAATACCGCAAAACCATCGAAAAAGACCGCGCTCTCGAACGCCGTTTTCAGGCGGTAAAGGTCGCTCCGCCGGACGAAGCCGATGCGCTTCAGATCATAAAAGGCGTCGTCGAACGCTACGAAGCTTTTCACCAGATCAGATATTCGCCGGAATCGCTCGAAGCCGCCGTTGCACAATCGAACCGGTACATTCCCGACCGCTTTTTGCCGGACAAGGCGATCGACGTTCTGGACGAAGCCGGAGCTCGGGCGAAACTTCGCTATCAGAACGAACATTCATCCGAACCGTCGTGGAAAGAGGCGGTCGAAAGCTGGAAACGCGCGTCCGCGAACGAAGATCAGGTCATTTCATACGAGCTTCGTACGCTCGAAGATTCGTTCTTTGCGGTTGAAGTAACAAAGGACGACGTCGATGATGTCATTGCGCGCTGGACCGGAATTCCGGTGTCCTCGATCCGTCTTGGCGAAGCCGAAAAACTTCTGAGCATAGAAAGCGAACTTCACAAACGCATTATTTCTCAGCGGACGGCGATATCCGCTCTGGCTCGTGCGATACGCCGTTCGCGCGCGGGGCTGAAAAATCCCGGCAAACCGGTCGGGTCGTTCCTGTTCCTGGGCCCGACGGGCGTCGGCAAAACGGAGGTCGCGCGCACCTTGGCCGAATATCTTTTCGGTTCGGAACGCGCGCTCATTCGTTTTGATATGAGCGAATTTATGGAAAAGCACGCGGCCGCAAAATTTATCGGTTCGCCTCCGGGATATGTCGGCCACGAAGAAGGCGGACAGCTAACCGAAAAGCTCCGCCGCAATCCGTATTCGATCGTATTGTTCGACGAACTTGAAAAGGCGCATCCCGATCTGTTCAACGTTCTGCTGCAGGTTTTCGAAGACGGCGTGCTGACCGATGCTCAGGGAAATACTGTCGATTGCCGCCACGCGATCTTTATAATGACATCGAACATCGGCGCGAAGTTCATTCAAAAACGCACGACCGTCGGATTTCAGGCGTCGGGCGAAGCATCGCGCGTTCGAATGCACGAACAGGTGATGGCTCAGGTCAAACAGACCTTTGCGCCGGAATTCATCAACCGCCTCGACGAAATAATTATCTTTGACGAACTCACCGATGACGATCTGGTGAAGATCATCGACCTTCAGATCGACGAGCTCAACGAACTTTTGGCCGCGCGTTCATTAACGATGTCGATCTCCGACGAAGCACGCCATTGGCTGATCGGAAAAACGACAGCCGACCGAAGCTACGGCGCAAGGCCGCTGAAACGCGCTCTGCAAAAATACGTCGAAGACGAACTTTCCGAAGCGTTGCTTCAGGGTCAGGTCAGCGAAGACAGCAGCGTCGAGATCTTTGTCGAACGCGA
>CBFGSN010000193.1:0-4253 GCA_965651435.1 uncultured bacterium | reverse complement strand
ATAATGCGCCGGCTTTTGCGTGAGATCGCCGCCGGCGGCGAGATCGTCGGTGACGTGACGACGCTCGAAGATATGTCAATACTTGAAAAGCTTCGCGACGACGAAGATTAAATTTCCCATATGGCCGAACGATCGAAAATACCCGGGCCTACGCTCGAACTGGCAAACGCCGGACGCGAATTTTACAGACGCGGCTGGGGACTCGGGGCAACCGGCAATTTCAGCATGCTGCTGGCGCGAAAGCCGATGCGGCTTTGCATAACGTCGGCGGGCAACGAAAAAGCCTCGCTTGATGAAACGAACTTTCTCGAATTAGATGATGATGCCGAGATCCTGCATGGTTTCGGCCGGCCGTCGGACGAAACACTGCTCCACCTGACGATCTACCGCCACCGGCCGCGGGCGCGATGCATATTATTTTCGCAGTCGGTTTGGGGTGTCGTGAATTCGGATATTCACTATGTCGAGGGTTCGATGAAGTTCAAGGGTTACGAGGTTCTGAAAGGCCTTTCGGACGTGACGACACACGAACACACCGAATCGCTACCGATCGTTGAAAATTCGCAGGATTATCTGGCTCTGTCGCACGTCGTCGAAAATGTTCTGCTTGAAAAAGAGAACATTCACGGGATCTACATTCGCCGCCACGGGCTGTTCGCGTGGGGCGAAACGGTCGCCGCGGCTCGCCGCACGATCGAGATATTCGAATTTCTTTTCGAAGTAAAAGCGCGGCAGCGAATGATGGAACCGGCGAAGGCCGGAAGGTAAAATTATGAATACAAATTTAGAAACGGCAACTCTCGCGGGCGGATGTTTTTGGTGCACCGAGGCTGTTTTCAAGGATCTGCGCGGCGTTGTTGCTGTTCGATCCGGTTATTCCGGTGGGCATAAGGAAAACCCGACATACAATGAGGTTTGCACCGGTACGACCGGACACGCCGAGGTTCTGCAGATCGAATTCGACACGAACGAACTTTCATTTGCCGATCTGCTGAAAGTGTTTTTCACCGTTCACGACCCAACTACGTTGAACCGCCAGGGCAATGATGTCGGTACGCAGTATCGTTCGGCAATATTTTTCCACGACGGCGAACAGGAACGCGTCGCAAACGAAACGATAAAGGAACTAACAGACCTTGGAATTTATGACGACCCGATCGTCACGGAAGTTACCCAATTCGAGAAATTCTATCCGGCGGAAAATTACCACGACGATTATTTCGCGAACAATCCGAACCAACCGTATTGTATGGGCGTGGTCGCGCCGAAGGTCGCGAAATTTCGCAAGACGTTCGCCGATCGCCTAAAGAATTAAAGCTTGCCGGCGAGCATCAGTATTCCGATGATTATGAATGCCGCCGCGACGATCCGGTGAAGCCATTCGGCCGGCACGTATTCCGTTAGAACGCCGCCGACAAGAACCGCCAAAAGCGTCACGAGGATCAACGCCGCCGACGCACCGAGAAAAACAGACAGCTTCGACGTCCATGAGTTCGTCGAGGCTGTCATTGTTATAACGGCAAGCTGTGTCTTATCGCCGAGTTCGGCCAGAAAAAGCGTCAGAAACGCGGTCCCGAAAAGTTTCCATTCCATATGAAAAGATTCTAGCAATTCGGAACTGTTTCGAAAATCAGAACATAGGAAGTTTGTCGAGAATGCCGAATTTTTCGAAACTTGCGCGTCGGTAATTTACATAAACACGGACGCTGTGCAGCGTCGGATGCAATAAATTCGCCAAGTCTGATTGCTCGCGAAGCCGCGAAAATACGTGCGACAAAGCCGCCGTCGTTCCCGAAACGAACGCCTGTGCCGAAATCACCTCGCCGACCGTGATAACGCCGTTGCGGTAACGGAAACCGGTTTCAGGATCGATGAAATGCATCTCCGACGAAGCGAACGCGCACGCATTTTCGAACGCCGCGGCAAAATCGAAATTTAGGCGGAGAAGTGCGATCTCGATGGTTCGAAGAAGTTCGCCGGTGACCTCCAACAGTTCACTCCAATCGTCGAACGAATCAAGGTCGTCATTCGAAACGCGAAGTGCGTAAGGCCGCGGCGGAAGTTCGATGCCGTCCGCCGTTTTTCCGTCGTCCGTCAGATCGATAAGCGGAACGTAGCGGCCTACCCATTGATCGGCGAGTCCCAAAAGCTGTGCGCGGGCACGGCGTGATATGCCTCCATCCAAAAGCGAACCGGAACGGTAACAGGCGCGTTCAGCCGGTTCACTTCCGTAAACCGTAATGCGGCCGAACGGCATACGGGCGCGTTCCAGAATGTTGCCGAGCGTTGTGCCGGTGCGGCCGTTCCGCCCGGCGATATGGTCGATCTCGCGTGCGATCTTTTCGCCGCTTTCACAAAAGATTATGTCGGCTTCATAACTGCTCATTTCAAGCCGGACATTGCCGACGAACTGCAGGCTGCTCAGATAATCGACCAATGCCGAAAGATCGACAAAGCTCGTGCTAAGGTTTTCGTGGATCGGATCTTTGATCATAGACACATCTCCGTCATGCGGCGCGCATTCCATGCGCCGTCGGGTTCGGGTTCAAATTACGTTCGTAACCGCAGTAAATGTCGAATGGTGACGATGTTCCGAAAAAAGATCAAAGAAATTACAATTCGCAAAAATCGTAAATTGGTGTAAAATCTGCGTATCTTTTCCAATGGCCGATATTCGAACGAAGGACCGGCCGCAGTTTATCGACAAAAAATATGAGCAATCTGTTTCGAACAAAATCGATCGCGCGGATACAGCAGGATGCCGCGGCGGGTTTTATTGATACCGAACCGGGACTTGAGGGAACGGACGAAACGCATCTCCGGCGTTCGCTGGGCGTGCTTGACCTGACGCTGATGGGCGTTGCGGCTATCATCGGTGCCGGCATTTTTGCGATGGTCGGAAACGCGTCGCATGAGGGCGGCCCGGCGGTCGCGTTCCTGTTCGTTTTTACGGCGACGGCGTGTGCTTTTTCGGCATTGTGTTATGCGGAATTCGCGTCGCGCATTCCTGTCGCGGGTTCGGCGTACACGTACGCATACGCATCGATGGGCGAGCTTATCGCGTGGATAATCGGCTGGGATCTGATCGTCGAATACGCCATCGGCAACATCGCGGTCGCCATTTCCTGGAGCGATTATTTTACCGGATTGCTGAAAGGCTACGGCATCGACCTGCCGCTTAATTTTACGATGGATTTTCTGACGGCACAGCGCGGATACGCTGCCGTTCAGGAAGCGATCGCGGGCGGTGCGGCTGCGACCGCATTGCAAAGCGGATGTTCGGCTACGGACGCCGCGATAAGCTGTGCGCAGTTTGACGCGTACCTCGCTTGGCTGAACGCTCCGAAGATCGCGGGAATTCCGATCATCGCCGACCTGCCTGCACTGCTCATTGTCGTTATAATCACGGCTCTCGTTTACATCGGCATTCGCGAATCGAAATTCGTCGCGAATACGATGACGATCATAAAGGTCGGCATTATTCTGCTCGTAATTTTCCTCGGCCTGAATTATGTAAATCCGTCGAATTGGTCGCCGTTTGCACCGAACGGCGTGACCGGCGTGCTGAAAGGCGTCGCGGCGGTTTTCTTTGCTTATATAGGTTTTGACGCACTTTCGACAACGGCCGAAGAATGTAAAAACCCGAGCCGCGATCTGCCGATCGCGATCATTTTATCGCTCGTCATTTGCACGATACTTTATATTGCCGTGGCGCTTGTTCTGACCGGAATGGTCAGTTATACGCTGCTGAACGTCGGCGATCCGCTCGCGTTCGTTTTCGGCCCACAGGGAGCAGATCTGCCGTGGGTCGCGGGCATCATCGCCGTGAGCGCGGTCATCGCGCTGGCGACCGTATTTCTCGTATTTCAGATCGGCCAGCCGCGCATCTGGATGGCGATGAGCCGCGACGGGCTTTTGCCGCGGGTCTTCTCTTCGATCCATCCGAAATTCAAAACGCCTTGGTTCGCAACGCTTGTGACCGGAGCCGTCGTGGCGATCCCGGCGCTGTTCATGAACCTGACCGAGGTCACGGATCTGACGAGCATCGGAACGCTGTTCGCGTTCGTCGTGGTTTGCGCCGGCGTTTTGGTAAAGGAAAAAGAATTTGCCGAAAGCGGCCGCCGATACGTGCCGTATATAAATTCGCGATTCGTACTGCCGGTGCTTTATGTCATCATCGGGTTCGTCATCTATTCGTTCAACCCGACGTTCCTGAGCGATATGTTCACGCCGAAACCGGCCGAAGGCGAAAC
>CBFGSN010000192.1:0-4263 GCA_965651435.1 uncultured bacterium | reverse complement strand
TGGATGACGCCCTGAATTAGTCTTTACAGAGCATCGTAAGGTTCCGGTTCGACATCCGGGGCTTTGGCAAGCAGTTCACGCATTCTATTCCAGTCCCCTCGCTTGGCTCGTTCTTCAAAGGACCGAGCCGTATCGAAACTAGAGAGTTGGCCCGAAAGTGAGATCGCGAGAAACTGGTCAAGAGACATACCTTCTCTTTCCGCCACCATTTTGGCCCGGCGAAGCAATGAATCAGGAAGTTTGGCAGTGATAGTAGTCATCCTTTTTCAACCAAAGAAAGAAAATCTTTTGGCGTTATTAATTTTATCCCAAAATCCGCGGCCGATGCAAAATCTTTTGGATTGTAGGTGATAATGTATTCCGTCCCTGCCCTAACGGCGAGTTCCAATATAAATGCATCATTCGGATCTGCAATAAGTAACCTCCACAGAAAGAATATATCGTAATGCTTTGAGATCGAACTAATATCCTCGATCGCATTGTCAACCTCTTCGTGCGAAATAAAATCGCTCATTTCGTTGCGCTTTAAGACATCTTCGTATTCAAACAATAATGGATTTGAAACCGCAACCTCGAATTGTTTGTCATCAAGGCACATCAATAAACGATTTGCCGCGCCTCGCTGCGAGCGAAACGCGGCAACCAGTACATTCGTATCAATAACAACCCGGATCTTTTCCATTTAAATATGGATCGTCAGGTCGTGGACGCCTTCGGCGGCTTCCATTACGGATTCGCTGACGGTCGGGTGTGCGTGGATGATGCGGCCGAGTTCTTCGGCGGTGGTTTCGAGTGCCATCGCGACGCAGGCTTCGGCGAGGAGTTCGGTCGCATGCGGGCCGATCATATGAACGCCCAAAACCTCGTCGTATTTCTTATCGGCGACGATCTTGACGAAGCCTTCGGTTTCGCCGAGAATGCGTGCCTTACCCGACGCCGAAAACGGAAATTTGCCGACCTTCACGTCATATCCGGCTTCTTTCGCCTTTGCTTCGGTCAGGCCGACGGATGCAACTTCCGGATCGCAATATGTGCAGTTCGGAACAAGGTTCAGGTTGATCGGTTCGACCTTTTTGCCGGCGATCTTTTCGACGACCATAATGCCTTCTTTTGAAGCAAGGTGCGCAAGCTGCTGCGTCGGTATCACATCACCGATCGCATAAACGCCCGGCTCGGCCGTTTCGCAAAATCCGTTTACCTCGACCGTGCCGCGGTCGCTGACCTTGACCTTTGTTTTTTCTAATCCAAGATCTTTCAGGAACGGCATACGGCCGACGGCGACGAGAAGCATTTCGGCTTCGAGCGTTACCGTGTCGCCTTTGGCGTTTTTGCCCGAAACCTTCACGCCTTTTTTGCTCTTATCCATTTTGTCGAGCTTCACGCCGGTTTCGCATTTAATGCCCTGTTTTTTGAACGAACGCAGGAGCTCTTTTGAAACGTCGGCGTCCTCAAGCGGAACGATGCGGTCCATCAATTCAACGACCGTGACGTCGCTGCCGAAACGGTGATAAACGCTGGCAAATTCGACGCCGACCGCGCCCGAACCCATTACGATCAGCGATTTCGGAACCTTTTCTAGTTCCAAAATATGGTCGGAATTAACGACCTGTTTGCCGTCCGTTTCAAATCCCGGAATGGGACGAACGACCGAACCCGTCGCGATGATGATGTTCTTCGTCGAGATCGTTTCTTTCTTTCCGTCGGCCAGATCGACCGTGACCTTGCCCGGCCCCGCTATCTTTCCAAATCCGTTAAAGACCGTGACCTTGTTCTTTTTCATCAGATAGGTCACACCGGCCGAATTCTTATCGACAATGTTCGATTTGTATTTTTGAATGCCGGACCAATCGTACGAAAGGCCCGTTACCTTCAATCCGAAATCTTCGAAATGTCCGGCTTTTTGATAAAGATGCGCCGCGTTCAGAAGCGCTTTGGTCGGGATACATCCGCGAAGCCCGCATGTTCCGCCAAGCTTGGCGTCTTTTTCTTTTTCGATAAGAGCAACCTTTAAACCGAGCTGTCCGGCCCGAACTGCCGCGACATAGCCGCCGGGGCCTGAGCCGATGATCGTTACGTCAAATTGTTCTGCCATAAATAGTCCTCTGATAATTATTTTGAAACGATTCGCAAAAGAAAATTATAGCTTGTCCGCGGTGGACAAACAAAAATGGGAACGGAAAAAGGCCGCCGCCGGGTTAAAAATGCGCGGCGAACATATGATATCTTTAAGAAAATGAACGACGAATCGAAAGATGCGGCCCGCGAACGCGTCGCCGAACTGGTGTCCGAACACTATCACCGCGGCGATGTCGTCGGGTGGTTCGACGCCCTGTATAAGGAAGCCGGCGGCGACAACGAAAAGATACCGTGGGCGGATCTGGAACCGAACAGATATCTGAAAGCGTATGCCGACGCAGCCGAATTAAAAGGCGGCGGACGCACGGCGCTTGTCGTCGGATGCGGGCTTGGCGATGACGCCGCATTTTTGGATGATCTCGGGTTTAAGGTTTCGGCGTTCGACATTTCGCCGACGGCTATCGAATGGGCGAAAAAGCTTTACGGCGAAAAGGACATACGCTTTGAGGTTATGGATCTTTTCGCACCCATTCCTGAGTGGATCGGCGCGTTCGACCTTGTGCTCGAAGTTTATACGATACAGCCGCTGCCGCTCCAAATGCGTTCGAAAGTTATAGATGCGATCGCCGCTTTTGCTAACGACAAAGGCGAGATCGTTGTCGTCAACCGCCTTCGCGAAGACGACGCGGAACCCGAAGATCTTCCGTGGCCGGTATCGCGAAAAGAGCTTCGCCGGTTCGATGAGAACGGCTTCGTGCAAACGCATTTTGAAACAATGCCCGGCGACGAAGAAGTGCCGATCGACCGGTTTGTCGCGGTTTATAAAAAGAGGTAAAAAATGAAATTCAAGCAGTTTTATCTGGGATGCCTTTCCCACGCGTCATATTATCTTGGTTCAAAGGACGAGGCGGCGGTCATCGATCCGCAGCGTGACGTTCAGCAATACATTGACGAAGCCGAAGCCAACGGTCAGAAGATAAAATACGTGATCGAAACGCATTCGCACGCGGATTTTGTCAGCGGCCATGTCGAGCTTGCCGAACGCACCGGAGCCGAGATCATCTACGGACAGCGCGCGAATACACAATTTCCGACGCATAAGGTCGCAGACGGTGACGAACTTTTTGTCGGCGATATAAAACTGACGTTCTTTGAAACCCCCGGCCACACGCCCGAAGGCATCAGCGTAAAAGCGGAAAGTGGTAACGAGCCCGCCCGGCTTTTCACCGGCGACACGCTGTTCATCGGCGATGTCGGCCGTCCCGATCTGGTCGGGTCGAAAGGTTTTACCGCCGAGCAAATGGCCGCGATGATGTATGATTCGCTGCATGAAAAGATCTTGCCGTTACGCGATGAAACCGAAATTTACCCGGCGCACGGAGCCGGCAGTTTGTGCGGAAAATCGCTTTCAAAAGAAACGTGGTCAACGCTCGGCGAACAGCGGCGGACGAATTACGCCCTGCAGCCGATGAGCAAGGATGAATTCGTAAAACTCGTCACGGCCGATCAGCCCGCAGCTCCGGCATATTTTGTAAAAAGCGCGGCCCGCAATCTGGAAGGTTCCGCGCCGCTCGCGTCGCTGCCGGAACCGGGAAAGCTTTCGTCCGCGGAGATCGCCGAATTCGGCGGCGTCGTGCTGGACGTTCGGACGAACGCGGAATATGGCGGCGGCCACATCCCGAATTCGATAAACATCGGGCTCGGCGGACAGTTCGCTTCGTGGGCGGGAATTCTGATCCCGATCGGCGCCGAGATAGCGGTCGCCGCGGCAAACAAGGAACAGGTCGATGAAGCGGCGATGCGGCTTGCACGCGTCGGCCACGAAAACGTTGTCGGTTTTATTTTGATCGGCGAATACGACGGCGCAATGAAACAGGTCGAACAGATCTCCGTGAACGATACGATGGCCGTGGTCGGCGGCGGCGTTCAGTTCGTCGATGTTCGCCGCGCGGGCGAATTTAACGCCGGGCACGCCATCGGCACGTCGAACATTCCGCTCGATACGCTCGCCGAAAACTTCGGACATCTCGATCCGGAACTGCCGACATACGTCATCTGCCAGGGCGGCTACCGCTCAAGCGCCGGCACCGGCATTCTGGAAAACGCGGGCTTTCAAAAACTTTACAACGTAACCGGCGGAACCGCCGCTTGGATAAAAGCAGGCCTCGAAACCGAAGCCGCCGGAGC
>CBFGSN010000191.1:0-4326 GCA_965651435.1 uncultured bacterium | reverse complement strand
GACGGACAACGCCAAAAGACCCGTCGCGGCGTACCGAAAATATTTCGGCATGTCCGCGCGAAGCCGCAGTCTTTCAATATTTTTTGCGTCTGTTTCCGCCACGTTCTACTTATTATCCGGTCTAATATCGTTTACGACAAGCTGAAGGCGCGTATTGCCCTGCCAAACGTTTTCTTCGGCAGTGTAAGCTATTTCGATGCGCTCGCCTATGCCGAGAGTTCGCCCCTGTGATCTTTCGACGCCGTCCCACCAAACGGCTTCGAAGCGTTTGCGCTCCGCGTCCTCGAGCCGGAATTTAAGATGTTTTTCCTTCATCACTAACGGCTCATCCGCAATAAAAAGTCCGGCGGTCGCAAAAACCGGACGACGGTTTCCCATCCCGCACGGCTCAAGCATTTTCAGTTCTTTTGTCACGTTCAGGCCGAGCGTTTTTGAGCTCACCTTCGCGTCAATACGGAGCTTCGGCATCAGGATTTCGGGCGGCAAGTTCACACAGGCCGATTCGAGCCGCGTTCGCAGTTCATCGATATTTGCGGTCCTGATCGTCATTCCGGCCGCCGCCGCGTGACCGCCGAACTGTTCGAAAACATCTGCACAACCTTCCATCGCGTCAAGTAAATGGAACCCATTAACGGCTCGACCGCTGCCGTATGCAACATCGCCGTCGATCGTCAAAACAATACACGGCCGGCAGAGCCTTTCGGCGATACGCGACGCAGCGAGTCCGATCACACCGCGATGCCAGTTATTCCCGGCCACCACGATGAATTTCGAATCGGGCCGCAGATTCGATTCGAGCAATGCGGCCTGCGTGACCTCGTCCTGGATCTTTCGGCGCTCACGATTTCGTGAATCAAGCAGCGACGCGAGGCGCCGGGCTTCGTTAAAATCTTCGGATTCGAAAAGCTCGACGACGTGGGTCGCGATGTCCATTCGTCCGGCGGCATTTATCCGCGGACCGATGCGAAAGCCGATGTCATAACTCGTCATTTCAGACGTGCAGTCAGAGATCTCCATCAAAGCCTTCAGGCCGACATTCCGCGTGTTTCCTAGATCGCGAAGCCCGACAGCGACTATTGCCCGGTTCTCGCCCGTCAGATCGACGACGTCCGCGACGGTTCCGATCGCCGCTATCTTCAGAAAACTGCGGCACAGCTCGCCTTTGCCGCCGCGTTCGAGCAATGCGTGAGCAAGTTTGTACGCCACGCCAACGCCCGCGAGATGTTTGTCCGGATACGCGCAGTCCGGACGATTCGGATTCACGACAGCGAAAGCTTTCGGCATCCCGCGTTCGCCGTCCGGAAGATGATGATCGGTGATGATCAGGTCCAGTCCGCTCGCCGCCGCCCATTCGGCCGCGTCAAAACTTCGAATGCCGCAATCTACGCTGATCGCAAGCGTGCAGCCGCGGTCACGAGCCGCGTTCAAAGCATCGATGTTTATGCCGTAGCCTTCGGTAAAGCGGTTCGGAATGTGATATTCGGTTTCGCCGCCGAGGATCTGCAGAGCTTTTCGCAGGAGCACCGTTCCGGTCGTACCGTCAACGTCGTAATCGCCCCAGATTAGTATCTTTTCGCCGTCGCGTATCGCCTGTTCAATTCGTTCGACGGCTTTTTCCATATCCTTTAGAAGGTAAGGATCGTGAAGATGCTCGGCCGCCGGCTGAAGGAATCGTGCCGCCGACCCAGCGTCCGCATATCCGCGATTCAACAGCAGTGAGGCAAGCAGATGCGACGTGCCGAGTTCGTTCGCGAGTTCGGCCGCCGCGGCTTTGTTGTGCTGATCGAAGATCCAGGTTCGCTGCATTCTTCTATTTTACCTGAGAATAGGATCAACCAAACCAAGCCAAAGAGCGATCAGGATCGCGGCACCGACGGCGATCCGATAAATAATGAAAATGAGTGTTGAATTCTTTTTCAGGAACGCGAGCAGGAACCAGATCGAAAGATAGCCGACAATTCCCGCGACAGCAGTTCCGACCGCGAGTGCGGTCAGGTCGTCCGTACTGAGTATTTTTACGGCTTCGCGAAGTTCGAGCAAACCGCTGGCAGTTATCGCCGGTATCATCAGAAGAAATGAGAACCGCGCCGCTGCTTCGCGCTTTTCTCCCGCGAAAAGCCCGCCCATTATCGTCGAACCGGAACGGCTTGCCCCCGGAATAAGCGCCAGCACCTGAGAAGATCCGACGATAATTGCGTCTTTGATCCCGAGATCGCGGACTTCTTTCCTATGTGCACCGACGAGCTCGGCAATGCCCAGAAACACAGCGATCACGATCATCATTGTTGCGATAACCCAGAGGTTTTTCGTGTCCGGGCCTTCGATGCGGTCTTTGAACAGAAGGCCGATAACGCCTATCGGTATCGAACCGAGAACGATCAGCCACCCGAGCCGGGCATCATCCGAAAACCATGCGTTCGAGGCTCGTTTCCCGGTGACAATGGCTACGTGGTCTCTGATAAATGCGACCGAAATATTCAAAATATCCTTCGCAAAATAGACGAACACCGCGGCGAGCGTGCCAAGCTGAATGACCGCCATTGTCGCTGTTATCTGCTGCGGGTCGCCGTTATAGATATTTGTCCATCGGCTTGCGAAAACGAGATGGGCCGTCGAACTTATCGGAATAAATTCGGTCAGCCCTTGAACAATGCCTAAAATTATTGCCTGCAGAATATCCATAAAAATGGCCGCGGAAACCGGCCGAAAGCATATGCGGAATAAGCTAAGAATTTAACATTTGCGGTTCGAAAAACAAACTAGACGCGATACGTCGCCTGTCCGGCGATCCGGTCGTAAAGCCACGCCGGAAAGAAACGACCCGCCTTTACAAGCATCGCGAGCTGCCACGGAAATGCCGCGAACTTCTTTTTCTTCTCGATCGCCGCGGCTATCTTTGCGACCGCGGGTTCAAGCTCCATCAGATACGGCATCTTGTTTTTTCGGCCGGAGGTCAGCGGCGTTTTGATGAATCCGGGCTGAATGATCGAAACATCCAGGCCGCAGTGAAGCACGTCCAGGCGAATGCTTTCGAAATATGCCGTCATCGCTGCTTTGCTCGCAGAATAGGCAGCGGACCGCGGAAGTCCGCGAAAACCCGCGAGGCTCGAAACCGCAACCAGATGGCCGCTGCCGCGTTCGAGCATTTCCGGCATAACAGCCGCAATGGAATTGACCGCGCCCATCAGATTTATGTCAATTACCTTTTCGACGACATTGGGCAAAAAATATTTGTCGCGGTCGGTGCGTCCGGCGATGCCGGCGTTCGCGATCATGGTATCAATGCGGCCGAATTCGCCGCGTATCGCATCCGCCGCCGAACGAACCGCGGCGGCATCGGTCACATCGCACGGGAAGGTCCGAGCCGGCGTTCCCGCTTCTTCGCAAAGTTTCGCGACGCGTTCGAGTTCTTCTTTTCGGCGGGCGAGAAGACAAACGGCACCGGCTTTTTCGCGTGCAATGTGAACGGCAAGAGCCGCGCCGATCCCGCTCGACGCTCCGGTCAAAAGGACGATCTTGTCTTTCCAATACATAAACTAGCAAAGTTCGGCGACATGCGGCCCGAGCGCTTTCAGCGCGGCGGCCAGGTCGTCCTGTTTGATCAAAAGATGATCGCGGGAAAAAGCCCCGAGCGGAACGACGGAGACATTTGCGTCGGCCAGTATCTTCGCCGCGAGTGCAATATAGCCGACGGTGTTGAGATCGAGTTCAACGTCGAATGTAAGCAGTCGAAAGCCGCGTTCGGCCTTGGCATCGCGTACCGCTCCGCGAACATTCGCGAAATCGTCTTCGTCCAATAAAAGCGTAACTTCGCGGCCGTCATAAAAGATCATAAAAGGCACCGACATCCGCGGGCTAAGCTCCGGATCCGATAAAAGTGTTGTCCACTGCTCCGATGTCAGCGACAGCAACACATACGTCGCGGCATCGACCTCGATCTTTGTTTCACGAAGAAGCTCAGCCGCACTTTGTTCCATTTCCTTCATTACTTAACGTCTCCGAAGACCTCTTTTCTCAATTTCGCGAATTTGTCCTTTAACCGTTGAGCTTCTTTTGCATCGGCCTCTGCAAGGTCTTTTTTGCCGAGCTTTTTATACGCCTTGGCCCGTGCCTCAAGAGCTAATACATGATCTTTTCTCTTCTCCAAAGCGATCGTAAAATCATCAACCGCCGCCTGATATTTCTTTTGCGCAAAGTTTATATAACCGCGGTTCAGATAGCCTTCGGGAAGCTCCGGATCGGCCTCGATAACGCGCTTTACATCGATCGAGGCATCGTCATACCGCTCTTGTTTTATCGCAAGCAACGCACGATTATTGATGGCGA
>CBFGSN010000190.1:0-4466 GCA_965651435.1 uncultured bacterium | reverse complement strand
TTAAATATCGATGATCGTCGTCACGATCACAGGTTTGCCGCTGATGTGGCTTTGGACAAAGCGCTTCATCAAAAGATCGACGGATTCTTTCAGCACTTTGCGGTCGGCGATCTGTCCGATCTTGAGCGAATCGATCCCGTCGGTTATCGTGCGTCGGGCTTCGTCGGCAAAGGCTCCCGCCGCTTCGACACCGGCCACACCGCTGAGCGTTATCTGCGGTTCGCCGTGAAGGCGGTTCGTCCGTTTGTCGATCGGCACCACTACCGAGATCGCACCGCCGTAAGCGAGCTTTTTGCGTTCGCGTACGATATCGTATTCGATCTCCGTCATTGATTCTTCGTCAACAAATGTTTTGTGCAGATCAAGCGTATCGACGATCCGCGCAGAATCCGGTGTTAGTTCAAGTATATCGCCGTTCTGGATAAGAACAACATTCGCGTCGGTGTAACCGGCGACATGATTTTTTACGTATTCTTTGTGGCGAAACAACATACGGTATTCACCGTGTATCGGGATCAGGAATTTTGGCCGCGCCGTTTCGACCATAATTTTTATGTCTTCCTGCGATGCGTGTCCGGAAACGTGCACAAGCCGCCTTTTTTCTTCGATGATATTTGCTCCGCGTTTGTACAAATGGCCGATCAGGCGGCTGATATTCTTTTCGTTTCCGGGAATTATGCGGGCCGAAAGAACGACCGTATCGCCCGCTTCGATCTGCATTCCCTTATAAACGCCGGTCGCCAGGTTCCATAATGCCGCCCGCATTTCGCCCTGCGAACCGGTGACGAGAAATGTTATCTCGTCATCGCGGTACGAACGCGAATCCGGCAGCGACACAAGCGTATCGTGCGGTATCTTCAGCAGGCCGAGTTGCTCTGCTACTTCGACATTCCGCTGCATCGAACGGCCTAGCACACAGACCTTTCTGCCGAATTCGTTAGCGATGTCGAAAATTATCTGCAGCCGGTGGATCGAGGACGAAAACGTCGAAACAAAGATGCGGCCTTCGGCTTGCTCGAATATTTCCTCGAACGCCGGGATCACGGCTTTTTCGGACGGCGTCCGTCCGGGAACCGTCGCATTTGTCGAATCACCCAAAAGAGCGAGCACGCCGGCATCGCCGATCCGTTTCAGGCTCTTCAGATCGTATGGCTTTCCGATGACAGGCGTGTCGTCTATCTTGTAATCCCCGGTGTGGATGAGCGTTCCGATCGGTGTTGTGATCGCAAGCGAAAAACAATCTACCAGCGAATGCGACGCGTGAATGAATTCGACCTTAAAGCTTCCGATCCCGCGTACATCGCCTGCTTCGACGCGGTGGATCAAAACATCGTCGAGCATATCGAATTCCGACAGTCGTTTTTCTGCAAGCGAATGCGTGAAACGCGATGCGTAAACCGGCAGATTGAACTTTTGAAGTATGTAGGAAAGAGCTCCGATGTGGTCTTCGTGGCCGTGTGTCAGAACTATGGCCGTAAGGTCGTCGCGATACGGTTCCAGAAAATCGAATGTCGGGACGGAAATATCAACGCCGTACGGCGTTTCTTCGGGAAAGCCCATTCCGGCATCCACGACGATCATTTCGTCGCCGTAACGAATGCCCATACAGTTCATGCCGAATTCGCCGATGCCGCCAAGCGGTATTATCTCAATTTTATTCAAAATGTTATTTCCGACCCCTTGAAAAATTTATTTGCAGACTTAATAAGGCTTATGAGTTTAAAAAGAAAACATTATAGCAGATTGCGGTGCTGATTTCTTGACAAAATACGAGTCCATAATATATTCTCGCCAAGTAATATAGAGGGGAGTAGATAGCCCACGGGGTTTGCCGCTGTCGTCAATACGATCGTTCTAGTCGGGAATGATTCGGCGCGGTAAAGAGAATATCGAGACCTTTACGACGATGTAATATCGGTCGTGAAGGTTTTTGCTTTTCGGCCATTAAAGGAGTCTTACTAACGAATGTTATTCCCTTTTGCCGATTATTGGTGGTTTTACGCGCTATTTACTCTTTTTGTACTCGCCATGCTCGCCATCGACCTTGGCGTTTTTAACCGCAAAGCTCACGCAGTCAGTTTAAAAGAAGCATCGATCTGGAGCGTCGTTTGGGTCACGCTCGCGATGGTTTTCTGCTTTGTTTTCTATCAGTATTCGCTCGGAAAATTCGGGCCGGATATTGCCAAGACCGCTGCTCTCGAATTTCTGACCGGCTACATCATCGAATATTCGCTTTCGATCGATAATATCTTCGTTTTCGTACTTGTATTCAGTTATTTCGGCGTTCCGGCAAAATACAAGCACCGCGTACTTTTTTACGGCATTTTAGGCGCGCTCGTGTTTCGGGCGACATTCATCGCGCTCGGTTCGGCATTGATGCAGTTCCATTGGGTGATATATATTTTCGGCGGATTTCTGATCATCACCGGAATAAAGATGGTGTTTTCGGGAAAAGAAGAGATCGAACCGGACAAGAATCTGCTGATAAAAATATTCAAGCGTATAATGCCGGTCGATCATCGGATCGAAGACAAAAGCTTTTTCAAGGTCGTCGATGGTGTCCGGCACGCGACGCCGCTGTTCATCGCGCTTTTGTTCCTCGAGGCAACGGACATAATCTTCGCCGTGGACAGCGTTCCGGCGATCTTCGGCATTACAAAAGAACCGCTGATCGTTTTCACGTCGAATATTTTCGCGATACTCGGATTGCGTTCGATGTATTTTATGCTGGCAGGTGTGATCGATAAATTTCACCTTATCCAATACGGCCTGGCGGTCGTGCTTGTGTTCGTCGGGCTCAAAATGGTTTGGCTTAACGACTATTTCGACGGAAAATTTCCCGTGACATGGTCGCTCGGTATAATTGTCGGAACGATCACGCTGTCGGTCATCGCATCGCTCATATTTCCGCCGACGCCGCCCGATGAAGCAAGCGTTTAGAGCCGACCAAAGAGCGCGGTCCATTCATCAAGCGAAAACGTTTCCGCTCGGCGGCCCGGTTCGATGCCGGCCGCGGATAATGCGTCGCTGATGTTCGGGAAACGTGCTCTCAGGTTATTTTCGATAGTCTTGCGTTTTTGCATGAACGCCGCCGAGACGATTTCGCGGAATGCGTCTTCATCGGCGATATCAACGGCTTTCGGCCGCAGTCGAACAACGGAACTCCAGATCTTCGGCTGCGGTTTGAACGCGCCGGGCGGCACGTCGAACAGCCTTTCGATATCAAAGTACAACTGCGAGAGAACGGACAAGAATCCACGGTCTTTTGTGGCCGGTACAGCGGTGATCCGGTCAACAACCTCGCGTTGGAACATCAATACCATCGCGGAAAAATGCTCACGCCCGCGCATCAGCATCTGCAGGATCTGTGTCGAAACATTGTACGGAAGATTTGCGGCCAGCTTCATCGTGTCGTTCGACAGCGAGCCGAGATCGACGGTGAGTGCGTCCGACTCGATAAGCCGAAAAGTTTCGCACCCGCGAAATCTTTCGTTGAGTATCGGAATTAGGTCTCGGTCGAATTCTATGGCGATGACTTCGCCGGCGTGCTCCAAAAGCTTTTCGGTCAGGGCACCTCTGCCGGCACCGATCTCGACTACGGTTTCGTCGCGTGACAGGTCCAGTGCCGCCACGATCTTTCTGACGACATTCGTATCCGTCAAAAAGTTTTGTCCGAAGGACTTTTTGGCGAACGGTTTACCGTTGTCGGGTCGCTTTGCCATACGTCAATTTCGGTCAGGATAGCCGGTGATCTCGGTGTCTTCGCCAAAGCGCGTGACCGATACACCGCTCAGACGCATCGCGGCCTCGAGCGAACCGGCACCTTCGCCCGAAACGGCGACGGGAGCTTTCGTACCGCCAATGATGACGGGTGTGATCATGAAAGTTATCTTATCGACAAGCCGTGCATCCAGAAACGCACCGGCGACCATGCTGCCGCCTTCGACCAAAACGCTTTGGATATTTCGCGCGTAGAGATCGTCCAGCACGGCGGCAAGATTCCGCGCACCGCGTTCGACCTGAACGACTTCGACGCCGGTATCGAGCAGCGGCACTATCTTTTCACGGTCCAAATTGTTCGTGAAAACCAGCGTTGGTGTATCTTTCGCACTTTTTGCAAGGTTAGAATCGATCGGCAGACGAAGCCGATTGTCCAAAACGACGCGAACCAGTCCGCGCCGACGCGGCTTTCCGCTCCGGTCGGTCAAAGCCGGATCGTCAACGGCAGCGGTCGTCGCACCTACGAGGATGGCGTCGTGTTCGTGACGAAGTTCCTGAACGCGAGCCCGCGCGGCTTCGCCGGAAAGTGCCGTCGAAATGCTTCTGTTGACGGATATGCGGCCGTCGATCGACATTGCGAGTTTCAGATGAACGAACGGACGTTTGAGCCGATGCCACGTGATGAACTTTTCATTAAGCCGAGCGGCTTCTTCGGCAAGCACGCCTGTCGTTACATCAATTCCGGC
>CBFGSN010000189.1:0-4565 GCA_965651435.1 uncultured bacterium | reverse complement strand
GCCCGTTCGAAATATCGTCATTGCTCGTCGCGCCGAAACCGCGGACGACCAGATCGCCCGAACCCAGAAACAACGCCGAACCGAAAATACCCAATACAAGCACGATCGCCGCCGGTGCGATCAACAATTTGCGGACGGAGATCTGCTGCCGCTTTCCTTCTCGCTTATAGATGATGAACCTTACAGCCAGAATGAACGCGACCACGCCTAATATGCTCAAAAGTCCGCCGCGCGAACCCGTCATAAGAGCCGCGATGCCCATGAGCGCAAGCGTGAAAACCAGAAACACGCGTCTGTTCGGCAGAACGCCGCCGCCGATCAGAACCGAAAGCGTCAGGCCGATCGTCATTTCCATAAAGCCCGCGAAATGATGTCGGTTCACGAATGGGCCGAACGATATTGCCTGCGGCGTAGGCCGAAGTCCGTAGATCGCACCGGGATCTATGAGTTCCTGCACAATGCCAAAAAACGCCGCCGCCGCACCGAAGATGATGATCCCGAAAACGATCTGTTTTGCGCGTCGTTTCGAATTGATCAAAACAAGCGCGGACGAAAAATAAACCAGAATTGTCACGGCTCTCACAAGCCACCAGCGCGTCGCGTACGGATCAAGCGAAAGCGAATTTCGTCCGCCGTCCGCTACAAGCTCCGGCGAAAGCGGCGTCGCAAGCGGAAGAAGCTGGAACGCGCCGAGCAATATCAAACCCGCGACCGGTAACTGCAGCGGCGAAGTGTCATATACGAATGAACCCGTTCGAAAGGCAGTGACGGCGCGCATTACGAATATAGCCGCGACCAGAACCGATGCCGCGCCGAGCGCGAACGGATCGACCGTGCCGTATGCGATCGTCGCCAAGATCGGTATCGCCAACAAAAGTGCGTACGCAATGTGTTCGGGCAAAGGCGTTCGTTCGTGTCCGTTGTGTTTCGTCATTCGGCTAGTGTCAATTCCAGATCGTCGAACCAGATCGGCCCGGCAATGCGGCAATCGGTCGCCGCGCATTTTTCCGTCACGACGCGAATTATTATACCGTCGCCGGTCGCGGGGACCGTGAAAGGCAGGTCGATCTGCCGCCATTCGTCCGACAAATCCAGCGGTAAAGTTTCCGCGAGCGGCGCGTTGTCCGCGGCATTTATCACCTGCCATTTTATAGCCGGCCCGCTCTTTATCCCGCTGCGGTAAAAGAAACGAAAGTTATACGCGGTGCCCGGTTCCGCGGCGATGGTTTGCGACAGCGTTCGCTGCATTTTTCCGTCCGGCGAATTGAAAACGACTGCCAGACTGAATGTTCCCGAATGCTTTTCCGTATCAGAAAGACCGATGACCGGTGAGCTTCCTTTTTGTATCTGCCAATCGAAAACGGCAGCGTTTTCCGGCAGAATTTCCGATTCGAAACCGCCGTTGTAAACGTTTCCGAGACCGGCTTTGACAGCATCCGGCAGCGTCGAATTTATTGCAAGCGCATCGCGAAACTGCTTTGCCGAAAGCATCGCGGAGCGAAGTTTTTCGCCTTCTTTTTTTAGTTCAGTGCGAGCTTCGGCCGGGATCGCCGCCCAGATCTCGGCGGCTTTTGCAAAGTCCTTTTCGCCGGCGACCATCTGCGCAATGGCGGCATTGACGTTCGGAAAATTACCTAGAGCTTCGGTCGCGGCGGCCGCATCGTTCGAAAAAATTTGCATCGCGGCAACGGCAGCAGGCGGCGAATATTTCGCGTCCGAACGAACCGCCTTTCGCAGCTCCGCAAAGCCTTCGTCGGTTTTGCCGCGCCGCAAAAGTGTGTTTCCGAGCGCCCATTGAACCGATGCATAATTCGGCGCAAGTTCTGCCGCATAGCGAAGCGCGGCTTCGGCTCCGTCGGCGTCGCCGCTGCGTTCGCGTGCCGTGCCCAGCGCGAGCCAGGCCAGATAATCATTCGGCGAAAGCCGTGCCGCAATTTCATATTCCGTCAGCGCGCGTTCCGCATCCGCCGGTATGAACGTGTCATTCAGGTGCGCGGCGACGCGGCGATGCGCGAGTGGGTCGGCCGGCGCAAAGCGAAGCGCGACCGCGTCCAGTTCGAGCGAATCGGAACGGTCGGCAATGGCGTTTCCAAAACCCCAACGCGCGGCAAACACCGCCGCCGCACATACCAGCAGCGATGCTGCGACCAGCAGCGTTTTCGAAACGGTGTTGTTCGTTCTTAAATGTTTGACGGCCACCTTCTATGCAAAATCGAGCGGTTCGATCTTTATCTGTGCTCGTTTTACCGAAACCTCAGCCTCGCGGCAGGCTTCGCGGATCCTTTTAAGCTTATCCGATGATATCGATTTCGTCGAAATCAAAACTTCGGCTACCTGATTTTCAGCGCAAATTTTGCCGAGCGACCCGTTCGGATCGAAAACGCGAAGTCCGTTGATGACCTTGTTCTTTTTCAGCGGATCGTCGTCAAAAAAACCGACCGGGCGGTAGTTCCATTCCGGATTATTGCGAAGCTCGCGAAGCACCATTTCTCCGCCGTCGCCGGCGCCGTATATCATCACGCGGCGGCCTTCGGCAGCGAGCGGCATCGGCAAAAGCTGACGGATGATGCGAAATGCCATTCGGCTTGCGATCAGTGCCCACAACAACAAAATGCCATCGAGCACGAAAACGGTTCGTGAAAAATTTTCGAACCGGTAAAGCAAAAGTACGGCGACGACGCTCAGGATGGAACCGAACGCCGCGGCTTTTGTAAAAACGACCACGTCGCTGATGCTTGTATAACGCCAAAGCCCGCGATAAACGCCGAACAGCAGAAACGAACCGAGTTTCAAAATTATCAGCAGCGGCAAAGTTTTCAGGAACAGATCCCAGTTTCCGCCGTCTTCGAATGCGCCTAACAGCAGCACATACGAAAAATAATACGCCAGCGTGATCAGCAAAATATCCAGAAAAACTTCAAAAATGCGGCGTTTGTGCGAGATGTTTATGATGAACGCAAAAACGGCGTTCTTTTCCGCCGACGGATCGAATGCGTCCTCATAAACTTTTACGCGCGAAAGGAACACGCCGATGATCACAAGAACCGCGGTGAAAAGCGAAATCAGAGCGAGGCTGCGAATGGTTTGCATACGGCCGACGAACAGGCTGACCGCGCCGGAAATGATCGCGAGTCCGTAAAGCAGCAGAACCGCCGAGCGTTCCGAAAGCCCAAGCGCGACCAGACGGTGTGATGTGTGGTCGCGTCCGCCCTGCGACGCTTTTCTTCCCCAAAGTTTTCTGATGACGGTGACGAATGTCGTATCAAAGATCGGGACAAAAAGGATCAGTACCGGAACCGCCAGCACCGAAAAAAGTCCGCGCGAACGGCCGCCGACCTGATTGAGCAAAACCGAACCCGCCAGCAAAAATCCGACGAACATCGAACCGCAGTCGCCCATAAAGATCGACGCCGGATTGAAATTGAAAACCAAAAATCCGGCAAGAGCGCCGATAAAGGCAAACGTAAGCAGAAGTTCATCCGTTTGGCCATTTGCTGCGAACCCGATGGCCAGAAGTATCGCCGCGATCGCGGCAATTCCCGCTGCCAGCCCGTCCATATTGTCGAGCAGATTTATCGCGTTCGTTATGCCGACGAGCCAAACGGTCGTTATCGCAATATCGATCAGCTCATTGCCCGTCAGCGGTAGCCGCAGACCGAAACTTATGACGATCAAAACTCCGATCAATTGGCCGATAAGTTTTTGATACGGTTTTATGTTGAGCGTGTCGTCGAGCATTCCGACCGCGAACAAAAGCGTCGATGCCGACATCAGAACGATCGACGCGGAAGTTTTTGGAATGAATGCGAGATACAGGACAGCCGTCGCGACGAATATCGCGATGCCGCCGTACATAGCCGTCGGCCGTTTGTGCCAGCGGTCGGATTTCGGTTTTGCGACAAATCCGTGACGACGTGCCGTTTGCCGCACGGCAAATGTCGCGGCGAGGGAAAGGACAAAACCTGCGGCCGCCATCGCCCAGGGTTGTGAGACAAAAAACTGCATAGCTTTGGGGGAACAGATCAAAGCCCGCGGTATATCTTTCGGATATCTTCGACGAGCCTTTCTTTACTATACTGCGAATCGGCGAATTTCTTCGAACACAAGCCGAATTGTTTACGCAAATTTTCGTCTGACGCAAGGTAAACCAATGCATTTGCGAATGCATCCACATCGCCGGACGCGACACCAAGCCCGCGTTCGCATACGGCGAAACCGTCTTTGTGTTCATTTGCCGTGCCGAGCAGATCGACGACACCGCCGACCAGAGTTGCAGCGACCGCGCGTTCGCCCGCCATTGCTTCGATCAGCGAAAGCGGTGTTCCTTCGTTCAGCGACGTAAGTCCGACGATATCCGATGCGGCATAAATATCCTCGGTATCCTTTCGGTTGCCGGCAAAAATTACGATGTCGGAAAGCCCAAGTTCGGCGGCTTCTTTTTCAAGTGCGGCGCGTAAATGCCCATCGCCGACGACCGCAAACTTGAACGCGGCTTTATCTTTCGCCGCCGCCGCGGTCCGCAGGAACATCGGAATATTTTTAATTTCGGTCAGCCGCCCGACAAA
>CBFGSN010000188.1:0-4581 GCA_965651435.1 uncultured bacterium | reverse complement strand
ATGTTATTAGAAGTAAAAGACCTGCACGCAGGCATCGAAGGAAAAGAGATATTAAAGGGCCTGAACCTCACCGTAAACAAAGGCGAGGTTCATGCGATCATGGGACCGAACGGTTCGGGCAAATCGACGTTGTCAAAGGTTTTGGCCGGCCATCCGAGCTATGCGGTCATTTCCGGCGAGGTTATCTTTGACGGCAAGAACCTGCTCGAATTCGAACCGGACGAACGCGCCCGCGAAGGCGTTTTTATGGCGTTCCAGTACCCGGTCGAAGTTCCCGGCGTTTCGAATTCGCAGTTTCTGCGGCTTGCCTACAACGAAAAGATGAAGCACACAGGCGGCGAGGAACTCGACCCGCTCGAATTCAACGACCTGCTGAAAGAAAAAGCAAAGCTGGTCGAAATGGACCCGCAGTTTTTCAAACGTTCGGTCAACGAAGGCTTTTCGGGCGGCGAGAAAAAACGCAACGAGATACTGCAGATGGCGGTGCTTGAACCAAAACTCGCGATACTTGACGAAACGGATTCGGGGCTTGATATAGACGCCTTGCGCATAGTTGCCGAAGGCGTCAATAAGCTTCGTTCGGATGAGAACGCGATAATTTTGGTCACGCATTATCAGCGTCTGCTTAATTACATCCAGCCCGATTTCGTCCACGTTCTGGCGAACGGCCGCATCGTAAAACAGGGCGGAAAAGAACTCGCGCTCGAACTCGAAGAAAAAGGTTACGATTGGGTAAAAGCAGCGGCGAAATAGAGTGAAAGCGAACCCTCTGAGCGGCGTTTAAATGTATTCAAAGCTGAACCTACATATAGAATCCGAGATAGCGGCGGCCGATAAACTTGCCGCAGATGGCGATGCCGCCGGAGCATTCCGACATCTGGAGCGCGCTCATGTTTTGGGCCAGTCGAGCACCTATTATCACACGCGGGTTCACTGGTTGATGCTCAAACATGGCTTTCGCAGGCGCGATGTAAAAGAAGTTGCGGGACAGGTTTTGCGGATCGGCGGTGCGGCGACGAAAACCCCGCTCGGTATTTATCCAAAAGGCAATACCGGCGGAGCGAACGTGAGTCCGTTCAGAACGATGCCGATAGAAGAAGACCTGGCGGCGATACTCGCAGACGAAGAAAAATAGTGGCGGAAACGGAAACACGAACTCAAAACCAAACCTTGCCCGTAGTCCTTTGGACGGCGGTTCTGTTGGTCGTTTTTGTAGCGTTTCGCGGAGCCGATCTTTTGAAGCTGCCGTCGCTGTTGGGAGATCTCGGCGGCGGCCCGCTTTTTGGTGCGGGAATCATCGACAGCATTATCGGATCTGTGGCGGCGGCTTTTGTTTTTATCGCCTGGTTCGGTTTGGGAACGTTCGTTCTGCGGTTCATAAAAACCGATCGCCGCGAAGGCGATTCGCACGTTCTGGAATTTGCGCGGAATGCGGCGGCCGGGTCGATCCTCTGGTCGCTGGTGTGGTTTTTCCTAGGCCTTTTCGGCGCATATAACACTGCGGCGGGGATCGTCGTTACGGTAGCCGGAATTGTTCTGGCCGGCGTCAGCTTTTCGCGGATCCGTTCGGCAAAAAACGAAAGCCGCACACCGGAAACTCCCGCGGGCATCGACAAACTTCTGTTAATTCTGATCGCCGCTTGCGTCGTCCTCGCTTTTGTCGCGAGCCTAGCACCGCCGATCGCAAAAGACACGCTGCTCTATCATTTCGCCGTTCCGAAAGCATTCATCGCACAGCACAACAGCGCGTTCATCGAAGGAAATATCGCGAGTTATCTGGCACTCGGAACCGAGATGCATGTCGTTTGGTCGATGCTGCTCGGAGGCATTTTCAGCACGCGCGCAGGCGAAGCGGCGGCCGGTGCCACGGTGTTCTTATTCTTTCCGATATTGCTCGCGGCGGTGTTCGGCTGGTGCCGCGAACTGAATATTTCGCGATCGTGGTCGCTGGCGGCGGCATTTATGGTCGCGGCGATACCGACGGCTTTTCATGTCGCGTCGAGCGGTTATATCGATCTCGCGCTCGCGCTTTATATCGTGCTGGCGGTCCATTCGCTCAACCGATATCTGTCGCGCGGATCGTCCGGCGGACTTGTTCTGCTTGCGATATTTTTGGGCGGAGCGTTGGCCGTAAAACTCACGACGGTTTTCGCGGTCGCGGGCATTGTGCTCGCCGTGCTTCTATATGCGCGGAGCACCGAACGAGCCGGCGCCGTTGTCGGAGCCGTGCTCGCGGCGGTTGTCGTCGCCGGCGTGCTCGCATCGCCGTGGTATCTGCGAAATTGGGCGGCGACCGGCAGTCCGGTCTTTCCGTTTTATATGAGCATCTGGCCGGGCGAAGCCGCGGGCTGGGACGTTGAACGTTCGAATCTTTTTCAGGCGATGAATTCGCAATACGGCGGAGCGTCGGAGCGTCCGGAAAATTATCTGATCGCACCGCTCCGCGTGTCGCTGGCCGCACAGCCCGAAGATCCGAACCTTTACGACGGCGTGCTCGGAGCCGCTTTTCTCATCGGGCTTCCGCTGATGATATGGGCGTTTTGGAAAGGCAAAGCGGACAGGGAGATCATCACGCTCGGTGTCGTCGCCGCTATCGTATATTTATTCTGGCTTTTCACGAGCGAACAGCTCCGTTATCTTTTGCCGATAGTTCCGCTGCTCGCGATAGCGACGGCGTCCGCGGCCGAAAAGGTCGAAGCCGCATCGGTGCGAAAAACGTGGCTCTATTCGGTTTCGGCGGCGTCGATATTGGCGTTGCTGACATCGGCGGCATGGTTCCTGCAGAAGGCTCCGCTTCGTGTCGCTTTGGGCGGCGAAACGCGCGATACATACCTGGCGCGAAACTTGGATTACTACGAATATTACCGGTTCATCAATAACGACACGCCGGCGGATGCGAAGGTATGGCTAATAAACATGCGGCGCGATACCTATAACCTGGACCGGGCGGCGGTGTCGGATTACTTGTTCGAAGATTGGACGCTTCGCAAATTTTTGTGGGAATCGAAGAATGTCGGCGAGCTTCGCGAAAAAGCGAACGAACTCGGCGTCGGCTATGTCCTGACACGGCACGATTTTCTTTTTGACTATGATAGTTCGACGCTCGTGGACGACAGCCGTCCGCGTGCCGAAAACGAAGAAAAATTGCGTATCGCAAAAGAGTTTATTCTTGGTCCGACGGCGATCCGTTCGGATAAAAAATTTAGTTTGGTTGGTTTGAAGTAAAATGGTTTCATCAATTGCAGCAGCGGAAACACGGTTCGGCGACATTTTTAAGCGCGTTGTCGCGGGCGAAAGCGACGCGGCATACGCTGCGTTTCGAAAAGAAGCGTATGCGGAATTTGCCGCAAATGGTTTTCCGACGGTAAAGAACGAAGATTGGAAATACACGAACGTCAGCGCTCTCGCGGGACTCGATTGGGAATTTGCCCATGCGTTTGAAAAGATCGAAAAGCTTGACGAGAGCGTTCGCGAGATCGTGGAAGGTT
The DNA here is from genome assembly GCA_965651435.1 of uncultured bacterium. GTDB lineage: Bacteria > Acidobacteriota > Blastocatellia > Pyrinomonadales > Pyrinomonadaceae > OLB17. The sequence goes on along the minus strand of CBFGSN010000188.1, from coordinate 1,093 downwards.
TTAATTTTCGGCGGAACGGATTTGCCGCGTTAAATCTCGCGCTTGGCGAGGTAGCTGTTGTCCGCATTCCGAAAGACACGGCCGTCGAAAAACCGATCTCGTTCGAATTTGCGGCGGAACCGGGAACGGCGATCTTTCCGCATATCGTCGTCATTGCCGAAGCGGGCAGCAAAGCGACATTGATCGAGAGGTTTTCTTCGACCGGCAAGAGTTTCACCAATTCGGCCGTGCAGATCGTCGTCGAAGACAACGCGTCGCTTAAGCATTACCGTGTTCAGAATGAATCCGGCGAAGCGTATAATTACGGCGTTACCGAAGTAAAAATGGGCCGCGGCAGCAGTTATGATTCGACGAACATAAACCTTGGCGGTGCGCTTTCGCGTCATGACGTCGATCTGAAATTTACGGAAACCGGCGCGGAAGCGTGGGTTGACGGCCTGTATATGCTGAACGACGAACAGCACCACGACACGCATTCGATAATCGATCATCTGGTGCCGAACTGCACGTCGCATCAGAATTACAAGGGCGTCTTGAACGACGGTTCGCGGGCGGTTTTTAACGGGAAAGTTTTTGTACGGCTCGATGCTTCGGGCACGGACGCGTTCCAATCGAACAAGAATCTGCTGCTGTCGAACGACGCGCGCGTTGACACGAAACCGCAGCTTGAGATTTTTAACGACGACGTGAAATGCGCCCACGGCGCGACCGTCGGCCAGCTTGAGGACGAAGAACTTTTTTATCTGCTGACGCGCGGGCTGCCGCCGACGCTTGCACGAAATCTGCTGACCTACGGCTTTGCCGAAGAGGTGATAAACAAGATCGATATCGACGAAATAAAGAACGAACTGAACGACGCTGTGCTGAACCGCATCGGCACGACGATCTGATCACTAAGACGACGGTCCTGATGATAATTGAACACTAACTCTTGTTCACGGAAGAAATGAATTTTCGGGAATAAAATGATTTTCAGTGTCGAGGAAGCATATTCAGAGAATGAAAAACTCGCGCCGATGGTGCGAGAAATTGGATGGACGCACAATATCGTGTCAGTTCCGAGCTTCCGGTTGAATTAAAGGGCGAGCTGCCC
>CBFGSN010000187.1:0-4672 GCA_965651435.1 uncultured bacterium | reverse complement strand
TCGCAGATCGCAGATCGCAGATCCCTACGCGGCTTCTTCCGTTCGCGTTATGACGTCAAAAACCGGAGCCTTGCGTTCGATCATTTCCTTCGTAATAACAAGTTCCTTGATCTTCTTATCCGACGGCAGATAGTACATCGATTCGAGCAGAACCTCTTCCATTATCATCATCAACCCGCGTGCGCCGACCTTGCGTTTGTTGGCTTCGAGAGCAACCGCGCGAAGCGCGCCTTCGGTGAATTTGAGCGAGATATTGTCGAATTCGAATTTCTTTTGATACTGACGCACGAGAGCGTTCTTCGGTTCGGTCAATATCTTGATCAAAGCATTTTCATCGAGTTCGGAAAGCGAACCGATGACCGGCAAGCGTCCGACGAATTCCGGGATCAGGCCGTAATGGATCAGATCCTGCGGTTCGAGTTTCGCGATCGCTTCGGCGTTTCGCTGTTTTGCCGATTTGATGTCGGCCTGAAAACCGAGCGATTTATTGCGGAACCGTTTTTCAACAACGCGTTCAAGCCCGATGAATGCACCGCCGCAGATGAACAAAATGTTCGATGTATCAAGCTGGGTGAACTCCTGTTGCGGATGCTTGCGTCCGCCGCCGGTCGGGATGTTCGCCGTCGTGCCTTCCAGAATTTTCAACAGCGCCTGTTGAACGCCTTCGCCCGAAACGTCACGCGTTATCGACGGATTGTCGTCCTTGCGGCAGATCTTGTCGATCTCATCGATGTAGATAATTCCCTGCTGGGCGCGTTCGACGTCATTTCCGGCCGCCTGCAAAAGGCGAAGCAGAATATTTTCGACGTCTTCGCCGACATATCCGGCTTCGGTCAGGCTGGTCGCATCAACGATGCAGAACGGAACGCTCAATATACGTGCAAGCGTTTGTGCAAGCAGCGTTTTACCGGTTCCGGTCGGCCCGATCAGCAGAATGTTCGATTTCTGAAGCTCGATGTCGCTGCGGCGTTTGGCGAGTTCGAGCCGTTTGTAATGCTGATAAACGGCGACGGAAAGACGTTTTTTCGGTTCATCCTGGCCGATCACATACTCATCCAAAAACGCCTTTATTTCCTGCGGTTTCGGAATATTCGTGCGTTTCGATTGGCTCTCGGTCTGCTCGTCGTCATTTATTATCTCATTGCAGATGTCGATGCACTCGTTGCAAACATACACCCCGGGCCCGGCGATAAGCTTGCGCACATCGTTCTGCGATTTACCGCAAAATGAACAACAGAGTAATTCTTCGGGTCTTCGAAAATTCGCCATAAGATCAGTCATATCAGTCCGGAATGTCCCGGAAGTCTCAGAAGTCAAAGGCTGCTTTTTCCATTCCCAGACTTCCCGGACTCCCCGAACTTCCCGGACTATTTCTCCCTATGCTCGATCACTTCGTCGATCAAACCGTATTCTTTCGCCTGCACCGGCGACATAATGCGGTCGCGTTCCACGTCGATCTCGACCTGTTCGAACGACTGGCCGCTGTGAAGCGCGATAAGCCGCGAGGTCATTTCGCGCATACGCAAAATTTCTTCGGCCATGATGCGGACATCAGTCGCCTGTCCGGTCGCACCACCCGAAGGCTGATGGATCAGAATACGCGAATGCGGCAATGCAAAGCGTTTGCCTTTCGTGCCGGCGGTCAGCAAAAGTGCCCCCATCGATGCACATTGTCCGACGCAGATCGTCGTCACGTCGTTCTTGATGAACTGCATCGTGTCATATATGGCCATGCCAGCCGTGATCGAACCGCCCGGCGAATTGATATAAATATTGATATCGCGTTCCGGATCTTCGGCTTCGAGAAAAAGAAGCTGTGCGACGAGAAGGTTCGCGACCTGGTCGTCGATCGGCGTACCGATGAAGATGATGCTGTCCTTAAGAAGCCGCGAATAGATATCGAACGCCCGTTCGCCGCGCGACGTTTGTTCGACTACCATTGGTACTAACATATTTTTCTCCCTTGCTCCGATATATTATGTATCTGTTCAGAGAAGCTGTCGTAAATCGTTGATTATTCGGGAACTTGTCATTCGCATAAAAATTTTACACGCACACCCGAAAATCTCAAAACTCTATTCCTTTTTCGAAGACTTTGCCTTTGCGGTCTTCTTTGCCGCGGGTTTCTTTTCCATGTCCGCATCGGCGGTTTTTGCCTTCGGCTTTGAAGCTTTCTTTTTCTTATCTTCTTTGCCGTTGGGTTCGCCTTCAGATCCCGTTTCACCGGCGGCTGATTCGTCGATCCATGGGCCGTCGGTAATCTTTGCTTTTGCGATCAAAGCTTCGATCGATTTACGTGTTCGCAGATTGTTGTCGATCGTGCCCGAGCCGCCCTGTTGTTCGAGCGAGGCTTTGATCTGTTCGGGCGTCGCGCGATAGGCTTCGGCCATCTTGGCGATCTCTTCCTCGACCTCTTCGGGCGTGACATCGACCTTGGCGTCTTCGCCGATCTTTTCAAGCAGCATCGCGCCGCGAACATCGCGTTCGGCCTGCGTTTGCATCTGGTTATAAGCCATTTCGACGAAACTCGGTTCGACCTTGTTCAGATCGACACCGCGGCTTTGCAGGTCCATCGCAAAATTGTTCAGCAGATTACGCGCCTGCGATTCGATCAGAACATACGGAACTTCGAACGGATTTTCCTCGATGAGCTTTTGTATAGCCGTGTTGCGAAGCCGAGCGTCGGCGTCCGCCTCGGCATTCAGTTCCATGTCGGCTTTAAGCTTCGAACGCAGATCCGCCAACGATTCGTAACCTTCGTCTAGGCTTTTTGCCCATTCGTCGTTGAGCTCCGGCGTTTCCATTTGGCCGACGCTCTTGATCTTTGCCTTGTAATGAACGGTCTTTCCGGCAAGCGCGGGCGACGAAAATTCTTCAGGATAGGTCACGGTGAATTCTTTTTCGTCGTCCTCTTTCACACCGACCAGATTTTCGGTGAATGCTTTTTCGATGACCTCGTCACCGAGCTTTACCTCGAGATCAGCGGCCGTTATCGGTTCGCCGTCCGGGTCGTCATCAAACTTGCCTTCCAGATCGGCGATGACCGTGTCGCCGAGTTCAGAAGCGCGGCCTTCGACCGGAATAAGCGCGGCCTGTTCCTGCAGGCGGTTCGCGATCAGGTCTTCGACCTCGCCGTCCTCGACCTTGCGAACACGGCGCGTCAGTTCCATACCTTCGTATTTCGGCATCGGAATTTCCGGCATTACCTCAAAATGCACGTGCAGCTTGATCGGTTCGGAACCGTTCACTTTTACGTTCTCTGCGTCCTCAAGGTGAAGCTGCGGTTCGGACAGCGGCTGCTGTTTCAGATCACGGATCGCCTCCGTAACCTTTTCGGGCAAAACACGCTGAAGCACGTCGCTGCGGATCTCTTCTTTATAACGCACGCGAACGACATCGAGCGGAGCGAAGCCCTTTCGAAAGCCCGGCACGTTGGCATTGTTCGAATATTTTCTGCTTACGGCGTTGTACGCATCTTTGAGCGCATCGCCGGGAATTTCGAGATGTATCTCGCGTCTGGTCGGTGAAATTTCTTTTAATTCTGCTTTCATTAAATTTAAATTTTTATCTTATATCTGAAAAAAGCATAACGAATGAAACATCAATTGTCGAATAGATAAAAAAGCCCGAAACCGATGTTCCGGGCTGTCGTCAAAATGGTGCCGAGGGCGAGACTCGAACTCGCACGTCTTTCGACGCTAGATCCTAAGTCTAGTGCGTCTGCCAATTTCGCCACCTCGGCGCAAAAAAGGTAAGTGAAACTTTATACACTCGCGCGATCCAAATCAAGTGCGGCGAAGGTTCGACGTTATTTATTTAAATATTTCCGGTCGTATTCTTCCCACGAAAGGCTGTAATCGCGGTCATCGAGCGTCCCGATGCTCCGTTCGCCTTTACCGAGCGCACGGCGTTCGATGGCGGTAAAAAGCTTATAGCCGCCGTAAACGACCGCTCCGAGTACGCCTATCCAGATCGCCCAGCCGAAAAGCGACCAGACCGCGCCGAGTATCCAAAGGGCGACAACGCCCAGGAACACTACACCCAACATCGCCAAAATGATCTTTATGAAGTTCATAAGCCGTTTCTCCTTCCGAAATTATATACGAATCGGCGTGGCGATTGTTCGCCAAAAGTTTTTCGTCGTATAATCGCTTAGCTCATGAGAGTTTAAAGGAAACGACGTGGAAAGTATCGAAATTTCAAAGGTTGCCGATGAGATCGGAGCCGAATTGACCGGCAGCGGTGCAGCAGCCGTGAACGATGTAACGCACGATTCGCGGCGTGCCGGAGCCGGAACGCTTTTCGTAGCGATACGCGGACTCGCGGTCGATGGCCATAGGTTCGTCGGTGACGTTATGCGCCGCGGAGCCGCAGGTGTTATTTCGGAACTCGATCGGCCCGAAGGCTTTTCCGGCGCGTGGCTGAAAGTTCCGGACGCGCGCATCGCTCTCGCAAAAGCCGCGAATGCCGTTTACGGCCAACCGTCCGAAAGGCTTTCGCTCATCGGCATCACGGGCACGAACGGCAAAACAACGACGACATATCTTTCGTTCGCGCTTGCCGAAGCCGCCGACAAAAAAGCCGCGATGCTGACGACCGTCGAATACCGCATCGGAGAACGCTCCGAACCCGCGGTGCGAACCACACCGGAAGCATCCGATACGAACAGATT
>CBFGSN010000186.1:0-4679 GCA_965651435.1 uncultured bacterium | reverse complement strand
GACAATCTGGTAAAAGGAGCCGCCGGACAGGCCGTCCAGAATATGAATATTATGCACGGGTTCGCAGAAAATACGGGGCTGCTGTTAACGGGTTCGAACCCGTAAAGTTTTATGAATTTCGAAGCAATAAAGAACATCGAGGACCAATTTCAGGTCCCGACGTACAAGAAAATGAACATTGCCGTCAAAAGCGGCAGCGGTTCTTGGATAGAAACCGCAGACGGCGAACGATATCTGGATCTATACGGCGGCCACGCGGTCTGTGCGACCGGACATTGTCATCCGAAGGTCGTGGCGGCAATAAAGGAACAGGCGGGGCAGCTGCTTTTCTATTCGAACCTTGTGTATTCCGAAACGCGAGCGAAAGCCGCGGAAAAGCTTGCATCGGTCGCTCCGAAAGGCTTGCAGAAAATATTCTTCTGTAATTCCGGGACCGAAGCGAATGAGAACGCAATGCGGATCGCTCGGCTCACGACGAGCCGCGAAAATGTCGTTTCGTTCGGCGGAGGTTTTCATGGGAGAACGGCCGATTCGATCTCATCGACCTTTTTGGGAAAATACCGAGCGCTCGGCAGGCCGAACGTTCCCGGCCATATCGAAGCGAAATTCGGCGACATAGAAAGCGTCCGCGCGGCTCTCGATGAAACGATCGCCGCGGTGCTCATCGAACCGATCCAGTCGATGAACGGAATCGTCGAAGCAGACCCCGAGTTCTTTATCGATCTGCGAAAGGCGTGTGACGAAGCCGGTGCATTGCTCATTTTCGATGAGGTTCAGACCGGCGTCGGCCGCACCGGAGACTGGTTCTTTGGCGGCAGCCGGGCCGCCGGCAGCGTCGTGCCGGATATCATCAGCCTGGCAAAATCGCTCGGCAGCGGCGTCCCGGTCGGCGCGTGTTTGATCAACGAAGAATTGTCGCAGAAGATAAACCTCAATGACCTCGGAACAACATTCGGCGGCGGAATGCTCGCGATGGCCGCGATCGCCGCGACGATCGACGCGATCGAATCGGACGAGATGGTCGCGACCGCCAAGGTTGCCGAAACGTATCTTCGCATCTCACTGAAAGATCATCCGGCGATCCGTTCCATCCGCGGGAAAGGCTGTCTTCTCGGTATCGAATTCGACGGTCCGTGTGCCGAATACCACGCCTGGCTGCTGGCGAAACATATCATTACCGGAACCTCGAGCGACCCGAATGTTCTGCGCCTTTTGCCGCCGTTAAATGTATCGGTCGATGAACTCGAACTGCTCGTGAACGCGCTATGGGAAAAATGAAGCATTTTCTGAATACGGCCGACATGCCGCTTGCCGATCTCGAAAGCATACTTGTGCGTGCCGCCGCGATGAAAGCCGGTACAGATGAAAAGCCGCTCGCCGGACGTTCGGTCGCTCTCGTATTCTTTGATCCGAGCGTTCGTACGCGAACTTCGATGGAAGTCGGGATTTTTCAGCTCGGCGGCCATTCGGTCGTACTCGAACCGGGAAATTCGAGCTGGGCCTTGGAACATCGCGAGAATGTCGTGATGGACGAAAATAAGGCCGAACACGTAAAAGAATTTGTCCGCGTGCTGAGCCGATATGTCGATGCGATCGGCGTTCGGACTTTTGCGAAGCTTGAAAACTGGGCCGAAGAACGCGAAGACCCGGTGCTTTCGGCGTTCGCGAAATGGTCGGACGTTCCGGTCATCAATCTCGAATCCGCGATGTTCCATCCGTGCCAGGCGATGGCGGACATAATGGCGATCCGCGAACACGGTGTCAGCAGCACGCACTTTGGTAAAGGTGATCAAAAAACGAAGATCGTCCTCACATGGGCGTGGCATCCGCGTCCGCTGCCGATGGCGGTGCCGAACAGTTTTGCTTTGGCTGCGGCGCAGTTCGGCTATGAACTTTCGATCGCTGCTCCGAAAGGTTATGGACTCGACGATGGCATTATGGCGAAACTTCGCGAATTTTCGGGCAATGAGATCCGGGTTTACGACAACATGGACGCGGCTTTTGCGGGTGCCGATGTGATCTACGCAAAAAGCTGGGGCAGCAAAGAATTTTACGGGAACGCGGCGGCGGACATCGAACATCGCGCCGGGCTGCGGTCGGATTGGCAGGTGACCGAGGACAAGATGAACCTGACGAACGACGGCGTTTTTATGCACTGCCTTCCCGTTCGGCGAAATGTCGTCGTAAGCGATGGAGTGCTTGATTCGCCGAGGTCTATCGTGATCGACGAGGCGGAAAATCGCCTTCATGTACAAAAAGCCATACTCGCGGAATTATTAAAATGAACAACGAAACACTCGATCTGCTGCGCGAATCGCTGCCGTATATTCAGCGGTTCAAGGGCAAAACTTTTGTCGTTAAATTTTCGGGCAAAGTCACGGAAGACGCCGAAAATCTGGCGTCGCTTGCCGAAGAACTCGCCCTGATCCATCAAGTCGGCATACGCCTGTGCATCGTTCACGGCGGCGGGAAACAGCTCAGCGAACTGGCGCAAAAACTCGGCGTCGCTCAGACCGTCATCGAAGGCCGCCGCGTCACGGACGACGAAACTCTCGACCTGGCGAAAATGATCTTTCGCGGAAAGATCAATACGGAGATCCTGGCGCATCTGCGGCATCGCGGCATCGACGCGGTCGGGCTTTCGGGAATTGATGGTGGCGTGATCAAAGCTGTTCGCCGCCCGCCACGACAGATCGCCGACCGCGAAGGAAACACGAACCTTGTCGATTTCGGGAACGTCGGCGACATTGTCGAGGTGGATACGCGTCTTATCGAACTGCTTTTATCGGCCGGTTATCTGCCGGTGATCTCGTCGCTCGCGGCCGATGACGCCGGAAAAGTTTTCAACATAAACGCGGACACTATCGCCGCGGAGATCGCCGTTTCGCTCAAAGCGGAAAAACTGATATTGATGACGGACGTGGACGGAATTTATGAAACGCCCGACGATCGGGCGTCGCTGATATCGGCAATGAACGTTGCGGAAATGAAAGCGATGATCGCGTCGGGTCGCGCTACGGGAGGAATGATACCAAAGCTCGAAAGCCTTATTTCGCTGCTGGAACGCGGAGTAAATTCCGCTCACATTATCAGCGGCCAGCGGCGAAACGCGTTGCTTTCCGAAGTTTTCACTAACAAAGGAACGGGCACGATGCTTCTTTCAAAATAAAAAAGCCGCTCCGGTCGGAACGGCTTTCGAAGATGGTGCTGAGGGCGGGACTCGAACCCGCACGGATCGCTCCACACGCCCCTCAAACGTGCGCGGCTACCAATTACGCCACCTCAGCAAAATATCAAAAAACTAGTTGGTTTCGTTTCCCGCCGTGTTTGCGGCCGGAGCTTCCTCGGCCGGAGCGGCATTCGTGTTCGCATCCGTTGCGGGAGCGGCGTTCTCATCAGTCGCCGGAGCAGCGTTCGTATTCGCATCAACCGCCGGCGCCGATTCGGTATTGGTGTTCGCCGGAGCCGTTGCCGGTTCCTCGGCAACACTCTGCAAGACCGAAAAATCTCCGCTGATTCCGGGCATCGAGATCAGAAGCGCGCTCAGCATAAAAACAACGGCGGCGACGATCGTGATCTTCGACAGGACCGACGCGGTTCCGCGCGGCCCGAGCGATGCGCTCGAAATATTGCTCGTAAAAAGAGCACCGGCGTCCGTTTTGCCCGGCTGAAGCAGGACGGCTCCGACCAGGACAACGCATGACGCAAAAAATAAAATGTACAACAAATAAACCAAAATAATTCTCCGTGAAAACTATTTATAATTAACTATCTTTGCAAAGCTTTCAGCGTCGAGACTTGCTCCGCCGACTAGTGCTCCGTCAACATCTTCGTTCGCCATCAGGGCCGCGATGTTCTCCGGTTTTACCGAACCGCCGTAAAGGATCCTGACAGCCGACGCGACCTCGGTTCCGTGCTTTTCGCCGATGCATTTTCGGATGAAAGCGTGCATTTCTTGAGCCTGTTCCGGCGTCGCGGTTTTACCCGTTCCGATCGCCCAAACAGGCTCGTAAGCGATAATAATACGTTCCATCTGCGATACTGTCAAACCTGCAAGGCCATTATCGAGCTGTGCTTTTACGACGGTTTCGGCGATGCCGCCTTCCCTTTCGGCCAAAATTTCGCCGACGCAAACGATCGCCGTTAATCCGGCGGCGACAGCGGCTTTTGTCTTTTTATTGACGGACGAATCGGTTTCGCCGTAATACTGCCGACGCTCCGAATGGCCGATGATGACGTATTCGGCGCCGACGTCTTTCAGCATCGCGGCCGTCACCTCGCCGGTCTGTGCGCCGAAATCGGATTCCGTCGAACAATTCTGAGCGGCGATCTTTATATTCGTGCCTTCGACGCGGTCAGCCGCCGTTTTCAGCGCGGTAAAAACCGGAGCGACAATTATTTCAACGTCGTTCGCGTTTGCCACAAGCGGCTTCAGAGCCGAAACGGTATCGACCGCTTCGCCAAGCAGCTTAAACATTTTCCAATTTCCGGCAATAACAGGTTTTCTCATATCTCAAATTCGACCGAAATGGAACGGCGTTCGGTGGCCGATGAAAAACGGTTTCATTCGCTGTCGCAAACGTCGAGCGTATGTCCAAATACCGATCCGATCAAAGATTAAAGTTACCATATATCTTTAATTGAATCTAAAACCTGTTACGATAATATGCCGCTCCGCG
>CBFGSN010000185.1:0-4681 GCA_965651435.1 uncultured bacterium | reverse complement strand
GCGAAGTGCGGCAACCATCTCCGCTTCAATATTTTCATCAGCGAGTATCTTCATGCCGTCAACCCGACCATCGGGAACACATTTTCCGAGCTCAACATTTTGTGTGCATATTCAAGACACGCCAGTATCTGCCCGCGGCTAAGATTCGGATATGATGCAAGAATATCGTCCACCGATTCCCCGGCCGCGAGTTTCTCAATAATTAACTCGACTGTGATCCGCGTCCCCTTTATCACCGGCTTCCCGACCATTATTCTTGGGTTTATTTCAATAAGATCTTCCATTTCTATTTCCCCTAAAGCTTTATCGCCAATTCCAGTTCTCCGCCCAGCCCAACTTCGACGATCTTGCGGAGCGTTGAATAGCGGACATCTTTGATGTCGTTCTCTACGCGCGAAATGTATGCTTTATTGATGCCGACCTTGTCCGCAAGCTCCTGCTGTGTCATACCTTTCTTTTTACGGGCTTCCTGTATCATTAATCCAAGCCTGTACTCTTCCGCCTCGCGTTCGATCCGATCTCTGTCGGGCGTTCCGCGTTTGCCGAATTTTTCGTTTGCAAACTCTTCGAGTGTTCTGATCTCAATTCTTTTCCGCATAATATTCGTCCTTGATCCTCAATGCTTTTTCGATCTCATTCCGTGGCGTCTTGTCCGTTTTCTTTTGGAATCCGTTCATTAGCACTACGATCTTACCGTCATCAAAAAAGCAAAATACACGATAAATATTGCCGCCAAATTGCGTCCTCATCTCCATAAGGCCGTTAGCTCCTTGGATGCGCTTCAGGTGGTTCTCGGGTATCCGCTCCACGGTTCGCAATACATTGATCGACCAGTATAATTTCTCCTGAACCTTTCGCGGCTGGATGTCGAAAAATTCATCAAAATACCGTTTAAATAAAATAACTTCTCTGACAAATTCCGCCATATCTATATTATCCGAAGTTGTCCGATAAGACAACTATTTTCCAAAACTCTCGATGTATTTCCTCGTCACTTCTTTCAGTTCGGCGTACGAGGGGATCACGTAGAGTATCGGCTGCATATCGCTGTAATCGTATGGCGTATCGATGACCCGGTCGAGGTCGAACGGGCGGCGTTCGACGTTGTCGGAAAATGCGTTCTTCAGTTCGCCAAAGCTTGACAGCAGCCCGGCGCCGTATGCTTTTATGTCGCCTTCGTGTTCGACCAAACCGAATTCGACCGTGAACCAATATATGCGTCCGAGCGCTTCGAGCTGTTCGTCATTCGCGATGCGTGCTCCGTGGCCGATGAACTGCGAAAAATCGGCAAAGTTCGGGTTCGTGAACATCGGAATATGGCCGATCGCCTCGTGAACGATGTCGGGTTCCGGCGTATAATCGGGACGCGAATGGTGGCGAATGTACTGCGTCGAAAGCATCGTCCGATACGAAAGCCAGCTCAAAAACCCCCGCGTTTCCACCAGGCCTTCGATCGGCGCCAGCCGAAATCCGGTCAGGCCTTTCAGGCGGCGGTTCATCTCCGTTAGCTGCGGAATGCGGAAATTCGAAATGCCCAGGTCGCTTTTCGCCCGCAGATAGAACGGCGAAGCGTGCTGTTCGTGAAGCTCCGCAAGCGTGCCCGCGACGTGCCGCCAAATGTCCTGTTCCTGCTCGCTGTAATCCACGTCCGTGATCACGCCGGTTTCGCGAAATTTTTTCGCCAGCGAAGCGATGTGGTCGCGGCGCGTGCGGTATTCCGGATCGTTCGCCCCCGGATGATCCAGATGAAGCTGGTTGATGTCCTCAAAATTCAGGTCGCGAAACGGCGGAAGTTCTTCGTCCGTCACCTGAAAATTATTCAGCGGAAAAGAACGTTTGTCGGTCGTGTTTGCGGCAGTTTCAATAAGCATTTTTCGGGCTCCTTTTACATTTGATGCAGGCGGTCGGTTTTCGGTTATCTAGAGATAACTAATTGTAATGGAAAACCCGCGCATTTTGAATGGGTTATGTTAGCCGAAATGCGTTAAAATCCTTATAATATAAAGCAAAAGACACACCGCAGATCATTATGTAAATTTAGGCCGGATATGGACGAAATAGACAAAAGCATCATCAAGGAACTGCAGAACGACGCCCGCGTAAGTTTTGCCGAACTCGGACGGCGCGTTGGCCTGACGACGCCGGCGGTCATCGAACGCGTTCGCAAGCTCGAAGACGCGGGCATCATTACGGGTTATCGCGCGGTCATCGATCCGGCAAAGGTCGGGTTGCCGATCACGGCTTTTGTGCGGATGAGCATCACGGGCGTTGATTACAGCCACATTATCGAGGTCGCCGAAAGCTCCGCCGAAGTCCTCGAATGCCACCGCGGCACCGGCGGCGATTCGTTCATTATGAAAGTTGCCGTCGCCTCGGTCGATCACCTCCAGCAGGTCATCGACCGCCTCGTCCCATACGGCATCACCACCACAACCATCGTCCTCTCGTCACCCGTAAAACGCCGCATTATCGAAGTTTCTATATAAAAATGCGCCGCCGGATATGTGAATACCCGGGCGGCGCACAAATTGTCCGACGAAAGGCTATCGAACGTAGGCGTTCGCGATTGGTTTGTCCGTTGCGGTGCCAAATGTCGCGTAGCCGAGTCCGCCGGTCGTTTGCATCAGATACCACGTGCCGCCGCGGTATATCGAGATATCGGCTCTTCCGTCGCCGTCATAATCCGCGGGAACGGGCACATCGCCGCTCATACCGAACGTAGCGTACTGTGCATCGCCGGTTAATGAATTTTTGATATACCACGTTCCATTGCGGAATACGGCAAGGTCCGTTTTGCCATCGCCGTCGTAATCGGCTGTCGCGAATTTATCGCCGGCCAGTCCCCAACGGTCGTACCGAACCTGTCCGTCCGACGAATTTCTGATATACCAGGTGCTGTCGGAACCGCGGAAAACAGCGGCGTCGGCCTTTCCGTCACCGTCAAAATCACCGCCGATCGGCAGATCGCCGTTCGTTCCCCAGGGCACATATGTTACTGCGCCGGTCGGATTGCTGCTCGAAGCCCGATAAAAGAACGTGCTTTGCGGGCCTTCGCGGTATGTGGAAAGATCTGCCTTTCCGTCGCCGTCCCAATCGCCGACCGTAACAACATCGCCCGCAACGCCGAACGCTTCGATCCTGATCGTGCCGTCGGAACTGTTCAGAACATAGAATGCACCTTCGTTCGCACGCCATATGGCAACATCGGTCTTGCCGTCGCCGTCATAATCCGCCGGAGCGAGTGTATCTGTCGAAACACCCCAACCGGTCGCTCCAAAGCCCGCAGACGAACGGTCCTGATACCAGACGCCGCTTGCCGGGCGGAAAACGCTCACATCGGCCCGGCCGTCGCCGTCAAAATCGAACGGTGTGGTCGCCGGCGCGGACGGTGTGGAAAACTGTGCGGGCAGAAAAACGGCCATACCGTCGCCGCCGTTCGGATTTTCCTGGTTCGTGGGCAAGTAGGACGATTGCGCACCGGCGGTCGTAAACGGGCCTTTGACCAGAATATGCGGCGCGCCGTTTCCGCAATTTGAAAGAACGGCTATGGAACTGTCATTCGAGAACTGCACGTCTGAGCATCCGCCGTAGCCTTCGGGCATAGTCAGGGTCTGGCCGCTTGTTCCCGGCTGAAAAGGAGCGTTCAACGAACGGACCACATGCGTAAATGGCGAATTTATCGCATAGATGGCCTTGAGGCCGTCCGGTGCGACCGTCAGATTCGAAAGGCTTGTGTTGCCGGAGATGGCTTCCGGAACCGTATCCGGGCCGAACGGCGCATTATAAACATAGATTGACGAACCGACGACCTGCCCATGTGTTACAAGCACCTGTTGTCCATTCGGTGTGATGGAGATCGTTCCACTTTCGCTGAGCGCGCGTGCCATTGTGAAAGCAACCGATGTATATGGGGCATCCGCAACAACTACACCGGTCTGCGTACGAACGAACACGCGGCCGTTCGGATCCATCGCCATTGTTCGTGCCGCAAAGTTCGAACCGATCCCACCGGTCAGGTCAAGCGCCGTTATCGTGGACGATGAATTGAACGGCGCGTGGATCGCGCAAAGCTTCGAACCCGAAACCGTAACGGCATATTGACTGTCCGGCGAAACCAGCATCATACCGGCCGAACATCCGGTCGGAACCGATATGGTCGCAAGCAGCGTCCCCGTTGAAGGCCGTATAACAAAAATTCGCGGCACCGCGGTATCCGCGGCCAGAACCGCGTCGTTGCCGAAAAACGCAACGCTGTCCGGCGCGGCATTTGCCGGCAGCCCGGAAACGGGGATCTGGATTTCCGGCGACGCAACCGGATCGATGAAGGTTATCACCTGTCGGCTTTCGCCTCGGGTCGTCATTACCAACGCCGTTTCGGGAAGCTGTGCGACCGCGGCCGATATCGATGCCAGGATCATGAATGTAAGTAAGATCATTAGAAATATCGGGGACTTTCTCATCTGTTAAGATTCTCCTTCTATGCAAAAAAAAACGCTTCTGTACGGACACCGGCATCCGATAGATCCCGAATTGTCCACAGCCTGTTGATGAATGCGTAGCCCCGATAAGAACTCGGACAAAAAAAACCGGATCGAGATCCGGCGTTTCGCAGCAGTTCAGATGATCGTGGCCGTGGCGTTCACGCCGCGGACAACGATCGAGACGAAAATGCCGCCGCGTC
>CBFGSN010000184.1:0-4693 GCA_965651435.1 uncultured bacterium | reverse complement strand
CAGGAGGGGAGTTTAAAGGAAAAAAGGCTGCCGGGTCTGGCAGCCTTTTGTAACCTGTCGGAAAGGCGAGGGAGGATCGCCGTGCCGAAATTATCAGACATATTTTTCCATTACTTTTGTAATGGCTTCTTTTGAAACGAGTCCGACGATGCGTTCCTGTTCCTTGCCGTCTTTGAACATAATAAGCGTCGGGATGCCGCGGATGCCGTAACGCTGCGGAACTCCGGCGTTCTCATCGACGTTGAGCTTCATCACACCGGCCTTACCTTCGTACTGTTCGGCGACCTCTTCGAGCACCGGTGCGATCATGCGGCACGGCCCGCACCATTCGGCCCAAAAATCGACCAGAATCGGTTTGTCCGAACCGAGCACGCTCGTATCAAATTCGTTTTCCGTTACACTTTTAGCAAAATTTGCCATATTATCTCCTGTTTTTTATTCCTTAACATCAATTTTAACTTCGCGTCGGCGTTTTGCCAAATTAGCCGCAGCGGACGTTATTTATTAACGCTCGCGGCGGATTCTTTCGGATATCTTTCGCCGGAAGCAACGCCGACCGGGAAAACCGCATTAATGCTTTCGAGTTCGCCGGCGGTCAATTCGATGTCCGCGGCTGCGGCATTTTCTTCCAAATATTTGCGGCGTTTAGTTCCCGGGATCGGAACGATGTCGTTGCCCTGAGCCATCACCCACGCAAGCGCGAGCTGTGACGGCGTGACGCCCTTTTCCGTTGCGAGTTCGTTCACCTTTTTGACCAGGCTCAGATTCTTATCGAAATTTTCGCCCTGAAAACGCGGCGAAAATCTTCGGTAATCGTCCTCGGCAAGGTCTTCGAATTTCGTGATCGCACCGGACAAAAATCCGCGGCCGAGCGGCGAATACGCCACAAAGCCGATGTCCAGTTCGCGGCACGTTGCCAGAACATCGTTCGTTTCGACGTCGCGCGTGAACAGGCTGTATTCCGACTGTAAAGCCGTTATCGGATGAACGGCAAAAGCTTTTCGAAGCGTTTCCGCACTCGCTTCGGACAGGCCGATGTGTTTGATCTTGCCTTCCTCGACGAGCCGGGCCATTGCACCGACGGTTTCCTCGATCGGTGTGTCCGGATCGACGCGGTGCTGATAATAAAGATCGATCTCGTCAATGCCAAGCCGCCGCAGGCTGCCTTCGACAGCGGAACGAATGTACTCCGGTTTGCCGTTTATCCCGCGTTTGTGCGGATCGTTCGGGTCGCGGACAATGCCGAATTTTGTCGCAATGACAAATTCATCGCGTTTGCCTTTGACCGCTTTTCCGACCAGCTCTTCGTTCGTGTGCGGGCCGTACATATCGGCCGTGTCCAGAAATCGGACGCCGAGTTCGAGAGCGCGGTGTATAGTCGCGATCGATTCGTCATCGTTCCTGCCGGAATAAAAATCCGACATTCCCATGCAGCCCAAACCCATTTGGGACACTTCTAATTTTCCTAATTTTCGTTGTTTCATAATTATCCTTTTTCGCTCGCGGCGAACTGTCTGCCGGAATGGACATCGGCGACTATTTCATACGACCGCAGCCGGTCTGCCTGTTCATAGAACATTCCGCTGATCATCAGCTCATCGGCCTGCGTATTTTTTACGAATTCCTCAAGCCCCGCGCGAACCGTTTCGGGACTGCCGATGACGGAACCACCAAGGCGCGATTCGACCAGAGCTTTTTCCTGCGGCGTCCAGATCGCATCCATGTCATCGACCGGCGGTTTGATGCGGCCGGGCCGATTCCTGATCATGCTCAGGAACGCCTGGTGCTGTGAACTTGCGATGCGGCGTGCTTCTTCGTCCGTCGCGGCCGCAAAAACATTGAGCGCGACCATTGCGTACGGTTCTTTTAATTCGTCCGACGGAACAAAACTTTCGCGATAGATCTTCAGCGCCGGCAGCGTGTATTCCGGCGAAAAATGCGCCGCGAAACTGAACGGCAGCCCGAGCATTCCCGCCAGCCGCGCGCTGAAACCGCTGGAACCAAGCAGCCATATCGGAATGTCGATGCCGCCGCCGGGAACCGCCTGAACCTTTTGGCCTTCGACCGGTTCGCGGAAAAAGAACCGCAATTCTTCGAGAAGATCGGGAAAATCATCGCCGTCCGAATAAAGCGTTCGCCGAAGCGCGTGCGCCGCCGGACGGTCGCTGCCCGGAGCTCTGCCAAGCCCCAGATCGATACGTCCCGGATAAAGCGTTTCGAGCGTGCCGAATTGTTCCGCGATGACGATAGGCGCATGGTTCGGCAGCATCACGCCGCCCGAACCGACGCGTATTTTTTCGGTCGCTCCGGCGACGTAGCCTATCAGAACCGACGTCGCCGAACTCGCAACGCCCGGCATATTGTGATGTTCCGCCAGCCAAAACCGATTGTAGCCGAGCCGTTCGGCGTGACGCGCAAATTCGAACGTGTTGCGGAACGAATCCGCCGCCGAGCCGCCTTCGACAACCGGCGCCAGATCCAGAACCGATAACGGTATTTCTGTAAAAGTTCTCATATCGTCACCTCACGCCGTTTTCGAACGCCGTATGTCTATCGCCCGGCCATACTGCACCGGCACATCGACGCTGCCGCCGAGTTCCTGCGCCGCCCGGAACGGAAAATACGGATCGCGAAGCGATTGTCGTGCGATCAGGATCGCGTCGGCTTTGCCCACGGCCAGAATGCCTTCGGCCTGTGCGGGTTCGGTTATCAGCCCGACCGCCGCGACCGCGATATTCGCTTGTTTGCGGACGGCTTCGGCGAACGGAACCTGATAGCCGGGACCGACCTCGATCTTTGCAAATGGAACGTTCCCGCCGCTCGAAACATCGATCAGATCAATGCCGATCTCCTTTAATTTTTTCGCGAATTCGACCGACTGTTCGACGTCCCAGCCGCCTTCCGCCCAATCCGTAGCAGAAATGCGTACGAAAACGGGAAGCGTTTCGGGCACCGCGTCGCGGACGGCTTTTGCCGCCGCCAGCGGAAACCGCATACGGTTTTCGAGCGAGCCGCCGTATTCGTCAGTGCGTTCGTTCGAAAGCGGCGATAGGAATTCGTGCAGCAGATAGCCGTGAGCCGCGTGAACCTCTATCACCTCAAAACCCGCATCGACCGCGCGCCGCGCCGCCGCCGCAAAATCATCGACGGCCTTTGCGATGTCGTCCGCGTTCATCTCGCGGGGCTGCGGATAACCTTCGCTGAATTTTATTGCCGAAGGAGCGACGACCTGCCAGCCGCCTTCGTTTTCGTCGACCTTTTCACGGCCGCTTGTGTCCCACGGCACGGGCGTCGAAGCCTTTCGGCCCGCGTGAGCGAGCTGAATGCCGGGAACCGCGCCGTGTTCTTTAATAAATTTCGTGATGCGTTTAAAAGCGTCGGCGTGCGCGTCCGACCAGATGCCGGAATCGGCCGGCGAAATTCTGCCTTCGGGCGAAACGGCCGTCGCTTCGACCATCACCATTCCGGCTCCGCCGACGGCGCGGCTGCCGAGATGGACGAGGTGCCAATCGGTCGGCATTCCGTCTTCGCTCGAATATTGGCACATCGGCGATATCCATAAACGATTTCTAAATGTAATGTCGCGGAGCTTGAACTCCTCAAATAATTTGCTCATAACAATATTAATAATGCTCAGATCTTTATAACGATCTTGCCGAAATGCGAACCGTTCTTCATATGGTTCAAGGCGTTCTTTACCTCGTCGAAACCAAAGACTTTGTCGATGACCGGCTTCATACGGTTGATCGAAACGGCCCGGTTCAATTCTTCGAAATGACTTCGCGACCCGACATAAACGCCCTGAACTCGGATCGCTTTCATCAAAACTCTTGTCGGCGAAAAATCGCCCGCACCGCTGTCCAACGCTCCGATCAGAGCGACATGGCCGCCGATCTTCGCCGCCAACACCGAACGCCCGAGCGTTCCGGCACCGCCGACTTCGACAACGTGATCGACGCCTTTGCCGTCGGTTAATTCGAGCACGGCGGCGTCCCAATCTTCGCGTTTGCGGTAATTTATCGTGTGGCCGGCACCGAGAGCCGCCATTCGGTCGAGCTTTTCGTCGCTCGACGATGTAGCGATGACCTCAGCCCCGAACATCTTCGCGATCTGCAAAGCCATCACCGAAACGCCGCCCGTGCCGAGCGTCAGAACCGTTTCGCCGGCTTTCAAATTTCCCGAAGCGCAGAGCGCGTTCCATACCGTTACGCCGACGCACGGAAGCGTCGCGGCTTCTTCGAACGAGAGATGTTCGGGAATTTTCACGACGCCTTCTTCGTCAAACACCGCGTATTCGCGAAGCACGCCGTCCCAACGATTTCCGGCTCCGATGGCGCTTTTCGCCTTTTCGAGATCGACGTCGCCGCCGATCCATTTCTGCATAAATATCGGCGAAACGCGGTCGCCCGCTTTCCAGCGTTTGACGCCTTCGCCCACCTCGACGATCTCGCCCGCGCCGTCCGAAAACGGCACCGCCGGCATGCGAAGCCGCGGATTATACGCGCCTTCGATCACCATCAGGTCGCGGCGGTTTATCGAAAACGCCGCAAATTTAACGAGCACTTCGCCGGCCCGCGGTTTCGGAATTTCACGTTCGGCAAGCGAAAGCTCGTCGATGCCGAATTTGTTTATTTCGTATGCTTTCATAATTACATTATGCCTGTTCCGGTTTATTTTTGCCGATCAGTGCATC
>CBFGSN010000183.1:0-4704 GCA_965651435.1 uncultured bacterium | reverse complement strand
TCGGGGACATCAAAGCCGCCGGGCTTTATAAGAATGAGCGTGTGATCGAAGGGCTGCGGGGCCGAGTCAATGTGTTATGATTTTTATAATTAGTGAGGATTCGTGAATGTCAACGATATCGGATGCCGAAAATATTGTTCTTAATCTTCCGCCGCGTGAGCGGGGCGAGTTTGCCGCGAAATTGATCGCTTCGTTGAGATCGTTCGATGACGAAGAGGACGCGGTGATCGCCGAAGCACTTCGACGGAGCCAAGAACTCAAGACGAACCCGGAGATGGCGATAACCCTGGATGAACTCGACCGCAGACTGCGTGAAAGATTCGCATGGTTGTAACGTTCCACCGGGAGGTCGATAGCGATCTTGAGGACGCGCTCTTTTACTACTCGAGCGAAGCGAGCCGCGAACTTGCGATCGAGTTTTACGCGGAGTTTTTTCGTTGTGTCGAGATAATCGGCTTTCGCGGAAATGCTTTTCCCGATTATCGAAACCAGCTCAAACGGATCAACTTTCATCGGTTTCCTTATCACGTTCTCTTCGAAATAATTTCCGAAGAAGTAGTCCAGATCGTTTCGGTCAAACACGACCGCCGTCATCCGTTATACGGGACGGATCGCGTGTAATGCGACTTTTATAATTATGTACACAAACTTCAAACAACATCTCGAAGGTATTATCGGGGACATCAAAGCCGCCGGGCTTTATAAAAATGAGCGTGTGATCGACGGACCGCAGGATGCGCGGATCAGCGTGGGCGGTCGCGAAGTGCTCAATATGTGCGCGAATAATTATTTGGGCTTGAGCGATGATCCTATTGTCATTGATGCCGCACGCAAAAGTCTTGACGAATGGGGCTATGGCTTGTCGAGCGTGCGATTTATCTGTGGAACGCAGGCCATTCACAAAGAGCTCGAACGCAAGATCAGTGAGTTTCTCGGCACCGAGGACACGATACTTTACACGAGCTGTTTCGATGCCAACGGCGGCCTTTTCGAAACGCTTTTGGGCGAAGAAGACGCCGTCATTTCCGATGAGCTCAACCACGCAAGCATCATCGACGGCGTCAGACTGTGTAAGGCCGCCCGCTTTCGCTATAAGAACAGCGATATGGCGGATCTCGAAGCAAAACTTGTCGAAGCGGGCTCCGCACGCTTTAAGATGATCGCAACAGACGGCGTGTTTTCGATGGATGGCTACATCGCGAAGCTCGATGAGATATGCGACCTCGCCGAAAAGCACGACGCGCTTGTGATGGTCGATGATTCGCACGCCGTAGGTTTTATGGGAAAAACCGGACGCGGCGTGCATGAATACCATAACGTGATGAATCGCGTCGATGTAATCACAGGAACGCTCGGCAAAGCCCTCGGCGGAGCCTCAGGCGGTTATACGAGCGGCAAAAAGGAGATGATCGACCTGCTGAGACAGCGTTCGCGGCCGTATCTTTTTAGTAACTCGGTCGCACCGCCGATCGTCGCTGCGTCAATAGCGGCGATAGATAACCTGATGGCTTCGACGGCTTTGAAAGACAAGCTGATGGACAACACAAAGTACTTTCGCGAAAAAATAGCGTCGGTCGGGCTTGAGGTTTTGCCGGGCGAACATCCGATAGTCCCGGTGATGTTCGGCGAAGCAGAACCCGCAGTAAAGATGGCCGAAAAGATGCTCGAAAAAGGCGTGTACGTCATCCCGTTCTCGTTCCCGGTAGTCCCGAAAGGCAAAGCCCGCATCCGCACACAGGTCTCGGCCGCCCACTCAAAAGAAGACCTCGACCTCGCGGTCAATGCGTTTGCGGAATCAAAAGCGGAATTGGGGATATAAAAGGCGCGGTTTTTTATACGTTAAGCCGACGGACTCCGATCGTCTCAGACGAAGCACAAAAAGCCCCGAAACTCGGGGCTTCCAATCTTTACCGGTGCCGCGGTCAAAGACCGCGAGCTTAACCACCTTACGCAGCGGCTTGCTGTTTGCTGGAGATCGCTTCTTTCGCTTTGCCGGCGAGGCTGGCGAAAGCCTCGGGCTGTTTGACGGCGATGTCGGCGAGCGATTTGCGGTCTAGTTCGATACCGGCGAGGTCAAGGCCGTGCATGAACTGCGAATATTTCATATCGTTCAAACGGCAAGCCGCGTTGATGCGGACGATCCACAGTTTGCGAAAATCGCGTTTCTTCAGTTTTCGGCCGGTGTATGCGAAATTCAGGCCGCGTTCGACCGATTCTTTAGCCGAACGATACAGTTTCGATTTTGTTCCGCGATAGCCTTTGGCTAAAGCCAATATCTTTTTGCGCTTTTCGGTGCGCTTATTACCACGTTTTGCTCTAGGCATTGTTACACTCCTTTCGTTCTGAGTACCGGCTTTAGCCGGCTCTCTTTTACGCTGAGGCCGCCTGAAGGCGGGACTCAAAACTCTTTAGTTTCTTCCGTACGGCAGCATTTTTTCGACGCGTTTCTGGTCGCCTTCGGAAACCAATACATCGATGTCGAGGTTGCGTTTACGCTTGGCCGTTTTCTTGGTCAAAATATGACGGGCGTGCGAATGACCGCGTTTGAACTTTCCGCTCGCGGTCGAACGAAAGCGTTTCGCTGCGCCTTTATGTGTTTTTAATTTTGGCATTTATATTCTCCTAACAATTACTTCGTTCTAAAAATTCTTTATTCGTCGTCACCGTCGTTCTTTGCGGCCGGTTTCTTTTCGACCTTGCCTTTTTTCGGGCTGAAGATGGTGAACATCTGATAGCCTTCCATTTTCGGTGCGACCTCTACGTCGCCGGCCTCGGCCAGGTCTTCCGTAAGTTTGGCAAGGATCTTTGCGCCGAGTTCGCGGTGCGTCATCTCGCGTCCGCGAAATGCGATTGCCGCGCGGACCTTATCACCGTCGTTCAGCCATTTTTTGGCATTTTCCATGCGGTAACGGTAATCGTGGTCGTCGGTTCCGGGGCGAAATTTGATCTCCTTTACCTGAACGGTGACCTGTTTCTTTTTCGCCTCATGAGCTTTCTTTTTCTGCTCGTAGAGGAACTTTCCGTAATCGATCATTTTGCAGACCGGCGGTTTCGCATTCGGTGCGATCTCCACCAGGTCCAAGCCGAGTTCGCGTGCCCGTTGAACGGCATCGCGCGTGTCCATTACGCCGATCGCTTCGCCGTCTTCGCCGACCACGCGGACCGACGGAACGCGGATGCGCTCGTTCGTTCTGTGCAGCGGTTCGCGAAAACGCGGACGATTTCTATTTCCACCAAATCTTCGTGCGATATTAGCCTCCTTTTGCTAATTGCCTAAGCCGTTCTCAAATCCCGTTTTTCCGAGATCAGCTTTTTGAATTCATCGAGCGTCATTGCGCCGATGTCGCCTTCTTTCCTTTCGCGGACGGCGACGATGCCGTCCTCTAATTCCTTATCGCCAAGCACGAGCATATACGGTATTTTCTGCATCTGTGCATCGCGTATTTTAGCACCAATTTTGTCGCTTTTCGTATTTGTTTCAACACGGAAACCTTCGGCGGCGAGTTCGGCCGCGACCTTTTCCGCATATTCGTTTACGCGGTCGGTTATCGGCAGAACCGTTACCTGAACCGGTGCGAGCCAAAGCGGGAACGCTCCCGCGTAATGTTCGATCAGGACGCCGAAAAATCTTTCGATCGAACCGAACAGCGCCCGATGTATCATCAGCGGCCGATGTTTCTGCCCGTCGTCGCCCGTGTATTCGAGATCGAAACGCTCCGGCAGATTCCAGTCAAGCTGTATCGTGCCGAGCTGCCAAATGCGGCCGATGGCGTCCTCGATCTTGATATCGATCTTCGGGCCGTAGAACGCGGCTTCGCCTTCGATGCGTTCGTAGGAAATATTCCGCTCTTTCAGTGCATGAGCAAGCTGAGCCTCGGCGTATTCCCATTGTTCGTCACTGCCGAGATAATCTTTGTTTTCTGCATCGCCGCGAACGGAAAGCTCGAATTTTACTTTTTCAAATCCGTAAATTTCCAGAACCTTTATCGCGAAATCAAGGCAATCCGAAACCTCGACCTGAACCTGATCGGGCCGAACGAAAAGGTGTGCGTCATCGACCGTAAATCCGCGTACGCGCATCAGGCCGTGAAGCGTTCCCGAAAGTTCGGCGCGATAGACAGTGCCCATCTCGGAGTAACGCTGCGGCAGGTCGCGGTACGAACGCGGGTTCGACTTATAAATGCCGATGTGCAAAGGGCAGTTCATCGGCTTTAGACGATATTCTTCGTCTTCGATCTTGGTCGGGGCGTACATCGAATCGGCGTAGTTGCCTTCGTGGCCGCTGGTGAACCAAAGGTCGCGCTTCGCGATATGCGGCGTGTAAACAAAACTGTATCCGCGTCGCTGGAGTTCTTCTTTCAGCAGGCGTTCCATTTCGCCGCGGACGATGCCTCCTTTCGGATGCCAAAGTATCAGGCCCTGGCCGTAATTATCGTCGATCGAGAAAAGATCGAGCTGGCGGCCGAGTTTTCGATGATCGCGTTTTTCGGCTTCTTCGCGTTGTTTGACCCAGGCGTCGAGTTCCTCTTGCGTCGAAAAAGCAATCCCGTAGATGCGCTGCATCTGTTGATTATCCGAATCGCCTTTCCAGTACGCGCCGGAAAGGGCAAGCAGCTTGAAAGCCTTTAATTTTCCGGTATGCGGAACGTGCGGGCCGAGACAAAAATCAATGAACGGCGAATTATCGATGTAATAAACGCTGGC
>CBFGSN010000182.1:0-4711 GCA_965651435.1 uncultured bacterium | reverse complement strand
TATTACGACCCGTATTATCAGCAGTCGTATTACGACCCGTATTATTACGACGATGATGATATAAATTGGGCCGCCGTCATTCTGCAGACAGCGCTAAGCGCGTTCCTACCGGATTCGGGTTTCAATACGATCATTCCGGTAAATAATTATGCTTATGAACCGGGCTACGGTTATGTTCCGGCAAATTATGTGTCGTATTCGCCGACGGTCTATCCGACCTCGATGATCGAAAATGCATATGAACGCGGTTACCAGGAAGGCTTTCAGGCAGGCCGGAATTCTGCATATTACAACGATCCGTATGTAATGCAGAACGGAAGCTATTACCCGTATTCGATGAGCCTTAGCCGGCAGCGCGAGCTTCTGAGCGAAGGATACCAACGCGGATATGCGGACGCAATGAACGGAAGCGGCGGCTATTATTACGACGACGGTTACACCGGCAGCGGTGACCTTGTCGGCATAATGCTCGATAATGTTCTGACACTTAGTTGATCGTTGGATATCGTACTTAGCGGCTTCTGACGTCGTATGTGCGGAAAGGCTTTGCCTTTCCGCTTTTTTGTTTCAACGGTTGGCCGTTCCGTCCTTTCCTCTTTGTCTTCTGATTCAGTGGTCTGATTTATCGATTTTTGCGGCTCATCTTCCGGGTCGAACTTCACATCGAAAACCCAGATCCGAAAGGCAGTTTTTAGCTTTCAGCTTTAAGCTCGGTTACCTTGCGTAGATATAGAATTGGATCGCCTGGACAAGCCCGATCAGAAAGCCGAACAGTGCACCGAAAAGTTCGATCGTCCGCAGGTGCTCTTTTGCAACGGACATCACCAGAGCTTCGAGCTTTTCCGCCGGATAATTATTTATCTTTTCGCGGACCACGCCGCCGACGTCAAATTCGCGGATCGCTTCGGGAAGCTTTTCGCGTATCGCCGCGATGAGCGTGTCGGCCAAAGCGTTTCCGGTGTTTCGCACCGATTCTTCGCCGAGCATATCGGAAACTTTGCCGATGGGACGCGCCAGCAGGGCATCGATCTGTTTCGCCAGCAGATTGTTGATCAGGTTCATCGTGCCTTTGTTCGCCAAAACCCTTACAAGCGACCTGGACAGAAGTTCTTTCAGCTTTGCTTCGGATGCGGGATTGACCGTGGCCATTATCGCGTCTATGCTGTGCGGCCGAAGTTTTTCCAGCGTCGAACGGATATGCTCCGCGACCGAAGCAGACATTTCCTCGCCGCGCAGAACCGCCAGGATCGAACGCGTTATCTGTGCCTTTAACCGGTCAAGCTGTCCCGCGTCGATCGTGCCGATCATATCCGGCAACGGCCGGGCGAGAGCGTCATCAATGCTCGAATCGATAAAATTCCGCGCCTCCGCGGCAAAGAAATCGCCTTTCAGCGTTTCTTCGATCCGTTTCGGCAGGCTTTCATTTACAAGGTCATCGACCTCGCCCAACAGGTTTTCGCGCGACACGAATATTTTCTTAAAGAAAGGAAGCCCTTCGTAATATTCATGAACCTCGCGTTTTATCAGCGCGCCGATCTGGTTTCGGGTGCGTTCAGCGGCGGCAAGTTCCGTCAGGCGGTGTATGACCGGTTCGACCTGTTCGTTGGCTTTTTCTTTTAACAGTTCGACGGCGTCGGCCGTGAACATTGCGCCGAGCGGCGTTTCCGTGTGCACTAGGTCATCGATGCGGCTGCCGATAAATTCGCCGATCTTTTCTTCGAGCGAATCGGAACCAACGGCGGCACTGATCCGTTCGTTCACAAAATCGACGATCTTTTCAAAAAGTTCGTCGTCGATAACATCCGAAACACGCATCGAAAGGATCTCGTCAACGCGGCGTGCGACAAAATCGTTTATCGAAGCGACCGATTCCGAACTTTGCAAAAGCGTTTCGATGTGTTCGGCCAGTTTGAACTGAACCGCCGTTATTCCATCCAGAACCGATTCGCGTAAACCCGACGGCAAGGCTTCGACCAGCGACGGATAATTCACGGAAAGGATCTCTTCGGTATAAGAATCGATAACGCCCGATATCTTTTTGCGCAGAAAATCTTTGCCCAAAAGCTCGTCCATTATCGTGTCCTGCGACATCAGTTCTTCGCCGACCGCCTTGCCGATCGCGGCGGCCAGCCGTTCGCGGTTGCGCGGTATCATTCCCTGCGGAAAAACCGTGATGCCGAAAAGTTTTACCGGACGACGCGGACGGAACAGCATTCGTACGGCAAGCCAGGCACCGGCATAACCGTGAAACGTCGCGAACGCGATCAGCAAACCGATCTGCACATACAGATTCTTAAAAACAGGTTCGACGAACGTGATGATGTCGTGGAAAAATTCCATTTAGAAAACTTGAAAGCCTTTGCTTTTGAGGCAAAAATCGGCAAAATCGGAAAGCCAATCGCGCGAGACGCTGTAGTTTTTCCACTGTTCGTCGCCGTCGCGGTGAAGCGTCATATCATCCGGCGAATCCGTTATGTGCAGATCGCCGTATATGCGCTTGTTCGGTTCGAGCTTCGGCAGGATCTTTTCGCGTATCGCTTCGCCGAGTGCGTGGGCGTCGTCAACGCCGATCTTCGTACCGGTCGCATTATATGCCATCTGCCTGACGGTTCCTTCGCTGATGACATCCAGGCTCTTGATAACCTCAAGCGCCGCTTTCCAATTCCATACGTTCGCGCCGAACGTGTAGTTCTCCGAACCCATGTCGTGAAGTGTAAAACTCATTCTTATCTCCCTGAAAAATGCTAAACGCCCGATGCCGAAATAGTCAACACAAACGCGTGCGAGTTTGCCGTTCGCCAAAAAATGGGCATAGTATAGCCTAACAGATGAAGTTCGAGATACCATTTCGCATAGTCGTCGAAGAGCCGATAAACGGCGTGACAATGATGGTCCAAAAGGGCCGCGGCGAACTTTTGGCGCCGATCGTCGGCCGCGGCGGCGAACTGATATTCGATCTGCCGGTTCGCGGTGTCATCGAAAACGGCGCTCCGAATTTCCTTGGCCCGTTCGCACAGGGGCCGAAAAATGCGCGGTTCATTTATGTAAATTCGGGCACGTACGCCGGCGACGGCACTTCCTGCTGGTCGCGACGGGCAAAACTTTCGCTAATGACGATAACCGCCGAACAGGTCGAAAGCGTCGTTTCGGACGGCGGCTTTATGTTCACTAGCATCCGCGGCCGCGGCCGTGACGGCGGCCCGGTTTGCGCGAGCATTAAGGGGCTGTCCTGGGAGATCCGCAAAAAGTGAATGTCGAAAAATATCTGGAAAGGATCGGGCTTGGCGGCTATGCCCCGAGTGTTGATATAGCTTCGCTTCGGCGGCTTCACCGGGCGCATTTGCTGACGGTTCCGTTCGAAAATCTGGACATTCACTGGAACCGAAAGATCGTTCCGGATACGACACAATTCTACAAAAAGATCGTCAACGAAACTCGCGGCGGATTTTGCTATGAACTGAACGGATTGTTCGACGAATTTTTGAAAACGATCGGCTTTAAGACACGTTTCATCTCCGCCCGCGTTTTTAACGGAACCACACACGGACCCGAGTTCGACCACGCCGCAGTGATTGTTGATATCGACGGCAAAGAATATTTGGCGGACGTCGGTTTCGGTGCGTTCATTGCGGAACCACTGCGGTTCGAACTCGGGCTTGAACAAAACGATCCGTGCGGGACTTTTGTCATCAGACAGCATGATGACGAATATCTGGACGTCGTTCAGATAACCGGCGAAGGCGAAAAAAGCCAATATATTTTTCGCGACATCGCCCGCGAACTTTCCGAATTTGCCGAAATGTGCGAATTTCAGCAGACCTCGCCCGAATCGCACTTTACGCAAAATAAGCTCTGTTCGATCTTGACCGAAACGGGCCGAAAGACATTGACCGATAAAAAATTTATCGTCACCGTCGGCAACGAACGGTCCGAAATGCCGATCGATTCTGACGAGGAATTCGCTGCCGTTCTGATGGGCGCATTTAACATTTCGCGGCCATGAAAGAAATTTACAAAACGTAATACGTTTTATATAATGTAATACATGACGTACGAATCAACCATTACAAGCAAAGGCACGATCACGATCGCCGCACCGCTCAGAAAAGCGTTAGGACTCAAGCCCGGACAAAAGGTGCGCCTATCCATAAACAAGAAAAAGCATGTCGAGATCGACGCCGGTATTTCGATAGAAGAATTTGAGAAGCAGAGGGAAAGGATACTAAGGAAGAAAAAACTTCCGGCAGGGCTGAAAGGCCTTACCGCGCGAAAGCTGAAGGACATTGCCGCGGAAGAGATGACACGGAAATGAGTCGTACCGGTTTGGATACCAATGTTGTTCTACGGCTTGTGCTCAACGATGTTCCGGAGCACGCGAAAGCTGCGGCGCGGGTGGTCGGCCTATCACCGTGCTACATCACGGATGTTGTGGTTGCGGAGTGCGTTTTTGTGCTTGAGAAGGTCTATAAATTCGACCGCCGCGCGATCTTCGACAGCCTGATGAATTTGTTCGATCTGAACACGCTTTCGTTTAACGAGGCCGTTATTACAAAAGCCTTTGACCTATACCTCTCGTCGCGTTCCCTGTCGTTCGCGGACTGTTACTCGGTTGCCGAAGCGGAGCTTGGCGGCAACCAACTTTTAACTTTTGATCAGGCGATCCTGAAAAAATGCGGACCGACCGCATATCAACCCAAATGACCAAACCAAT
>CBFGSN010000181.1:0-4789 GCA_965651435.1 uncultured bacterium | reverse complement strand
CCCGACATCGGCACGTTCACCTGAACGATGATGAACGTCTGCGTGCCTTTGATCTCGTTCGGCCGGGCCGCCGAACCTGTTTCCGCTTTCCATCCGACCAGCAAAAACAGCAGAACGAAAATGCCCGCCGGTACGGCAATCGCCGCGTATGCTCGGGATCTGTTGCGATGCGAAACGTAGGTCGAGACCGAAAAAAGCAGGCTTGCCAAAAATGCATTCAGCGTAACGACCGCAAAGCCCACCAGATAAACTCCGCCGACCGACGCCAGCGGCAGCAGAAAGCTCCCGAACGACTGCGAATATCCGATCGCGTTCCACGAATTTCCCGACAGCCAATAGCGAAGAAATTCGGTCAAAACCCATATGAACGGCAAAAGCACGAACGCCCGCAGATCGAATTTCTTGAAGAAGTATCCTGCCACGCCGGCAAAGATCGCCGGAAATATACCAACGTAAGCGCAAACGCCGATCAGCAGCGTATATGCAAGCCATGGAGGAAAGCCGCCGTAATTGATCGGCGAATACGTCAGCCACCAAACGGTTCCGATAAAAAATACCGTCCCGAAAAACCAGCCCGCGACCATCGCCCGAACTGGCCGTTCCCGCTCGCGGTAGATAGCGGCCACCAGCGGCAGTAATCCGACCCAAGCCAAAAAATAAAATTCAAAGTCCGGGAACGAAAGGATCAGTAAGACCGATGAGATCGCGGCCAGCAATAAATTCTGCCATTTTGGAAGAACGCGCGCCGCGGACGATAGCTTCATACTTAAAATATTTTAACAGATGGCCGGTGCCTAACAAGCCTTTCCGTCAATTTGATGCGTCTTATATCAAACTGAATTCACCATGTGACGCAAAAAACAAAATTTGTCAGGCCGAAATGACGAAATTTGTCATTTTCAACGTCGAAGAATAAGTCCGTCCGTCAAATTGAAGTATTCTTCGCCGAATCTGAATAGTTTCCTATCATTTTGAACGACAGCGATCGCAAACATCCATATTTACTGCGTTTGGCCAAAAGTTCCGATAAATAAAGGATTTAAAAGTGATAGAGCCCGGTCGGTTTCGACCAGGCTCAAAATGGAAGGACAACTGAAGGAACGCTCGGAAGGGTGTAAAGCACAGTGGCAAACCGCGCTCTAGATGTGATGGCGGAGGGTCTTGATTAACTTCATCAAGCTAGCCGCTATCCCTTAATGCATATGGCGTGCCAAAGTTGTTTTATTCCCTTTCAAAGTGTTACTGCGCGTCCCCGCAACGCACGAACAGCTTTAATTTCAATAGTTTACAGTGGCGATTCGGGATCGCCGCCGGGTCTTAACGCTGCGGCGACCCATTATTCGCAACCGAAAATAGTTACACTATTTGGAACAACGCTCCGCCGAACGCTGAAGCGCGATCACGTCCGGGTTCTCCGGATCCAGCTCCGCGGCCGACGCGGCATAGTTCGTCACCTGCAGACAGAATCCGCGTTCCAAGGCGATCTTGCCGAGCGCGATATGGGCGTCGATCTTTTTGTTATCCCAAAAGAGCGCCGTTTTGAACGAACTGACGGCCTGTTCGATATCACCGCGGCGAAGATGGATCTTGCCGAGCAGAAGATAGCTGTCGGCATTCATCGGCTCGCTGGCCAATATCCGCCGCAGTACGGTCATCGCCGCGTCATCGTTGCCCTTTTTGTAATCTTCAAGAGCCTGATCGAGCATCTTTTCCGTTTCGGTCGAAGCCGCCGCGACGGGTTCCGTGTTCTTTCGGCTCAACACAACGCTGACGAAATCATTGCGGCGCGGCTGTTCGACGCGCATCGTTATCGTGTCCAGCGTTTTGCTGCGGTTCCATTCCGTTTCCAGATTCGCGTAGCGGTTGCCGGCCGTCAGGAATTTACGCGCCTGGTTGTCGGCTTCGGCGGCGGCCGGATCTTTCAGTTCGCTTAAGGCTTTTGCAAGCACGAAATACGCCTCGCCGTCATTCGGCTTTTTATCGACAACGGTGCGGAGTTCTTCGGCCGCCTGCACGGCATTCCCACCCAGAAAAAGCGAAACGGCATAATTGAATCGAACCTGGTTATTGTCCGGTGCCGATTCCGCCGCCTGTTTCAGGAAATCCTGGCCTTTTGTAAGATCCGCGGCGGCCTGAGCCTCGTTCTTTTTTTCGGTCCGCGAACGCTGGACGGCAATTGCGCCGAGAGTGTTGTAAACGCTGGTCAGTTTCAGGTCGTCCGCCAACGGCTGAAGCACGGCCATTGCCTGTTCCAAATTTCCCTGCTGCCATTGAATGATGCCGATATAGAACGAAGCTTCGGCATAGCTTTCGTCATCGCAATTCAAGATCGCCGGGCTGCCCGCGTTCTTTTGCGTACACTGCTTATTTGCATAAACGACCTGTTCAAAAGCGTCGATCGCTTCGGAACGTTTGCCCTGGCCCAGGTAAAGATGGCCGAGTTCGAGCCCGGCATCCGCGTAAATTCCGTCCGCGACCTCGTCGGCATAAAGCCGCATCGCGTTGCGAAAATATATCTCGCGCGTATTTACGTCGCTCGTCATCATTCCTTTTATATAGGCTTCGAACGCGCGTGCGGGAACCTTATTTGCCGCTTCGATAAGCTGATTTTGCGAGAACGGCAGAGCCTTATCGCGTTGATACAATATCTGATAGGCGACCTGGCCTTCCATTGTCTGCAGATTTCCGAGAGCGTCCGTAAGGTTAATGTCGCGCGTAATTCGCCTTCCGTCCGGCATCACTTCGCTCAGAAAACGGCCTTCGTTCACGCGAACTATCTTTGCCGTAACGCTCAGCGTCGCCGCACTTTCACCTGCGGCGGGTGTTATCCTGTAGCTGCCGAGTATCAGCAGCGTCGCGCCGGTTTCGCGCGAAAGTTTCAGCGATGTCGCAAGGCTCGGCAAATTCGAAAGCGGTATGCGCAAACGCTGTTGGATGATCTTCCGCTCCGCGTTTTCCACGACGTTCAGACCGGGAACATTGAGCAGATCGGAAAGCGAAAGCGCGAAGCTTTCGCCAACCCAGTTGAATTCCGGCAGATTCGACGACATGTTTTCGAACGGCAATACCAGAACTGTGTCGGAAGCTTTCTGCGGCTGCTGGGCGAAAAGAGCCGAGCATAATAGAAATATGAATAGCTGAATTAATAAAGGCTTCTTAAACATTATTTACCTATAAAATAGAAAATTCGCTTGAGTTGCAAGCGAATTCAAAAAGGTTTGATGCCGTTCGCGGCATAAAAGATGGTATCCGGTACGGGATTTGAACCCGTGTTGCCGCCGTGAAAGGGCGGTGTCCTAGACCCCTAGACGAACCGGACATAGATCACACATCCATCTTGTTCAAAAATGGACGAACAGAAAGAATACCTTTGGAGCCCGGCGATGTCAAATGTATACGAATAGCTCCGCGCATCATGTAAAATAAACTTAATGTTCCATCTCACACGGCCCAGCGATACAGAGATCGCAGATTTCCACAACGCCGCTCTGGCGAAGCCGTTCTCGTACCCGGAACTTGGTGCGACCATCGCGGAAAAAGCTCCTCCGGGTTACCGCATCGACCGCAATCGAATTGAGATCGGCGTAGGCAGCGACGTCCTTGCGGCAGCAAAGGAAGCCGTCCGGAACTGGAAAATGTTCGATGTCGGATGGATAGAACTTTTCGACACGCATACGCCGATCGCAAAGGGAGAAACCGCAACGCTGCTTATTTCGCATCTCGGTTTTTATTCGCTGAATTCGGCGCGCATTGTTTATACGATCGACGAGCCTTTGCGGTTCGGCTTCGCTTACGGAACGCTGACATGTCACGGCGAGATCGGCGAGGAACGGTTCGCGGTCAGTCTCGACGAACGCACCAACACGGTTTCGTATGATATTTTCGCGATGTCACGGCCGGGCCACATCCTCGCGCGTCTCGGCTATCCGATAACCCGTTACCTGCAAAAATGCTTCGGCCGCGATTCGCTTCGCGCAATGGATCGATTCCGATAGCGGCCTCCATTCTGGCGCGGCGCATTTTGCGTGCTAATATAATCAGAAATGAAACGCATATTTTTGATCGATTCGATGTCGCACATTTTCCGCGCCTATTTTGCGCCGATGGGAGCCCGGCAAGAGCCGCTGCGGAACAGCCAGGGACAAGTAACGCAGGCAATTTTCGTGTTTACGAATATGCTGCGGAAATTGATCAACGACGAAAAGCCCGATTACATTGCCGCGGTTTTCGATACGTCCGCGCCGACGTTTCGTCACGATTCTTACGCCGCGTACAAGGCGAACCGCGCGGAAATGCCGGACGACCTGGCGGCACAGCTGCCGTATATCATCCGTGTTTGCCAGGTGTTCAATATTCCGATCGTAAGTTTGGACGGATATGAGGCCGACGACATTATCGGCACCTTTGCGAAAAGAGCGGCTGAGAAAAAGATGCAAGCCGTGATCGTTTCGAACGACAAAGACCTCTGCCAGCTTGTGAAAGATCCGCACATTATTGCGATGCGGCAAAATTCGACGAACGTCAAACGCAAAGTTCCGGTGCCGCCGATCGAATGGTGCGACGAAGCATGGGTCAACAAAAAATTCGGTTTGCCGCCGGAAAAGATCATCGACCTGCTTGGTTTAATGGGCGATTCGATCGACAATATTCCCGGCGCTCCGGGCATCGGCGAAAAAGGAGCGCTCAAGCTCATTCTCGAATTCGGTTCGGCCGAAGCCGCGATGGAAAACGCCGAAAAGGTTTCCCACAAAACCTATCGCGAAAGCCTGCAGAACAACCAAGAGATAAT
>CBFGSN010000180.1:0-4790 GCA_965651435.1 uncultured bacterium | reverse complement strand
TAATTCCCCGCAAGGCGTTTGCGGGAGTTTGTGGTTTCGGCCTGAACAGGCGTAGCGGGTTTTGAGGGCGTGCCGATGTCAAAATCGATGGCCTTTGCTTTTTTGTTGTCGAGGTAAATATCGGCGCGGTAGCTTCCGGCGACCCAGCGGCCGTCCGGGCGGCCTTCGAAATCGACGCGGTCCTGCATTCCGTTGGTTTTATAGCTGATGGAAACGACGTTCGAACCGGCCTTCACGCCGGGAACTTTTACGGCGACCAGAACGAGTTTAACGGTCACAGCCTGGAGCGAATCGAGCCGTACGACACAAAAGATCGGCACATCGTCGGTTGCGAAAACTCCCGCCGGTTCGCCCGCTTTGCCGTCGTCGTTAGCTTTTGCAAGGAATGCATTTTCGATGCCGGTCGCCGCTGCCGGAGCTGTAAACGTTTGTGCCGAAGCCGACATCGCCGCCGCTATCAAAATCGTCGAAACCGCAAGTATTTTCGTGAACATCTATTTCCCTTGCGTCCCGCGTTATGCATTTTCCGACGCATATATTTGAGAGCCAAAAGCCCCAAAAAGTTGCTTTTCGGCAAACTTATTTTTCCAGATATTTTCCGATCAGTTCGCCCAGAACGCCCGGTTCATGAAGGTCGAACGTCTCGATCCCCGCAACGTTCCCAACGCCGCAGGCTTTTGACGCCAGCACCGGAACGCCTGCCGAAGCCGCTTTCAGAAGCCGCGTCGGCCTGTGTTCGACATACGCCGGAAGCACGACCAGATCCGCCGAATAAAGCGCATTTTCATCGCCGCGAGATACTTCAAAGCCTTCCCAAAAATCAGTCGATTCGATCAGCGGCCCGAGCAGAACGAGATGAACGTCGCGCCCGCGCAAAGCCTCGCGCAGCTCATAACAACCCTTCCGCCCGACCGTTGTCGCCGGAAAAACCACCGTCGGTTTGGCGTTTTTGGCAGTTTTCGGCGGAAGTGCGGCCGGCATTTCGCGATCGAGCAAAACAGCCCGATGCGGAAAAAGTTCGGCGATGTCCGTGTGCGTCGTGACGATCTTTGACGCTGCCGAAAGCGCCGCGATCTCATCCGAAAGCAGTTCGCCGTCCGCGCGAAAATCACCGAGCGTTGTGCTTTCAGAATGCCGGGCGAACGCGGCGTCGAGCCGGTTCTGGATCTCCGCCATCGGAAGCGCGGTCATCAGCACATCGAATGTGCGGCCGCCGAGGTCACCGTGCCGCCAGAGATATGGCAAAAGATTTTGATGAACCACGACGTGGAGCATATCCGGCCGAAGCTTTTCGGCGTACCGAAGAGCAAGCCGTTCGTTCATTGCCAACAGATTTTGCTGACGTGCCGCACCCTGAGCCGCAAGCCGCCGCGAACGGTACGAACGAACAATAGCCGTCGACGCACTTTGCCGAACGGCGGCGAACCCGTCCGTCCGCCACGCGTAATTCGCCTTTCGAAAACGCTTTCCGTCGAGCGGTATCATCAGCACATCCGCGGACGTTCGTTTCTCGGAAATATATCGGTCGAATTCCTTTGAAAATTCATCAACAAGAAACGCCGTTCGCCGCTCGGCGTGCGTTTCGGCGGGCGTCAGCGAACGGAAACAATCGCCTTCGCCGCACGTCGCGCAAGAATTCGGTTCGCTTTCGTGAAGCACGCGGCGGCGTGGTTTTGTCGGTGCGGCAGGAGCGTCGTCGCGGACGCCGCGGAATTTCACGATCAGGTCGTCGCGGTCGAGCGAAACCTCGATCCGCATATCGATACGCGGCCGAAAACGCAGGTCGATGTAATTCCAAAATACGGTCGCGTCCAAACCTTGTTCCGCAAGCGAACCGGCGATCACGCGGCTGTGCGCGTGACGTTCGACGATCTCGCAATCCGCCGCAAGCGCCGATGAATAAAGCGCGTTCGAAAGCTGGCAAAGCCCGCCGCCGAGGTTCGGTATCACGCAGCCTTCGCGGATCTCACGGCCGACAGTGAACCCGCGTCTGCGGGTCGCGCGGCCGACGTGCTTCCAAAAGCTGAAAAGTCCGCCAGCGGGAATTTCGATGCCGTTCAGGTGTTTTGCCGCGCGCCGCAGATTTTCGATCTTTCCGGCGACGAGGAAATGTTCCTCGGCCGCGGCCTCCGTCCAAAGCGGTGTTACCGAACTCGCAACGACCGGCGCATCCGCCAACCGTGACGCCTTTTCAAACCTTCGCACCGTTTCGCCCAGTGCGTTATTTACCGAACGGCGAAGCTGCAAAAGCGTCGCCTTTCCGCGAAAGATCATCGCGGATGTTCGTGTCGGCAGTGCGGTTTCGATGTTATCGTGCGTGAGCATTTATCGTGTTTTAATGAAACACAATCGGCAGTCTTTTTCAACACAAAAGGTCTATTAGCAGGCCGCCTGAAGGCGGGACTCCGAACGATCACGCCTGAAGGCGTAACTCTGAACGCCGCCTAAAGGCGGAAGTCAATACAAACATGCTATAATCGCGGCGCAAATGCAGTTCGTCTTTTCCCGAAAATTTTATCTGCTGTTCGGTCTCGGCTTTCTGCCGCTCGCACTGACGTTTGCGGTGCCGCTGATGCCGTATTTCGTGCTCGCGTGGGACGTTCTGCTTGTCGCGGCGGCGGTGCTCGATCATTTCGCAAGCCGCGATCTGCCCGAAGGCCTGGCGATAGAACGCGACCTTTCGATGCGTTTTGCGATCGGCGGCGAAAGCGAGGTTCGGCTGGAAATAAACAATGAAACACCGCGATCGTTTTATCTGCGGATAAAAGACGAATATCCGGCGGAAATGAATCTGCTTGATAAACGCGAAGCAGAGATCAGCCTTGACGCCCGTTCGACGGCCGACTTTTCTTATCGGCTAATGCCGACGCGGCGCGGCAGTTACCATTTCGGAAAAACGGCCGTGCGTTTTTTGTCGCGGTTCGGGCTTGTTTGGTGCCAGGCGTCGCTTGGCGAAGATCAAACGGTAAAAGTTTATCCGAATATGCGTCGGGCACGCGAGATCGAACTTCGTGCATTGGGTGCGCGTTCATTTTTGGCGATACAGCGTCGGTCGGTTCGCCGGGGCGAAGGCCGCGAATTCGAATCCATGCGCGATTACGTTCGCGGCGACGAACTCCGCCACATTTCGTGGACGGCAACCGCGCGGCGTTCGCGGCTAACGACGCGGCAGTATCAGATCGAACGCGACCAGACCGTCATTATCGCCATCGACGCCGGCCGTTTGATGACCGGACGCATCGGCGGCGAAACAAAATTCGACACCGCGGTGCACGCCGCATTGGCGTTGATGTCCGCATGTTCAAAAGCCGGCGATAATTGCGGCATCGCCGTTTTCGGACGCCGTATGATCAAATTTCTGCCGCCGAAACGCGGCATCGAACACATCGACGCAGTGCTCGAAGCTCTCCATGATATCGAACCGGAGCTCATCGAACCGTCGTATGCCCGGGCATTCCAATACATCGGTTCGCACCTGAAAAAGCGCGGCTTCATCGTCGTTCTAACCGATCTGGTCGATACGGTCGGGTCGCGCGAATTGCTTACTTCACTTAAACTTCTGCGGCCGCGGCACCTGCCGCTTGTGGTCACCATCGGCGACCGCGACCTTAATACGACCGTCAGCCGCAAACCCGATTCGATCCGCGATGCGTTCGTCCAATCCGCCGCCGAAGAGATAATTCTCCAGCGCGAACAGGCACTCCGCCACGTCGAAGCAATGGGCGGGCTGGCGCTCGATGTCACGACAAAAAATCTGGGCACAAAGCTGCTGGAAACGTACCTAAGAGTGAAAGAAAGAGGCTTACTGTGATCTGTTAAAATGCGATAGAATATATTGTGGTGGTAAACGATGATCGATTTTGCAAAAATAGAAAAACAAGCATTAAGCATGGATCGGAATTCGCGCGGACGCTTGGCCTCAACGCTGTTACGCAGTCTCGATGAAACAAACGAAGATCCTATCTCGCCGGACGAAATTGAAAACGTTTGGTTACAAGAACTCCGACGCCGTAGTCAAGAGTGTGATGACGATCCATCAGTTTTAGTTCCATTCGAAGATGTAATGCGGAAACTCCGCGAAAAATATCGACTTACATGAAAATATCGGTTCACCGACTCGCCGAACGTGAGTTAGACGCGGCTATGGAGTTTTATGCAGTTTCGGAACCGGGTATCGAACGCGATTTTTTCGATTCAGTCAATGCCGCAATCGACGATATAAGACGGTTTCCACTAGCCTCTCCGATCGAGATCATCGATATACGGCGAAAGGTCGTTAATACATTTCCTTTTTCGGTCTTTTATAGGCCTACGGGTTCAAGCATTCGAATCCTAGCCATTGCGCACCATAGCCGCGAACCTTATTACTGGGCCGAGCGAGATTAGCTGCACTGAAAGGGAGGAGCAAAGCTGTGAAGAAAGTGAAACGATGGATGGTATTTTTTGGTTTGGGTGTTGTACTTATGTCGCTTCAGGCCGTCGGGCTACACTCCACTCTCACCGAGACTTCCGGCAGTTCAAATCCGTATCATGTATTTCAGGACACGGCTCGCATCGGCCTACCCGTCGCGTTTTTACTATCGATCTTGGTAACGTACTTTTTACGATTTCAGCTTGCAGCGTATCTTCTTCCCCTGTTAGCGACGGTTACGTTGCCGATCCTGGTGTGGACGAGCTATAAATTTTTCTTCATCGCCTCCAGCGATTCACTACTAAGGCAAAAGGAACTAGTTTTTGCTTACGATCTGATCGAAGTATTGTATCTGGGAAGCGTCGGCGGCCTTGTTGCG
>CBFGSN010000179.1:0-4854 GCA_965651435.1 uncultured bacterium | reverse complement strand
AGGCAATGGGCGTTTCGATCGACGAACTCACGCCGGAAATGGTGGAATACCTCGGTAGCTGGGAAACCGGAACGTAATCAAAGTCCCGCACACTTTAGTTTGCGGAAAAGGACATCAACAAACTGAAGTTTGTTGAACTCAGAACACAATGCCCCGGCCGCGGTCGGGGTATTTTTTTTTGGTAAACCGTTGACTGCGAAATGCGCGAAAGAAACATAAACCATCTGCTGCCGCAGACGGTACTGACTTGGTGGTATAATCGGGGCATCCCGGAGAAATGTTGTTCACACATATGAAAATATCGAAGCGTTGTTTTAGTTTGTCGGCGGCCGTTCTTATATTGTTGGCAGCTGCGGCGGGTTTGGCGGCACAAAAACCGATAAAGGATCTGCGGCCGACGGTTATTCTGGTGTCGATAGACGGATTTCGGCCCGACTATCTGGAAAAATACGGCCCGCCGACGCTGAACAGGCTCGCCCGCGAAGGAACGCGTGCCAAATTTATGACGCCGTCGTTCCCGACCAAAACTTTCCCGAACCATTACACGATCGCGACAGGGCTTTATCCCGAAAATAACGGCATCGTCGAAAATAATATCTACGATTTCGGCACGACGTTCGGTATGAGCAAAAAAACCGAGGTTCAGAACGGGCGTTGGTGGTTGGGCGAACCGATCTGGGTGACCGCCGAAAAACAGGGACAGCACGCCGCCGCGATGTTCTTTCCGGGCAGCGAAGCCGAGATCGAAGGAACGCGGCCGACGTTCTGGAAAGAATACGAACACGAACTGCCGCACGAACCGCGCGTCGATCAGATACTCGCCTGGCTCGACCTGCCGCGCGAACAGCGGCCGACGTTTTTGACATTATATTTCGACGATGTCGATACACAGGGCCACCGGCATTCGCCCGACAGCACCGAAACGCGCGATGCCGTGCTGAAGGTCGATAAAGCCGTCGAACGTTTGATGAACGGATTGAAGGCTCGAAAAATTGACCGCAAGGCGAATGTTATTGTCGTCTCCGATCACGGAATGGCGGCTCTTGATCAAAGAAATGCGGTCGTCTTTGACGAATATGTTGACCTCGATCTCGCCGAACGCATCCTTTGGACAAGCGAGATCGTCCAGATATTTCCGAAAGAAGGGCGATCTGATGAAATGGCCGCCGCACTGCGAAAAATTCCGCACGGCTGGTGCTTGCCGAAAGCCGAAATTCCGGAAAGGCTGCATTACAGCACAGGTGCGCGCGTCGCCCCGATAGTTTGTTCGGCCGACGAAGGCTGGATGTACACGAGCCGTGAGTTTTATGAACGCCTGAAAAAACGCGAGGACTTCGGCAAAACGATCGGCGCACACGGCTATGATAATAAGTACGGATCGATGCACGCCGTTTTTATCGGCCACGGAAAAGCGTTCAGGAAACATAACGTCGTCGAAGGCTTCCCGAACGTCGATGTCTATGAACTTATGTGCAAAATATTGAAACTCAAACCCGCAAAGAACGACGGGGATTTTGCAAGAGTAAAGAAAATGCTGCGATGAGAGTTGTGT
Organism: uncultured bacterium; assembly: GCA_965651435.1. Taxonomy (GTDB): domain Bacteria; phylum Acidobacteriota; class Blastocatellia; order Pyrinomonadales; family Pyrinomonadaceae; genus OLB17. The sequence continues at coordinate 3,302 of CBFGSN010000179.1, read as the reverse complement.
GCCGTTTGTTCGTGTCGTTCGTGTGTTCCGTGGTTCAAACTTCCCCGCGAAGAAGATAACCACGAAACACACAAAACACACGAAATGAAAGAAATAAAATGTCTTGAAAACTTTCTATTTCTTTTTAGCGGTCTCGGTGCCGAAGGTTTTCGATGAGCGGCCGCCCCATTTTCCTTCGAGCGTTCCGTCGGGCTTTATTTCATAGGAAACGAACGCACAGTCCGGGCCGCCAATTCCGACGCTTGCCGTATCGCCTTGACGAATACCGAACCCTTTATCGACGTTGCCGGTGTTCCATTCGAAAGTGTAGCCTTCGCCGTCCTTTGCCGTCTTCAACGTTCCGGTGTACGAGCCGCCGCCGGTGTTCGTGCCCGTCACATCATATTCGCCGGCCAGATCCGTTCCGCTTTTGCGTTTCGCCGTTTCGGATTCGGCCGAGTTAACGCCCCAATAACCGGCTTTGCCGTCGAGGTCGCCGTTCGGCAAAATTTTGTAAAGGACAACGCCGCAGCCGGTGCCGTCCGTGCCTTTGGTAAAGGCCACCGCGATCTTGTTTCCGGTCATTACACCGACGCCGTCGGAGCTTTCGCCGCCGCTGACCCACGAAAATTGATAAACATCGTCACGCGGCGTGATGCGCAGGTCGCCGTCGTACTTGCCGCCGCCATCAACATTCGCACCCGTGACGGTGTAATCGCCGGCGATCGAAGCCGCGTTTTGTTCGGACTTTCCGCCATCCGATGCGGGTGCTGGATCGTTTTTCGAGGCCGCCGCATCATCCGCCGGAGCAGACGCAGTATTCTTTGCGGTGTCCGTTCCCGCTCCGCCGCCGCACGCCGCAAACGCTCCGACAACGCATAACACGCCCGCGATAAATACAAAGGTCTTTAGCTGTTTCATGATATTCCTCCAGAAAGGTGTGTAAATTTAGAACGAACGAATGTTAGCTTAATTTTTATCGGAATGCGAATCGGAAAAGCCGCGACGATCCCGCTTCCGATTCGTCAGCCGCTTCGATCGGTTCTTTCAGTGATAAAGGAGCAACAAGAAAAAAAGAACTTTGCCTCGGTTTTAATAACCTCCGTGTTGTTCGTGTGTTTCGTGGTTCGAAATTTCCGGCGAAAAGATAACCACGAATTACACGAAACACACGAAATGAAGAAAGATGACTATTTTGAATAGATATCAAGCACCGCGATCTCCGGCGGCGTCAGAAATCTGAAAGGCATTATCGATGTTCCAGTACCGGTCGTCACGAACATATCGCGGCCGTAATCGTAAACGTGGCCGCAGCAATATTTTTGTCCGTAGCTGGAAGGAAGTATCGGAGCTCCGAGAATTGGAAAACGGATCTGGCCGCCGTGTGTGTGTCCGGCGAGCATAAGCCGATATTGCCCGGGAAAAGCGTTTCCGAAATGGATCGCGACAAGCGTATCGGGGCTGTGTTCAAGTATGAGCAGGCCGCCGCCCTGCGGATAGCGTTCGATGGTTTTCTGCATCTCGGTTTTGAACGATCGCCAGAAATCGAGTTTCATATGATCTTTTAACCCGAGAATGCGGAGCTTGCGGCCATTGCGTTCGATGGGCACGATCTCGTTCTGCAGGACCGTATAACCGACGCGCGTCAGCTCTTTCGCGACGATGTCGTCGCTGTAAAATCCGTCGTGATTGCCGAGCACCGCAAACACGCCGTACTTCGCTTTGATGCCGGCAAGATTATCCGCGACCTCGGACATCGGCATCTTAAGGCCCGACGGCGCATTTCTGTCCTGTGACACATAATCGCCGAGAAGCGCGACAACATCTGCGTCCTGTTCATTAATTGTTTGTACGATGCGACGGATCTTTTGCGCGTCGCCGCCGTTGGAGCCGCCGTGTATGTCCGAAACCGCGACGACCTTCAAACCGTTGAACGCCGGATCCCAATCTTTTATCTCAAGCCGCTGTTCGTTTACGACAAGCCGCCGCGGTTCGATGAAATAGGAATACGCAACGCACAGAAGCACGAACACGAACGCGGCAAGGGCGGTGTAAATGATCTTGCGTCGGGTTTTCATTATTCGGTTAAAAATATTCTTTCCAGCGGCGATCCACGAGTTCCACAGTGTCCGGGTGCGGTTCGACGGTTCCCGGATACCAAGGTTTCATGCGTGCGTCGATGACGACCGGCGGTTCATAGCCGATGTGGTTGTTTTGCACCGAAGTATTCGCGGAATAAATATCACGCGCCGGATCGAACCGCGTCCACGTCGCCCACAGGAATTTTTCCGCCGAACGCGCGACAGAAACATCGTCGTGCAGAACGAGCATCGGCCAACGGGCAAATCTTTCATCAGCCGCGATGCGTTCCGCGAGGCCGTCGCCGTCTTTGTAATCGGGAGCTTCCAGAACCAAACATCCGCCGCAGAAAGGTTCGGCCGCCGTGATAAATTGCGGCAGATCGCCCGTGAATTCCAGCGGCAGTTCGCGGATCGGATCGCCGACGCCCATCAATATCGCCTTGCTGCCGTGGTTGATCTTTCCGCTGGCGTAATCGAGCGTGTCGAAAGCCGTTCGGCTGAAAATGAACAGGTCTTTGCGAAGATCGGTCCGCGCCAAAATGTGTTCAAAAAGCGATGCAAAATCGCGCAGGTTCTGCGGCGTGTCCGTGAGCAGAAGAAATTTTGTCAGCGCAAGCTGGCCTTCGCCTAGAATGCGGAAACCGGCGGAAAGGGCTTCGCGCGAATAGCGTTCGCGGACGACGGCCGCGGCGAGCGAGTGGAAACCGGTTTCGCCGTAACTCCAAAGATCGCGCACGGCGGGCATCACGACCGGAAACAGCGGCGACAAAAGTTCCTGCAGATAATCGCCGATAAAAAAATCTTCCTGCCGCGGTTTGCCGACGACCGTCGCCGGATAGATCGCGTCCTTTCTGTGATAAACGGCGTCCGCCGTAAACACGGGATATTCGTGCGTCAAGGAATAATAGCCGTAATGATCGCCGAACGGGCCTTCGGGTTTTGTGACGTTCGGTGCGACGCTGCCGACAAGGGCGAATTCGGCGTCGGCGATCAGGTCATAGCCGTCCGGGTTCGCCGGGTCTTTCGCCGTCGCGATCTTTCCGTCAGCAAGAAGCGACGCGAGCATAAGTTCGGGTACGTCTTCGGGCAAAGGCGCGATCGCCGACAAAATTAATGCGGGCGAACCGCCGAGAAAAACCGTCACCGGCAGCGGTTTGTTCAGCTTTTCGGCTTCATAATAATGAAAACCGCCGCCTTTGCCGATCTGCCAATGCATTCCGGTCGTCGTTTTGTCGTAACGCT
>CBFGSN010000178.1:0-4854 GCA_965651435.1 uncultured bacterium | reverse complement strand
GGCGACCTGCCCGTCCCGAATGCCTATGTGCATTAGTTTAATGTGACCGATGACCTGAGCGCGGGGCGTTACATCGACTCCGCGCTCATGTTTTTATGGATACGCTCTCTCAATTTGTAATTGGAATTCTTGTCAGCGTAGTCTGCTGGGTATTATGGGCGATGACGCTTTTGTCGCTTCCGCCGTACATAAGCAGCGGCGGCGGATTCATGAGCCTAACCCCAGACTTATCTTTTGCACGGTCGGCGTTTTACGGCCTGATCGTTGGCATTGCTCACCTTTCTGTTAATGTGACATTGATCTATCTTTGGGAAGTCGATTCGATCCTCGGAACTCTCGTTTCAAGTATTCTTGCGATCGAGATATTGATAATTCTCGGAATACTCATCGGCATCATTGTGCTTTTCCGAAAACAAAAACAGCAACTGGCTTTGGGTGGAAAACTCGCTCCTCGTCCGCGTTTCCATTTACTCGTGTTTGCATGGATGGCATTTATGGGATGGTGGATATCGATCCTAACTGCGCTTTTGATCATACCTTCTATCATTGTCGGTGTCGCGGCGCGGCTCTTCGTGTGACAAACTCAAAAAAAAATCTGCAAAAAATGTGAAAAACTCTGTGTTTATGGTGGAAAAAAGGCAGTAAAAGAGTGTAAGGTAATAGGTTAAGCGTTTCGGGGAAAAGCGGCCGGCTTGTCTCACTTTGTGCGAATCTCAGCAACGAAGCCATATCTCTTTGACACGTCTGTATTTACACTGATATTCACAATAGTTTTTATCGATTATGGCATTTAAATCCTTATTTAGTTTATTTTCGAGCGATCTGGCCATCGATCTCGGAACGGCGAACACGCTTGTTTATGCAAAGGGCCGCGGCATTGTCGTGAGCGAACCGTCGATCGTGGCGATCAACAAAGTGACGAACCAGGTCGAAGCAGTCGGCCGCGACGCGAAAGAGATGCTCGGCCGAACGCCGGGAAACATCGTCGCGATCCGTCCGATGAAAGACGGCGTCATCGCCAATTTTGAGGTGACGGAAAAAATGCTGCAGCATTTTATCCGAAAGGCGCACAACGGCAAATCGTGGGTGCGGCCGCGTGTCGTCATCGGCATTCCGTCGGAGATCACGCAGGTCGAACGCCGCGCGGTCGAAGATTCGGCGTACCGCGCAAAAGCAAGCGAAGTTTACCTTGTCGAAGAAGCGATGGCGGCGGCGATCGGCGCCGGTCTGCCGATCACGGAACCGCACGGGAACATGGTCGTCGATATCGGCGGCGGAACGACGGACATCGCGGTCATATCGCTTTCGGGCATCGTTTATTCGCGTGCGGTCCGCGTCGCCGGAAACGAGATGGACGAATCCATCACGCAGTACATCAAACGCAAATACAACCTTTTGATCGGCGAACGCACGGCAGAGGCGATCAAGATCGCACTCGGCAGCGCGTTTCCGCTTGATGAGCCGCTGTCGATGGACGTTCGCGGCCGCAACCTGATCGAAGGCATTCCGAAAACCATCACGATGACGGACGAAGAAGTTCGCGAAGCTTTGTCCGACGCCGTTTCAACGATCATCAATGCGGTCCGCGTCGCTCTCGAACGCACACCGCCGGAACTTTCCGCCGACATCGTCGAACGCGGCATCGTTCTGACCGGCGGCGGCGCGCTGCTCAAAAATCTCGACAAACGCCTGATGATCGAAACCGGTCTGCCGGTCGTCATCGCGGACGATCCGCTTTCGTCGGTCGTTCTGGGAACGGGAAAAATGCTGTCGGATTTCGAATTGCTCAAACGCGTCAAATGGGACAATTCGCTGATGGCGGGCGGATAGAACAAAGTTTGTGGTTGCTGGCATTCGGAGTTGAGTTTCAAGGTTGTGGGGTTTTCGGATCTTTGACGGAAAATGGCTGAGCGAAGTCAAAAAGAAGTTTGGCGGATGACACCGTGGCTGGTGATCGCTTTGCTGTTGGGCAATTTTTTGCTGATGGCATTTGATGCTCGCGTTTCCACCGGCCAATCATATCTGCGCGTCTGGGCGCAGACCGTTGCGGATTTTGTTCAATCGCCGATCACGACCGTCACGTCCGGCGTTTCCAATTATTTTGCATCATTCGCAAATATGCGTTCGGCCGAATCCGAGAACAGCATTCTGCTGACGCGCGTTCAGGAACTCGAGGTCGAACTTAAGAGCCGCGAGGACCTCGTCGCTGAAAACGAACGCCTGCGAAAACTGCTCGAATTAAAAGAAGAGAGCAAATCGAAGGTGCTGACGGCGCGTATCATCGGCCGCGATCCGTCCATCTGGTTCGATTCGTCGATCCTCAACCGCGGAAGTTTGGACGGCGTAAAGCTGAATATGCCGGTCATCACGAACGGCGGCATAGTCGGCCGCATCACCGCCGTCGGCCCGCTCACATCACAGGTCGATCTGATCACGCATGATAAATCGGGTGTCGGTGCGGTCGTCGGTGAAATAAGCCCATCGAACGCGTTGGGCGTCGTCGTCGGCAGCAGCAAACGCAACACGCTGGAGATGCGCTACGTTTCCGGGTCGATCGATGTACAGGTCGGCCAGAGCGTTTATACGACGGGACAGGACGGAATATATCCACCGGGGCTGAAGGTCGGTACGATCGTACAGGTCGAACCGGGTTCGGCCTCACAGCCGCATAAAATAATTCTCGAACCAAGCTCCGGTCTCGAAGCAATGCAGGAAGTCGGCATATTGTTTTACGAACCGCCGCCAAAACCGCAGTTCGACAGGTCGGTGCCGAACGCACTTAAGGAAGACAAGAAATAAGCCTGCGAGCGAATGAATAATCTGAAGATCACAATTGCATTGATCGTTGCGATACTCCTTCAATGGACGCTGCGCAATGTTGCGGAACCTTTCGCCTATATCGATTTTCCGCTTATCATTATTGTGTATGCCGCGCTCGAACGCGATTCGATCAAGGCGATCTTTTTCGGAGCATTCGCCGGGCTGGCGGTCGATGCCTTAAGCGGCGGGCTTTTGGGCGCGAACGGATTTTCCAAAACGCTTGTCGCGTATCTGGTTTCAGAGCTCGCCCGGCGCGTGTACATGGACAACCTTTTGCTTCGAATTCCCGTCATAGCAGGTGCGTGTTTATTGGATGATTTCGTCTATTACGGGGTTCACAGACTGTTCGGCCGCGAACTTTTAGGCCAGCCTTTCGTCATCATTGCATACACATTGGTGGGAACCATGATCGCCGGCACTTTGATCTACATATTCCTCGATTATTTTATGTCCGAAAGGACGCGTTCGCGCCGCCGCGGAATGTCGTCATCAAAACGCCACACGCGCCGGCGTAATCCGATACGGCTGGGAAAATAAAAGTACATCTGCAATGAAATTCAGGGAACATTCTCAAAAATTGGGCGTCAGGCTGACCGTGATACAGGTGTTTGCCTTTCTTTTGCTCACACTTTTGGGCATAAGGCTTTACAATCTGCAGATCGTCAACGGCGAATATTACGCGAACCGCGCGGAAAATCAGCGAGTTCGGCTGATACCTATTCCGGCTCCGCGCGGTGCGATCTTTGACCGCAACGGAAAGATACTTGTCGATTCGCGGCCGATCTTCAACGTCGTCATCGCCAGCGAACCGTTAAAGAAAATTAACGTAAAGGAACGCCGCGACGATTATGCCGCCGGGCTCGGGCTCGAACCCGAATACGTCGATGAACGCCTTGCTTTGAGCAAAAAGCAGAACGATTTTGAGAACCTTGTGCTGAAAGAGAACGCGACGATGGAAGACATCACGTGGGTCGAATCGCACGCTCTGGAATTTCCCGAACTCACCATTGAACGCCAGCCGCAGCGGTTTTATCCGCTCGGCGAAACGCTTGCGCACGTGCTCGGCTACGTCGGCGAGATCAGCCCGAAACAGCTTGAACAGGAAAAATACATCGAACGCGGAATGCGTCCCGGCGACATCATCGGCAAAGGCGGACTCGAGGAATATTACGACGAATATCTACGCGGCAAACCCGGTTATCGAAAGGTCATTGTGGACAGCCGCGGCCGCATTCAAAGCGAGATCGACCGCGTCGAACCGCAGTCCGGACAGGATCTGATAACGACGATCGACCTTGATCTGCAGAACGCGGCCGAACAAAGACTGACCGAAACTCCGACAAAACGCGGAACGATAATCGCACTCGACCCAAATAACGGCGAGATCTTTGCGATGGCATCACAGCCGTCGTTCGATCCGAATATTTTTGTGCAGGGAAGCAAGACGCGCGAGGGCCGCAAGCAGATCGCCGCGTATTGGCAGGATGAGGAGCGTCCGCTCTTTAACCGCGCGATCCAGGGACGTTATCCGCCGGGTTCGACGTGGAAAATTCCCGAATCTGTCGCCGGTCTGCAGCAGGGTGTGATCACGGTCGCGCATTCGAACCTGCTTTGCGGCGGCGGCATACAGATCGGCAACAAATTCACTCGGTGCATGGGCAATCACGGTTCGCCCGCACTCGGTTACGCCATCACGCATTCTTGCGACGGTTATTATTACCGGCTGGCTCTGAAAATGGGCATCGAAGGTATCATCAAGATGGTCGAAACGTTCGATTACGACAAGCTTTCGGGCATCGACCTGCCGAATGAAAAGATCAGCCAAACGCCGAAAAGCTGGAAGCCGATAATAGAAAAACGCGAGGGCGAATGGAGCGATATCCGGACGGTATTTTCCGGCATCGGGCAGGATACGGTTGTTGTCACGCCGATCTCGCATATTCGTGCGATCGCCGCCGTCGGCGTTCACGGAAAAATGTACACGCCGCATTTCTTAAAGGAATTCAGGGCGATCGGCTCGGTCGGCGAAGAAGG
>CBFGSN010000177.1:0-4869 GCA_965651435.1 uncultured bacterium | reverse complement strand
AGGCACATTGTGGTGATGTTCAGGCCCGCGCTGTCAGAACCGCCTGCGTTAGCGGGCGGCCCTTTTGTCGGATCGTCATCGTTCTTTTGGCCCTCCGCTGACGCAGAGGGTTCAGACACGAACCATTTCGGGAATTCAACGCCATCCGAAACATCCAGCAATTTTTCATACGGCGGGTCGAATTTTATATCGAGAAATTTCAGGACTTCTTCGGTAAATTTTTCGACATCGCGGACGGAGAATTCATAAAGCTCGTCCCAGGTCGAAACGCCGACCTGCTTCATAAATTTCGTGAGTTGTGCCCGTTCGATGACTTCGGGCGTGGGCGTCCATGCAACCGGCTGATCTTCGAGGATGTTTGAATCGTGCATAGACCGATTTTAACCCAAGCCCGCAAAAATCGTGAATTGGAACGTCGTTAAATATGTGCAATCTTGACAGCGGTTATTCGCAGGAATAGAATCGGCACGTTCATCAAGCGGGAAAAATCTAATAGTTACAGAAGGAGAAGAACGAATGGGTTTGTTCGATAAGAAACCGTATTCCACCACGAGTGTCCGGGTCGGTGGAACGAAAATAGAGGTGCGCCAAGTTTTGTTGAAAGGCGAAAAATTGGTGCCGCAGCTCGTCGCCGCATCGGTTATGAATGCCAGGTCATGGCTGCAGGAAGTTATCCCGCTTCGCCGATCGTGGCAATATGATGAAAAGATAAAGCCGATCTTTCGATTCTTTTTCCACGCGGATCCGACCCCGGAAAACAGCAATCTTGTATGGACGGTTCTCAATAATATAAACCGCGGGCTGCAAGGATCTTTCGGCGTCAAGATATCGCGACACGATCCGTCAACGCTCGGCTACGTTACCGGTTATTATTCCGAATGCGCGAACCGCAACGGCGCGATATATCATTACGACGAGGACGATGGCGTTCTGCGGCGGCAGGGCGAGATCCATCTGTATCGCGGAATGCTGAACAACGGCGACCTTTCGACCATTACGCTTATTCACGAAGCTGGGCACCGCTGGGCGGGACTCGAAGATTTCGGCGACGAAGGATATTTTACCGAGGATTATTCCGGTATGGAGAGCTACACGCTGCCGTGGCAAAAATGCCTGAGGAACGCGGACAGCTATGCGGCTTTTGTATATTTTCTGGCGAATCCGAAAATGACGGAGCTGCGGCTTAGCAAATTAAGGGAACGCGCGGAAAGCAAAGCAACTGCCGCGATGGGCTATGACCTGGAAGGCGCGTTCGGCATGTTCGCGTGACGGTTTTTCGAAGCGGAAGTATCAGGCGAACTTGACACAGCCATAAGAAAAAGTTGAATCTCTTTTTGTGTCTGACACAAGTTCAAGGATCGTAATGAAATTCGGCGGCACGTCGGTTGGCGATGCCGCCGCGTTCGAACGCGTCGTTTCGATCGTCGCGGCCGAAGCCCCGCGGCGGCCGGTCGTCGTCGTTTCGGCGATGACGAAGGTGACGGATGCTTTGCTGGATGCATTCGACATCGCGAAAAAAGGCGATCACGAAGCGGCGTTCGCGTCGCTCATGCCGCATTTCGAGCGGCACAACGAAATAACAAAACATTTTATCGGCGAAGGAACGCGGACGCCGTTCGATGCGGAACTCGAATTTGCCCGCGACGAGCTCGCCGATCTTTTGCGCCGCGCGGCCCGCCGGAGCCTGCCGCTTTCGATGCTTAAGGACGCCGTGGTCTCATACGGCGAACAGCTTTCTTCGCGGCTTTTGGCGGAGGTTCTGAAGGCTCGCGGCGTGAATGCGCGTCAGGTCGATTCGCGGCGGCTGATCGTAACGGACGATGAATACGGCGCGGCACAGCCGATCTGGGACGAGACGGAAAAGCTCATCAAACTCGAGCTCGGGCCAATGCTCGAAGCCGGCGAAATTCCCATAATGGGCGGATTCATTGCCGCCAGCCGCGGCGGCGAAACGACAACGCTGGGCCGCGGCGGTTCGGATTTTACGGCGGCCATTGCCGCGTCCATACTTGACGCCGATGAGCTGCTGATCTGGACGGACGTGACCGGCGTTATGACGTGTGACCCGCGCGTTTGCGGCGATGCGCGGACGATCCCGACGCTCAGCTACGAAGAAGCCGCCGAGCTTTCGTATTTCGGAGCCAAGGTGCTTCATCCAAAAACGATAAAACCCGCGGTCGATCACAAAATACCGGTGCGTGTCTGCAATACGTTCGAACCCGAGACGATCGGGACGATGGTTCTTTCCGAATCCGACGAAGCTCCGGAAAAGATCAAATCGATCGCTCACAAGAACGACATCACGATACTTCGCATAACATCGGCGCGGATGCTCGGCAGTTATGGTTTTATGAGCGCGCTGTTCCAGGTGTTCGAACGATACCGAACGGTCATCGACGTCATTTCAACGTCTGAGGTTTCGGTGGCGCTGACGCTTGACAACGTCAATTCGCTCGAACAGATCGTCACGGAACTCGAACGCCTCGGCGAAGTTTCGGTCGAATCCGGTTATACGGTCATCTGCATCGTCGGCGAAGGCCTGCGTTCAAGCCGCGGTCTCGCGTCAAAAATATTCAGCACCATCGAAGGCCACAACGTCGAACTCATTTCGCACGGTGCGTCCAGCGTAAACCTTACGTTCGTTATAAAAAAAGAATCGGCCGAAAGCTGCATCCGCTCGCTTCACGCGGAGTTTTTCGGAAATTCAAAGTCATCGTGTTAGGATAGTTACCATCCAAAACCATCGGAGCCATTTTTGCTGGAACCATTCATTCAAAATTTGAATCAGTACGACCATGTTCTTTTTGTGATGGCGACGCTCGTGCTGGTAATACTTATCGGCACATCCGCGCAGATACTTGCGGAGCGGCTCCGCATCCCGGCGACGGGCCCGCTGCTGCTTGCCGGACTGATCTTCGGCGAGGCCGGACTCGGAATAATCCTGCCCGATCTTTTGGGCGACGTGATGCGCATCGCGGTAAAAGCATCGGTCGCCATAGTTGTTTTCGAAGGCGGAATGATGCTCGACGTCCGCGAGATCCGGCATGCGTCGCGCGCCGTGCTCGGATTGGTTACGGTCGGGCTTTTGATAACTACGGCGCTGGCCGGAATATTGGCTCATTATTTGATCGGATGGACATGGGAACTGAGCTTCCTTTTCGGTGCGATCGTTTCGGTGACCGGCCCGACGGTCATCACGCCGATCCTGGAAAAGGTAAGCGTGAACCGGCGTGTTAAGCTGACGCTTCAAAGCGAATCGATCATTGCCGATCCGCTCGGCGTTATATTGGCGGCTCTTGTTTTCACGGCGATCATATCGCCGGGCGGCATTGGTTATGCGATACCGGCGGCGGTTTATACGTTCATTGTCGGAGCTGTTTCAGGCGTCGCGGTCGCGCTTTTCGTATGGCTGTTCAGCGACCGGTTCAAACTTCTGCCGTCAAAATTTACGCGCATCGGAATATTGGGCGCGGCTCTCGCGTCGTACACGATAGCCGAAGCATTCGCTCACGAATCGGGCGTTATGGCCGCTGCGATCGCCGGCATGACCGTCGGGTCGCTCGACATTCCGCATAAGGAACAGGTCGAAGATTTCAAAGGCGATCTGGCGAGCATCGCGATATCGACCGTGTTCGTGCTGCTGGCCGCGGGGCTCACGATGGGTGAGCTTGTTTCGATCGGGTGGGCAGGCGTTCTGGTCGTTGCTTTGATAATTGTCGCGGTACGTCCCATTCGCGTATTTTCATCCACATTCGGGTCGGAGCTGCGTTCGAACGAAAAATGGTTCATATCGTTCCTCGGGCCGCGCGGCGTCGTTGCCGCTTCGGTCGCAACGTTCTTTGCTCTTGAAATGGCGGATCTGCGGATAGCGGGCGTCGAACTTTTCGCGCCGCTCGTTTTCGGCGTCATATTAGCAACGGTCGGCATCGAAGGAAGCTTCGCATCGCGGCTGGCAAAATATTTCAAAGTTATGCCTCAACATATAATCATTGTGGGAGCCGACGAAACGGCGCGCCTTTTGGCGCAAAGATTGATCGAGAACGGCGAATCGATATCGATGATCGATACCGATGCCGACAACTGTGCAAAGGCGCGCGAAATGCGCGGCGTAAGTGTTTACTGCGCCGATGCGACCGAACGTGACGTGCTGAAAAAAGCCGGAGCCGCCGAGGCGAAATGCGCCATCGTCGCGACACCAAGCGACAAGGTGAATATTTTGGTCTGCCAGGCGATACGGGCCGAGCAGGAATCGCTTCGATTGGTCGCCCGCGTAAACACAAGCACGAATCTGGCGGCGTTCGAACAGGCGGGCATTGAGGTGATGAGTCCTTCGCGGGCGACGGCGACAATTCTCGAAAACCTTGTGCTTCGGCCGAGTCTTTTTAATTTCCTTGCATCGGGAATGGGCGAGGAACGCATTCGCGAAGTTCGGATAAACCGAGCGAAGAGCGGACGAACGCTCGCGTCGCTGCGGCTTCGCAACTGTGTTGTCGTTGCCATTCGCCGCGGCGATGGCCTGATACCGCCGCGCGGTATGACGGAGGTGCAGCGGGGCGATGTTCTCACGATCCTCGGCGAAGAGGCCGATCTCGAAGACGCGATGGACAAGCTTCTGCGTTAGTCGGCCGGCAGAAGCATCGGCCGCGACGGTGCGGCGTCCGCTTCGAACGGAGCGATCTGCAGATTCAAAAGATAACGGCCGTCAGGAACCTCATTCGGAACGTAGATCAGTTCTGTTATAGTGCTCGCGATGCGCGTTTCGCTGTTCGTTGTTCGGCTTTCCGGTTCCAAATTCCAAAAGATCCTGTGATTCAATAATCTTCCGTCGTCGTAAATTCGGTCGATCGACGGCAGATCGCAGAGTAGATG
>CBFGSN010000176.1:0-4872 GCA_965651435.1 uncultured bacterium | reverse complement strand
CGTTCGATCACGGCTTCGAGCTGATGTTCGTAGCTGCAGTGAATAAAGCCTTCGACGACAAGGCTTTCCGGCTGATACGACGGCCGTTCTCTGTAATATTCCCAAACCTCCGGCAACGCAATGTGATAAACAATCATAGAAGATTTTGCCCGCGTTCCTCTTTTTAATACACGACCTTGTGAAGCGTTAGTCCGTGCGGCGGCGCGGTCGCACCGGCCAGGTCGCGGTCACCCGTAACGATAGCCGTTTGAATTGTATCAAAATCTTTTTCGCCGCGTCCGACCTCGAGCAAGGTTCCGACAATGGACCGCACCATATAGCGCAAGAATCCGTTCGAGCTAACGCGAAATTCGATCATCGCGGCATTCGCGCGAGCGTCCCAGTGCGACGCAACGGAAATATCCGTGATCGTCCGGACGCGATTTTCGCCGTCGATCTGCGCTGCCGAAAAAGCTGTCCAATCGTGCTCGCCCAAAAAGAACCTGGCCGCGTCGTTCATTCGTTCGACGTCCAGCGGCCGTGCGTCATGGTGTGCAAAACGCCGCCAAAAAGGCGACATCACCGGTGTGTTCATCACGCGGTAAATGTACGTTTTATTTTTCGCATTGAACCGCGAATGAAAATCGTCATCGACGATCTCCGCTTTCATTACGCGTATGTCGCGGCGAAGATTTCCGTTGATCGCTGCCTGCAGCCGTTCGGGCGTAAAACCGCGCACGATATTGACGTTCGCAACCTGGCCTTCGGCGTGGACTCCGGCGTCCGTTCGGCCCGAACCGACGACCTTTACCGGAGCATTTTCAAGCAGTGAGATAACGCGTTCGAGTTCGCCCTGAATCGAGCGAGCGTTTTCCTGTATCTGCCAGCCGTGATAATCCGTGCCGTCGTATTGTATCAAGAGTTTGAAGTTCATTTCGGGTCGGGATCTAAGCTCGACTGCCGGGCTTAACGGGCGAACCGCCGGCGGCGCACATCGGACACACATCCGCCGCGTATGACGGCACATCAAGCGTCAAAAGCGTTTCGCGCGGAACGCCGACATCGGCCGAGCCGCCGGAACGATCGACTATCGATGCGGCCGCGACAACGTTCCCACCGTGTTTCTCAAGTGCGGTGATACATTCGCGTGTCGATCCGCCCGTGGTTATCACGTCTTCGACCACCAAAATGCGCTCACCGCGCTTTACCGAAAATCCGCGGCGCAAGGTCATTTCGCCGTTCTGGCGTTCCGTCCAAATAAAGCGGACATTCATCGCAGCCGCGACGGCAAAGCCGATCACAAGTCCGCCGATCGCCGGTGACGCGACGGTTTCGATATTCACATCGCCGAACTTTGCGGCCAGCGCTTTTCCGAAACGCATCGCATCGGCTGAATACTGAAGCGCAAGCGCGCATTGCAGATATTTCGGGCTGTGCAGGCCGCTGGACAAAAGAAAGTGGCCTTCGAGCAGTGCTTCGGTGTCGGTGAAATGCTTGAGCGCGGATTCGGCGGAAATTTCGTTCATTATGTGCTTTAGTTTCATCAAAAATGATGCGCGGGTCAAACCGCTGACGGCGGCTTTATACATTTCTGCACGCTTGCGGTTTCATCTTTTAACGTTAAAATACTAAAGCAATGCCGCAGTTCTCAAATCTTGTTTCGGATTCGATCCTGATAACATCGACGGTCGATTTTCTTCGCTCCATCGGCGGACGTGCGTCGGCGGTCAGCATTGTCGATTCCGTTATGAAGATAAATAAACCTGAACCGGGACTCGCCCGGCTGTTGGTATCTGATCTCGCAACGCGTGACGCGCGGCTTCGGCTTAACGACGATTTTGTCGAGATCGTCGAACTCGATCACGACGGCATCGACCTAGGGCAAACGGGATTCGTCGTTTTTGATCTGGAAACTACCGGCGCAAAAGCTCCGCCGTGCCGCGTGACCGAGATCGGCGCGTACAAGGTCGTGAACGGAGAAGTTGCCGACGAATTTCACTCGCTCGTTAATCCCCAAACGCCGATATCGTCGTTTATTACGGGCCTGACCGGGATCGATGACGAGATGGTAAAAGATGCTCCGGTCTTTCGCGATATTGCGGACGAATTGCTCGAATTTATCGGCGATTCGATCTTGGTCGCGCACAACGCGCGTTTCGATATGGCGTTTCTTAATTATGAAATAGGCCGCGTTTATCCGCATTATCGGCTTGCGAACCCATCGCTGTGTACTGTTCAACTCTCGCGTCGGCTGTTGCCGAACATAGAGAATCATAAACTGAACACGGTCGCGAATTATTATTCGATCGATCTGGTCCGGCATCACCGCGCCGACCACGACGCCCGTGCCACGGCGCATATTTTTGTTAATCTGCTGGATATGATGCGCGGACTCGGCATAAGCAGTTTTAGAGAAGCTTGTGCATTCAGCACCCAGAAATTAAAGAAAGATATATGTTAGACGATCATAAACTGCCGCCTGAAAATATGCAGGGCCTGGACATCCGCTCGACTCCGCGCGGCGAAATGGATCTTTATCCTTTGGATACGTTTGCGTACGAATTCGCGGGCCGCGAGATCTGGATAGATTTCGAAATTCCCGAATTTACGGCGATCTGTCCGTTTTCGGATTTTCCGGATTTTGCCGTTATTCGCCTGAAATACGTCCCGAACGAACGCTGCATCGAATTGAAAAGCCTTAAGCTCTACATAAACTCGTTCCGTGAAATAAAGGTTTTTCACGAACACGTGATAAATATAATTCTCGAAGATTTCGTAAAGGCGTGCGATCCGCTGCGGGTCGAGATCGAAGGCGATTTTCACGTCCGTGGAAATATCAAAACCGTCGTGCGGGCAAGCTACGCAAAAGATCAGTGATCCGACGTTGAATTTCCATTCGAACGCGTATGTTTTGTGCAGGCGCATTCGACGCGGTCGACGACCTGGGAATCGATCTGTATCTCGTCCTTGCGGTCTTTGTGAACGCTGCAGATCTCTGAGACGATCAGGAATTTTGCCTTTTCAAGAAGCGATTGTTCGCGGAAAGAAAGTTTCTTTTCGTGGCTGAGAAATGTGAGCTTTTTCAGGACATCGGCCGCTTCGAAAATATCTCCGGATTGAAGTTTTTCGGTAAACTGCCGCGAACGCGTTTTCCAATCTCCTGAAACCGGTTCGAAATCAGATTCGAGTTCGTCCCACAATGATTTACACTCTTTGTTGGAAATGATCGGCCTGACGCCGATTACCTCTGCATTGTCAGTCGGAACCAAAATAATTGAATCGTCACTCAAAACACGAAGCGCGTAGAACTGCATTTTGGTGCCGCCAACAGTTTTTTTCTCGATATCTTCGATCAGGCAAATACCCTGATTCGGATAACAGACCTTCTGTCCTATTGATAGCTCCATAACGTTTCATCGACCGGGAGTACAAGATTATCCGGATAAAAGAACGCCGCTGTGTTTGGTTGAACACCGGCTGAAATTTCGTCGTGAATAGATACAGTATATCACAAACGATCTATATGCGGATAAAAAAACTTTGCTCAGCGTGCGGAAGCGTCTTCGGGCGGAAGTTCGATGGAAAACACGGCGCCGACGCCGAGCTTTGACGAAACGTGGGCTTCGCCGCCATGAAGGCGGGCCAAGTGTTTTACGATCGACAGACCGAGCCCGGTTCCGCCGATGCGACGCGCGCGTGAACGGTCGCCGCGGTAAAAGCGTTCGAATATGCGGCCGATGTGTTCGACGGAAATGCCATCGCCTGTGTCGGTTACCTCGATGATGTCTCGTCCATTGCGATACGAGGCCGTGACCGTAACAGATCCGCCTTGTCGATTGAACTTTATGGCGTTGTCGATCAGATTCATCAGCATTTGTTCGAGCCGGACCGGATCGGCGAAAACGGTTCTTTCGGTGTCGACGGAGTTTATCAGCGAAACGCCGGCCTCATCGGCGCGGGCCGCAAGCGTCGCAAATATATCGTCGATCGTGTGGGCGACTTTTACATTTGAACGATCGAGCGATGTTTTTCCCGATTCGACAAATGAAAGTTCCAGAATATCGTTTATCAACGCCTGCATCTTTTGCGAATTGCGGCGTATCTTTTCCAAAAAACGCCGATTGTTTTCGACGTCGTCAACCGCACCGTCCTCGAGCGTTTCCACAAGCGCAAGTATGGCGGCCAAAGGTGTTCGAAGTTCGTGCGATATATTCGCAAGAAATTCCTGGCGGACTTTTTCAAGCCGTTCGAGCTTTGTGATGTCCCTGAAAACCGCAACGGCGAAAAGCCCGCTTCCCGCGGTCAGCGGCGAAAGCGACACGTCATAAATGCGTCTGTCGGTTCCGATGGTTTCAAGTCGAACTGCGGTCCGCGTCCGCCGTTCGACACATTCGGTAAATGCACCGTGAAGTTCGGGATAACGGAGAACTTCGGTTAACCGGCGATGTTCGAAAGGTTCGGCGGGACGGCCGAATGCATCATGCGCGGCGCGGTTGGCGATCTCGACGTGCAGTGTTGCCGCAGCAACGATGATCGGTTCGTTGTGAGTGTCGATAAGCGAACGAACGATGGTCCGCCATTGGTCAGTGCCGGTTTGCTTTGCCGCCTGTGAAAGGTTCATTTAGAACTCAGAAATCTATAACCGACGCCGACGACCGTTTCGATCGCGTTGCCGCAATCGCCAAGCTTTTGCCGCAGCCGGCGGATGTGGACGTCGAGCGTTCTGGTATCGCCAAAATAACTATATCCCCAAACATTGTCGAGAAGGTGCTGGCGCGTTGAAACACGTCCGATGTTCTTGATCAAATGTTCGAGCAAGGCAAATTCCTTTCGCGTCAGTTTAACATCTTTGCCGCCGCAGGAAACGCGCATATCGTCAAAATCGACCGTCAT
>CBFGSN010000175.1:0-4886 GCA_965651435.1 uncultured bacterium | reverse complement strand
AATGGACAAACTGAACGAATACCTCCGAGCACTCGTTGACACGAACAGCAGCGAACTTCACCTGATACCGAACCGAAACCCGTATCTCGTTTCGGCAAACGGTTTAGCCGACATCGAATCCGTTCCTATTCCGGGAACGCAGATCGGAAATATGGTTTTTCCGATCATTCCGAACGACATTAAACGCGTTCTGCCGAACGAACCTTCGGTCGAATTCGAACTGCCGAACGATGTCGGCGTTTTCGGCTTTACGGTCACGAAATCGCCCGCCGGTTTTAATGTAAAGATCGTGCCGATCTCCGGCAAAACGACAACGGACGGCAATGCTTTTTCAGACGCGGATATGAGCGCCTATCAGGCCGCAACCGACGAATTCGAAAATTCTTTCAGCGGCTTCGACCCGGATCTTGCATATGACGACGCGGCGGACATTCCGTTCGTCAATGACATTGCAGGCGAAATTCCGACGCCCGCCGCGGAATATTCGAATGTCGAGGTCATCGAAGAAAACTATTCGGCGCCACAGCGTCTGGATATGGAATCGCTGTTTCGCGGAATGGAAACGGCCGGTGCGTCCGACCTGCATCTGTCGGTCGGGATGCCGCCGATGATCCGAAAGGACGGCAAAATGCAGCCGATGTCGAACGGCGGACAAGCGATCTCAGAACAAGAGATGAAGTCGCTTTTGGAATCGATAATGCCGAAGCGCAACCGCGAGGAATTTGCCGAACGCCGCGACACGGATTTTTCGCACGAAATAACGGGACTCGCGCGTTTTCGCTGCAACGTATTTATGGACCGTAAAGGAATGGGCGGCGTTTTCCGCATCATTCCGGCAAAGATGACGACCGCCGAACAGCTCGGTTTGCCGAAAGCGGTGCTCGATCTGTGCGATCTTTCAAAGGGAATGGTCGTCGTCACCGGCCCGACCGGCAGCGGTAAATCCACGACGCTTTGCGCGATGGTAAATCACATCAACAACCGCCGCGAAGACCATATAATCACGATCGAAGACCCGATCGAATTCGTACACGACAACATCAAATGCCTCGTCAATCAGCGCGAGGTTCACAACCACACGTCGTCGTTCAAGGACGCTCTGCGTGCGGCTCTTCGTGAAGACCCGGACATTCTGCTCGTCGGCGAAATGCGCGATCTGGAAACTATCTCGATCGCCATCGAAACGGCCGAAACCGGCCACCTCGTTTTCGGGACGCTGCATACCACGACGGCCGCATCGACCGTTGACCGTATCATCGATCAATTCCCGGCCGACCGTCAGCAGCAGGTCCGCGTAATGCTTTCCGAATCGCTCCGCGGCGTCGTTGCTCAAACACTGCTGCCAAAGATCGGCGGCGGACGCGTTGCCGCACTCGAAATTCTTATCGTCACACCGGCGATCAGCAATCTGATCCGCGAAGGCAAAACTTTCCAGATTCCGTCGGCGATGCAGACAGGAAAAAATCACGGAATGGTGATGCTCAACGACGCGCTTTTCGAACTCGTCAAGAACGGCATCGTCGAACCGCGCGACGCTTATATCAAAGCCGTCGATAAAGCCAATTTCGAAACGCAGCTCACACGCGGCGGATTCAAGATATAAAAAAAGGCACTCGGGCCAAAACCGCGAGTGCCTCTTTGTCAGAATAAATACCGGTCAGTTCTCGTATGGTTTGAGCTGATCGGTTATTTTTGCTTTGTCGCCGACGACGACGATGGTCATTTTATCTTTTTTCAGATATTTCGCCGCCATGTCGCGCACATCTTTCGGCGTGACCTCGCTGATCTTTTTGACATACGTGTCGATATAATCGGCGCCGAGCTCGTTGTAATTTACGTTCTCGAGTTGTCCGGCGACGCCGGAACGCGTCGAATTCTGCAGCACGTAAATGCCGATCATATAGTTCTTTATGCCCTGAAGTTCGGCATCGGTCGGTTCTTCGCCCGCAAGCCGATCGATCTCGGCCAGTATTTCCTTGATCGAAGCTCCGGTGTACTGCGTGGTGACATCCGCGTTCTCGTACCAATATCCGGTCCTGAAACTCGTTGTGACGGCGCTGTGCGGCGAATACGTATAGCCTTTGTCTTCGCGAATGTTCGCCGTAATGCGCGAACCGAAAGATCCGCCGAGCAGAGCGTTCATCACCGAAAACTTGATCCAATCCGGATCAGAAGGCGACGGCGACGGCATTCCGATATAAAGCGTCGATTGCGGTGCTCCGGGACGGTCAAGCACCGTCATCGAACGTTTCGCATTGACCTTTGGAACGTTGCGGATCGCGTTCGGGCCTTTTTTCCACGACCCAAAACCGGCTTCGATCGCCTTTTTCACCGCGGCTTCGTCAAATTGCCCTACGACGTACAGATGCGTTCGGGCCGCACCGTATTGGTCGTCGTAAAATTTCTTTACGCCGTCGAGCGTATAGCCTTTGATGTCGTTTTCATCGGCGAACGCATCGGCATATGGATGGCCTTTGTATATCGTTTCGCGGAACGCTTTCCAGCCAACGGTTCCGGCCTGTGCCATCGAAACGCTCAGGCTGCGGAGTTCGTTCGCGCGGATGTTTTCGAGGTCTTCGGAAGCGAAACGCGGGTTGCGGATGACATCCGCCAGAAGCGAGATGAACTGCGCGTCGAATTCGGACAGAACCTCGCCGCCGAAAGCCGATTTATCGTTGCCGGCGTTCGCGAAGATCTCGCCGCCCATGTCCGCCATCTCGCGTGCGATCTGTTCGGCCGAACGCGTTTTTGTTCCTTCTTTCAGCATCGATGCAACTACATCGCTGATCCAAACCTCGTCCGGCCTTTCGTTGATCCGGCCGGCGCGGACGACCGCCTGAACCAGAACTTTCGGCACCGACCCGTATTGAACGAGCGTCACTTTCATTCCGTTCTTTAGCGTGTAGGTGTTCTGTTTTGGGAATACGAACGGTTTCGGGCTGCCGCCTTCGGGCGGAGTTTGTTTCTGAGCGAAACCGACACCGGAAAATGCCGCGGCGACCATTAAACAGGCGGCGAATCCGAATATTTTCGAGACAATTTTTGTTCTATTCATTATTTTCATCATCTTATTCACCTCCTATTTGGTTTCTTCTGCCTTTTTCTCGACATTTATGATAACGACCGTGCGATTGGTTTTCCGCAGATATTCCTTCGCCGTTTTTTGAACGAGTTCGGGCGTGACCTTGCGGAAATTTTCTTCGATACGGTTTATTTCCGACGGATCGTCATCGAACAAAGCGAACGACGCGAGCAGGTCCGCACGGCCGACGCCGCCGAACTGCGTCATCGTGTCGTACAAACCCGAACGCAATTTTACTATCGCGCGGTCGATGTCTTTTTGGGCGACAGGTTTATCCTGCACCTGAGCGATTATCTGATCGACCGTTCCCATTATTTCTTTTGCGGAATATTTTTCGTCGTGGATAAGGTCGGCGGCAAAGAGCATCGGCCCGTTGTAGTTGAACATATTGCCGAGGTAATTGATGCCGCCCGAAACGTGTCCCGTGTACTTTTTATTCTTTACGAGTTCCTGATAGAACAGGCTGTCTTCGCCCTGAACAAGAAGCTGATCCAGCACGCCCATCGCGTAATATTCCGGCGTTCCGCGTTCCGGCATCTGATAGCCGAAACCGACGGCCGGTTTTGTCGCGAGCTTGTCTGTACGCGTTACGGTTTTTTCTTCGGTCTGCCGCGGTTCGGTCAGATCCGGAATAGCTTCGGCGTCGTGCGACGGAATATTCTCAAAGTATTTCGCGACCCAGGCCTTTGCGTCTTTTTCATCAAAATCGCCTGTAACTACCAGAACGGCGTTGCTCGGCGTGTAGTATTTGTTAAAGAAATCTTCGGAATCTTCGAGCGTTGCGGCTTCGATGTCGGCAAGTTCGCCGTAAAAATTGTGCGAATTGTACCAGTTCGTAAACGCCGCCATCGGCAGATCGATCCACGGGAAAGTTCCATACGGCTGGTTCAGAACGTTGACCTTTACTTCGTTTCCGACGACGCCCTGCTGATTTTTGAGGTTGTCTTCGTTGATCTCAAGCCCGCTCATGCGGTCGGCTTCGGCCCAAAGAAGCGTTTCGAGTTTGTTCGAAGGAACGACCGAATAATAATTCGTGAAATCGAAACGCGTCGATCCGTTCAGAATGCCGCCGTTGCTTTGGACGAGTTTGACGAATTCCATTTTGCCGAGGTTTTTGGAGCCCTGGAACATCAGGTGTTCGAAAAGATGTGCAAAACCCGTGCGGTCGCGCGGTTCGATGCGGAATCCGATGTTGTAATAAACGGCGACGGTCGTCAGCGGAGCGCTGTGCTCGGGCGAAAGCACGACCTTCAGCCCGTTCTTGAGTTTGTAATATGTGACGGGAACATTCATTCCCTTTGAGCGATCCGATGTCTGGGCTTTCGCTCCGATGGCAAAAGCTGTTGCCATCAGTACGAGAAGCAGAAAAGACACCGGCAATCTTCCAGTGTTTGCTTTCATAGATACTTCCTCACCTGTGATCGTTGTTTTAATACGAATCTATGAATTAGTTCGATTTTCGGGCACTAAAAGTTTCAAAAATTTTGACGCGGCGTCAATCTGAAATGGAGATGTTGTTAGCGGACAGCGTCGTTCCGGTCGCGCGGCGAAATTCGGCAATGGCGCTGTTCAGATCGGTCTGTGCCTGAAGTTCGCGGTTGAACGCGTTCAGCAGTTCCGTCTGCCGCTGAAGCACCAGATAGAACGTCGTCGTACCGGCGCGGAACTGTCGCTCTTCGCTGTCGGCGAGCTGCTGTGCGGACTCTCTCGCGGCGGTCGCGGACGAAAGTCGGGCTTCGGCCGAGCGGATCGCCTGCAGGGCGTTTCGCACCTCGGCTTCGACAATGTTTTCCGCCTGTTCGGT
>CBFGSN010000174.1:0-4907 GCA_965651435.1 uncultured bacterium | reverse complement strand
CGCTCGGTTTTCATCAAAGCACCGCAGAAATTTCCATACGGATCCGTTGCAAAGATCGTCGATGCGGTAAAGGAAGCCGGTGCCGATCCGGTCGCACTTCAGATAGACGATCTTGAGTAAAAAAGGGCCGGCGGATGTGATATTATCCTATTGAAGAACCGCCAAAAAAGCGGTACGCATATTACCTTTCCCCGTAGGTGTCGGTCCGGTAATGCCGAATTATTACGAACGATTAAAAGTTTCACCAAAAGCATCGAACGCCGAAATCAAATCGGCTTATCGGCGTTTGGCTCGGAAACTCCATCCGGACAAAAATAACGGCAGCAAGGAAACCTCCGTTTCGTTCGCGAAGATCGTCGAAGCCTACGAAATACTCGGCGATCCGAAACAGCGTGCGGCGTATGACCGCAAAGTCCTCGAAGCTCAATTTAACGGAACGCACGGCGGCGAATCCATCTTTACATCGACGAACAGCCACGCCCGCCGCTGGCGAAAAATGGTTTACGAACAGCGTTATAACGAGATCATTGACAGAATGATCGCCGACGAACGCCGCGAAACCATCGCCCTGCAGAAAGCGGTTTTTCCGATCGTCGCGCTGGTCGTGTCGGCATTCCTGATGGGTTTTGCAAAGCCTGGAATGTTCGCTGCTTCGCCGATCATCGGACAGATAATTCTGATCTCTCTTTTCGTCGCGGGCGTTATTCATATGATCGGCCGTTTTCGCGAAATTTTCGAACGGTTCACGTACGGCGAGAACGAACTTCACGATTCGATACTGGACGATACTGAACAGGCCGAAAAGCCTTTTTCAAAGTTCACGGCGGCCGCTCTTCTCATCATGATGTTGGGCGTCGGATTTTGTCTCGGCCTTTTGGCGAGCCGCGCGGCCGGTATAACGGGTGATTCTTCGTTCAGCATGATAACGGGAACGCTAACGCCCGAGATCATACTTTATCCGCCGATCTTCGTGCTTTTTGTGGATACGATGCATATGCTTGTTTCGCGGTTGGAACGCCCGAAGGCGGCTTGACACAAATGCTGTACGTCTCTATAATCTAAAGTTTCTCTTACACGAGAACGCTTTTTTAAATTTTTTGAGGATAAGAAATGGCTAATCATAAATCGTCGATCAAACGGATCAGACAGACCGAAAAAAAGAACGCGATCAACCGCAGCAACCGCAGCAAGCTTCGCACGTCGATCAAAAAATTGCGCGGCGCTATCGCGGCAAATGATAAATCGACGGGTACCGAATTGCTGAACCCGACGATCTCCGTCATCGACAAGATGGTGAACAAAGGCGTCATTCACAAAAACACTGCCGCCAGATACAAATCGCGTCTGTCGAAAGGCCTCGCAAACATCTAAATTTTACCTCATTAAGAACTGCTCCGGGCCGTCCGCGATCGGGCGGCCTTTTTGTTTTTCGGCTGCGGCCGCCGCCTTAGATGCGGATTCAGGTGTGTGATAAAATTTCGCATATGAAACTCACCTTAAAGACGCCGATCGTCGAGCTTCATAACTTTCAGATCGCAAAGCTTTCCGCCGCAGCGGCGCGGAAACTTGCGGTTTCGACGGCGTCTTTTGCGGGCCGCCGCGACCCGGCTTCGGCAACCGTCGGCGACCTGTTAAATTACTATCCGATGCGGTACGAGGACCGCTCCAATTTTCTCGGCATCGAAAAACTTTACGACGGACTCGAAGCATCGGTCGAACTTTTTACACGCGTTTCGGGCGGTTTTCAGGTCGGCAAGAACCGCAGCCCGCGGCAGCCAAAACTTTATATTTTCGAAATCTCCGCAAGCGATGCATCGCGAACCTCAAAACCGGTCGTCGTTTGGTGGTTCATTTCCGGAAAGCAGGCCGAAAATATCATCAGATTTTACAGCAGCCGATTTTCGCGCGGTTCGCGGTTCGTCGCCTTCGGCAAATGGGAATGGGACGGCCGACGCAACACGTTCGCTCTGAAAATAAACAAACCGGACGAGCTCGAACTCCTGCCGGGCGAAGCATCGATGCCGCTGATCGAAGAGCCTAGCGACGCCGAAGCAGACGACGAATTTTCCGAAGATTCCAACGATCCGGATTTCGAACCGGTTCACACGAACCGCATCGTGCCGGTTTACCGAAAGCTCGGGTCGTTCCAAACGAAACGGCTTCGCGAAGTTATATTTGGCATCATCGAAAATCTGGACCGCGATTCGATAAAAGAGCATCTGCCGCCCGAAATACGCGAACGCCGCGGCCTGATCGCCAAAGCGGATGCGGTTTGCGACGTCCATTTTCCGCCGGCGGGTTCGTCTGCTTCGGAATATGAAATGTTTCGCAGTCCGGCACAGAAACGCCTGATCTTCGATGAACTTTTTTGGGTCGTATTCGCTCTTCAGCTTCGCGGTTCCGAACGAAAACGCGAACGAAAACGCTCCGTCATCGAAATATCGGACGCGTTGAAAAGACGCGCCCGCGATCTGGCTCCCTTCGAATTTACCGGTGCACAAAAGCGCGTAATTCGTTCGATCTTTGACGACCTCGCGTCGCCGTATCCGATGAACCGCCTACTTCAGGGCGATGTCGGCAGCGGCAAAACGATCGTCGCATTTTTGGCGATGTTCGCTGCGGCGGAAAACGGTTATCAGTCGGCGTTGATGGCACCAACCGAAATTCTGGCCGAACAGCATGCTCGAAATGCCGCGCGGATTTTCGCGGAAACCGGCCATCGCACCACGCTTCTGACCGGAAGTCTGAAAGCCGCCGAGAAACGCAAGGTTCACGAATCGATCGCGACCGGCGAAGCGTCGATCATCATCGGTACGCACGCGGTCATCCAGGACGCCGTCGAATTCGAAGATCTCGGGCTTGCGGTCATTGACGAACAGCACCGCTTCGGCGTTCTCCAGCGTGCCGAATTTCGCGAACGCGGCTACGACCCGGACATTCTTGTGATGACGGCGACACCGATCCCGCGGTCGCTGGCGATGACCCTTTACGGCGATCTGGATGTATCTGTCATTGACGAAATGCCGCCCGGACGAACGCCCGTGAAAACCGTCGTCGTTGGCGAAGATCAACGCGCGGGCGTTTACAAAGGCTTGGTGCGCGAGATCGAACTCGGCCGTCAGGTTTACGTGGTCTATCCGCTGATCGAGGAATCGGAAAAGCTCGACCTAAAAGCCGCGACAAAGATGTTCGAAGAGCTCCGCGACAAAGTATTTCCGCAATATAGCGTCGGACTTCTGCACGGAAAGATGAAACAGCCGGAAAAGGAATCCGTGATGGCGGCGTTCGTTTCGGGCGAGATAAATATACTTGTTTCGACGACGGTCATTGAGGTCGGCGTAGATGTTCCGAACGCGAGCGTTATGCTGATCGAGCACGCCGAAAGGTTCGGTTTGTCACAGCTTCATCAGCTTCGCGGACGCGTCGGCCGCGGAGCCGAACAGAGTTTCTGCATTCTGCTGACCGGCGATAAGAAAACGGCCGCCGCGAAAAAGCGGCTCGGCATTATGGAAGAAACAAACGACGGCTTTCGGATCGCCGAGAAGGATCTGGAAATTCGCGGCCAAGGCGAGGTATTCGGCACGCGGCAATCGGGCGTTCAAACGTTCCGCATCGCGAACATCGTCCGCGACGTCGAATTGTTGGCTCAAGCAAAAGAGGACGCGGCGAATTTCATCTCGGAGAAACGCCGAAGCGCCGAAGCTTCGGACCTGATCGCTTATGTCAAACGCGACCCGCGATTCGACCTTGCCGGCATCGGTTAAATTTTATGCGAATCATTGCCGGCGAATACAAGGGCCGCATCATCAAAAGTCTTTCGGGAAACAAAACGCGCCCGACCTCCGACCGTCTGCGCGAAACACTTTTCAACATTCTCGCGCCGAACCTCGGCGAAGGCACGCGTTTTCTGGACCTGTGTTCGGGCACCGGAGCGATCGGCATCGAAGCTCTTTCGCGCGGATGTTCGTTCGCATGCTTTGTCGATATTTCGCGAAAAGCATGCGCCGTCGTCGAAGAAAACCTCGACAACCTCGGAATTCCCGAAGGTAAGACCGACGTCGTCTGCGAAGCCGCCGAAGCCTTCGTTTCGCGTCCGCAGAAAACTCCGTGGGACATCGTGTTTTTCGATCCGCCGTATGCGGACGACCATTTGCCTTTGCTTCGCGAGTTCGCCCGACGTTCCGCGGAAAAGCTCGACCCGGACGGCATTCTTATCATCGAACACCATTCGAAAACGCCGCTTCCTGACGGACTCGGCGATCTTCGGCGTTGGCGTATCTTAAAACAAGGGGAAAGCTCGTTGAGCTTTTACGAATATAACTGATGACGGTTCTTGTTTGGATCCTATTGTGCCTGATCTGGGGTTCGACCTGGATCGTAATAAAGTTCGGTCTGGAAGACCTTCCGCCGATCACCTTCGCCGCGTGCAGATTCATCGTCGCTGGCGCGGTTCTGGCCGCGATAGTTTTCGTGCGAAAGCTTCCAATGCCGAAAACATCGGTTCAATGGCGGTTAATGGCGTTCACCGGACTGCTTCAGTTCACGATAAACTACGCGACCGTTTTCTGGAGCGAGCAATATATCCCGTCCGGCCTCGCCGCTGTTCTGCAAACGACGATACCGGTTTTCGGGCTGCTTTTCGCATGGAAGCTTTTGCCGTCGGAAAAGATCACGCCGATGAAGATCGCGGCAGTTTTTGCGGGGATCGTCGGTGTTGCGGTTATCTTTGTGGACCAGCTTGCGGTCCAGAGCACGCTCGCGTTTTTGGCGAGTGTCGCCATTGTCGCCGGTGCAGCGGCCGCCGCATATGCTTCGATAATGGTAAAGGCAAAAGCGTCCGGAATGGATCCGGCCGTGATAGTTTTCACGCAGATCCTATTCGGGCTGCCGCCGATACTGCTGTACGC
>CBFGSN010000173.1:0-4946 GCA_965651435.1 uncultured bacterium | reverse complement strand
GGATCATTGTTTCGAGGTCGACGCCCATCAGCGAATTGACCGTGTTTATAAGCGATATGGCGTCGGCTCCGCCGTCGGCGGCGGCCCGCGCGGGAGCGAGAATGCTCGTTACGTTCGGCGTGAGTTTTACGATCACCGGAATTTCCGCGACCTCTTTGACCCATTCGGTGACCATTCGCGTGTATTCGGGAACCTGCCCCATTACGGAACCCATACCGCGTTCGTTCATTCCGTGCGGACAACCGAAATTAAGCTCAACCCCGTCGCAGCCCGTGTCCTGCGTCCGCTTTACGATATCGTGCCAGGCTTCGCGTTTTGATTCGACCATCAGCGAAACGATGACCGCGTTGTTCGGATATTTTTTCTTGACTTCGTAGATCTCTTTCAGATTTACATCGACCGGACGTTCGGAAATAAGTTCGATATTGTTTAGCCCGACCATTCGAAGCGCGCCCAGATCGATCGAAGCAAGCCGCGACGAAACATTTTCTATCTGGGCTCCGATCGTTTTCCAAACGGCACCGCCCCAACCCGCGTCAAACGCACGCTCTACCATCGAACCCAGATTCGTAGGCGGCGCGGAGGCGAGCCAAAAAGGATTCGGCGAACGTACGCCCGCAAAATTTATTGAAAGATCTGCCATTTTCTGCTATGACCGATAGGACGAATGCGACCTAGAGTACATCTCCGTACACCGGACACTAATAGGTCCTAGAAGTCCTATCGGTCTAATTCTTCTTCCTGGCCCTTGATCGGGCTTTCATCATATTCTCGCGAATGCCGCCGTTTTTCAGAAAATCTTGCTCTAATCTCCTTATTTGCCTATCCAACAAAAAATTTGCCTGGTGTATAAGGCACACGACGATGTTGGCAACAGTCTCGGCTGGTCGGGTCTCAAAAAAATTTCTATATGACTCGTAGGATTCGTCCTTGGCTTTTCCCAAATTCCTGACGAAAATCGCCTCTTTCGAATCCTTAGCCCACAATATCGCATTTCTAGTTCTGAGGAAATCCCGGTAATCTTCCAACAGCTCTTCAAGACTTGCACGAGCAACATTCGTCAACCTGATCTCGGTTCCTTTCGAGGTCCCGCTCGCCTGACTACCTTCGATAATATTCTGCTTCCCTGATCTTGCTGCCTGCACCATTTGATCATGCGTTCGAGAACGAATACTTATGAACTTGTCACAAAAATAAACAGTTGCGTCGTATATTATCTTGGATTTTTTATATGACAGTAAGTTTTCATACCCGCCGTGTTTTGGTATAAAGCCGTTCATTTCAATTTGCGTCCTATATTCGCCATTAGATCGATCTTGGATCCATCAAGATATTTTATCAGCTCCGGCCAATGACACGGCTTCGCCTGTGAGGTAGCGGTGAATTCCGGCGGCGGCGTGCTTGCCCATCTGTGCGGCATCGACGGCTTCGGCACCGCCGTTGACACAATCGCCGCCAGCAAAGACGTTCGGCTTTGACGTTTGCATTCTTTCATCGACGACAGCGCGGCCGGCTTCGTCCGTTTCGATGCCGACAACCTCACGCAAAAATGAGCCTTGTTTTCGCTGGCCTATGGCTTTTATCGCCATATCGCAGGCGATCTTATATTCGCCGCCGTCGGCTCCGCGAACGCGCATCGAAAGAACGCGATCAAAACCGCCGAAGGCTGTCGGCGTCGTCTGCCACAAAAATTCGACGCCGTCGCGGCGCGCGATCTCAAGTTCATAAGCATACGCCGGAGCTTCCGCTTCGCTTCGGCGATACATCATCGTGACCTTTTCCGCTCCGAGCCTTCTCGCCTGTGTCGCCGCATCTATCGCCGTATTGCCGCCGCCGATGACAACCACGTTTTTGCCAACGAAGATCGAATCCCAATCGCGCGTTTTGACCTGTTCAATAAAGCTCATCGCATCGATGACATTCGCGAGTTCTTCGCCCGGAATGCCGAGCATGTTCGTTTGGCCAAGCCCAATGCCGACAAATACCGCGTTGTGTTCAGATTCTAATTCGGCGAACGAGATGTCGCGGCCGACCTCGCAGTTCAGGCGAAATTCGACCCCAAGCCGTCCGATCATTTCGGCTTCGCGAACCGCATCTGCCTGTGTCATTTTATATTCCGCCATTCCGTATGTGTTCAGGCCGCCCGGCATTTCGCGGCGGTCATAGATCGTTACGCCGTAGCCCAAACGTGCGAGATACGCGGCACAAGAAAGCCCCGCCGGGCCGCTGCCGACAATGCCTACGGACAACCCATTCGGCTCGCATGCTGAAAGAATATCTTTTCCGTTTAACAAGGCGTGATCGGTCGCATATCGCTGAAGCCGTCCGATCTCGATGGGTTTATTGACAAGAGTTTTTTCGACGCACGCGCCTTCGCAAAGCACATCGACCGGGCAGACTTTCGCGCATGTCGAACCGATCGGATTCGCGTCAAAAATAACACGCGCCGAACCGGTCAGATTGCCGCTTGCGATCTTTTTTATGAATGACGGAACATCGATGTGCGTCGGACAGGCTCGCGTACACGGAGCGTCATAACAATACAAACACCGTGACGCTTCGGCCAAGGCCTCGGCGCCGGACATTGCCGGAGCGATCTCCGCAAAGTTCTGCTCTATCAAAGCCGTGTCGCGTTCCGCATCGTCTGGATTCTCCATGCTTACTTGGTCTTTTCGAAATACCTGCCGTTGAATTTGTATGTTATGAATTTGTCGGTAACTTTGCCTCCGCCCGACTTTCCATCGTCTATGACGACCGGAAACCAAAACGACTTTTTATCAGGATCGAAACTGACAAGCTCACTCTCTGAAACTTTTTCAAGAGTGAACGGGCTATATGCAAAGGAGATAAGGTTTGTGATACCGCTTCTCGTCCTGATCACCTTCGGTGCCGTGTCCATCTTGGCTCCGACAATACGAAACGCCTCGATACTTTGACCGTGAGTCGTTCCGTCCGCAATTGACGTCGCGTTGGCTAGATAGACCGTGCCTGTCCGTGAACTAACCTCAAAGATCCGGAAATAAGATCCACCGATGTCGCCTTCGTCCTTCGACGAACAGGTTTGGGCAAAGACACGGCCATTCGCCGCCTGATATTGAAGAACACAATCAAAAAAATGCATCGTTCCACCGATGCTTCGATCCCACGAATAGATGCGAAATTTACCATCGGGCGATGTCGCCACCCACATGTCTTCTTTCAA
The DNA here is from genome assembly GCA_965651435.1 of uncultured bacterium. Classification (GTDB taxonomy): domain Bacteria; phylum Acidobacteriota; class Blastocatellia; order Pyrinomonadales; family Pyrinomonadaceae; genus OLB17. Next base: position 1,744 of record CBFGSN010000173.1, on the reverse strand, counting down.
TCCGGCAAACGCGTACCTAAGAATATCCTGCCGATTTCCTATCCGCACAAGGAGTGATCTCAGTTCCGCATTGGCATGTTCATTCTTAGTTTCATCATAATTCCCAAGATAGCTGCCGGAATCGCTGATCCGGCCAAGAACGCTGAGAAGCTCGGCTTCGACGGCCTGCGGTGTTTGCGCCGCGGCGATACAGGCGAGGAAATATACAAATAAGAAGGGCAAAACTTTCTTCATGAACTGCTCCTCAATCTTCGGTTATCGCGCCATACGTTTCCGGTCGGCGGTCGCGGAAGAACTGCCACGTATTGCGAACCTCTTTTATCATGTCCATATCGAGGTCGGCGACGATGAGTTCGTCTTTATCGCGCGAACCTTCGGCGAGTATCTGTCCGCGCGGATCACAAAAATAGCTCGTGCCGTAAAATTCACCGATGTTCCACGGAGCCTCGGTGCCCACGCGGTTTATCGCCCCGACGAAATATCCGTTCGCGACAGCGTGCGCCGGCTGTTCTAACTTCCACAGATATTCGCTTAAACCTGCGACGGTTGCCGATGGATTAAACACTATCTCGGCCCCATTTAATCCCAAACACCTCGCTCCTTCGGGAAAATGCCGGTCGTAACAAATATAGACGCCGATCCGCGCAAACGCGGTATCGAAACACGGATAACCCAGATTTCCCGGCCGAAAATAGAATTTCTCCCAAAAGCCCGGATCGAGGTGCGGAATATGCGTTTTGCGGTATTTGCCGATGTATTTTCCGTCGGCATCGATAACAGCGCAGGTGTTGTAATAGACGCCGGCAAGTTCCTCTTCATAAACCGGAACGATCATCACCATTCCATGCTGTTTCGCAGCGTCCCGCATTAGCGAAACCGTCGGGCCGTCCGGCACGCGTTCGACCGCTTCGTACCAACGCGTTTTCTGCTCGGCCATAAAATACGGCGTTGCGAACATTTCCTGCAGACATAATATCTGAACGCCCTGTGCCGCGGCGTCCTCGATAAATTTCATCTGGTTTTCGATGTTCGCCTTTTTGATCTCCTCGATCGGTAGATCGATCGAAGCGACGTTATGTGCCTGTATCAGGCCGCATTTTATAATTCTTGACATAAACAATCAGCGCCGGCTTTTCCGCATCTTACAGTATCTTTTTTGATGAATTTCCAAGGAGCCATGGGAAATCAACATACGACAATATCCGCACCTTAAGGGAGCAACTATTTTTGATGATTCGAGCTCCTGATCCCTCTTATTCCCTTTTGGCGTGGTAGTGTCGGAAGAACTCTTTTCCACCCGGGCCGTTGTACTCTTTTTCTTTGTATCTTTTGCCTTCCCTGATCGTATGCCACCACCACGCTTCAGGATCTTAGGAGTCCTGCGTTTCGGATTCAAGTCCGACCCTCCCCGATGAATGTTGATTATATGTTCTTTGATTTCATCATTCGGGATTTGCTGAAGGCAATAGCTACATGTCAATCGAGTGCGGCTAGTTTTGTGCTTTCCCGTGTAGGGTTCATATCCGTACCGACGAACTTTTAAGAGTTGGCTCATATTGCACCTCTCTCGTTGAATATTAATACACAATAAATAGATGGCAAAATAAGCTGGCTCCACACAATCCTACTTCTCTCGGTTAAAACGATACTTGACGAAACACTTTTGGAAAAAATACTCGTCATAAAACGGCAAAACTGAAAATCCGCGAGCGTCACTTTCCGGGCCTCTCCGCCATTGATTCGC
>CBFGSN010000172.1:0-4953 GCA_965651435.1 uncultured bacterium | reverse complement strand
TCAGCCGCGCGAGGTTATTTTTCGCCATCAATAATGCGAGTACTAGAAAAGGGGGGGGGCATCCAAAATATTTCCCTGGTTCCTCAGATTGAGGGCTTTTATGAGCAGATCATGGGGCGGTTCCCAGATCGAAAACTCAGGAAGATCACCCGAGCTTCCAAGAAATTCAACGACGGGAACAACACCGACGGCGGCATTATGATTCTTTTTCATTAAACGCATATGCTCATCTTGTCCAAGTTCGATATTTATTGTCGCCCTTGTAACAAGCTTGTCGAATTGCTGAGCGACCGGGCCGTTATCTACCTCACCGTACAGACCTTTTCCGACCGAGACGGCGGCGAGTATTTCATGCCGTCCGATGTATCCGAGAGGTGCGTCGATCGCCCGCCCGTTCTTTCCGTAGGAAAGCCAGACCCGGAACAGCTTCGGGTCCTGATTGAATGCGTCTCCATTCATCTGTCATTCGATCGTTTTTCCTTACCCCGACTCAAATCCATTCGGCGACAATGATAAGAATATTCCTCCGTTCAGGCTTCGATCGCCTCCACTTAAAACTTAGACCCACGCCACCAAAAGACCCCGGGGCTTGGAATCCCAATGCCCGTCCGTCCGGACAATTTATTTCAGCCCCGGCATGATTCTATTTTCCCGTCGGACATCCGGCCGGTTCGTTTCGAGTGAAGATGCCGTAAGATTGCCCCCACGTTCCCCCGCCGGTATATTCCTGCACAACGTTTATCCACAGAATTTGGCAGAACCCGGTATCACTTGACGGATACTTGACCCAGATCGCCCCGTATTTATAGCGTTTTTCGGGTATGCCGATAGAATTTTTTTGGATATTCCAAACATTGGATTGAAGAGCGGCTTTGAAAACGGTAGCCTTATTCAGATCACTGATCGAAGATTTAAGAACCGCGACGTCCGCCGGTGTCTTCACGTTGTAAGACCACGGTGTGTACTGCGGAAGCGTTTTCTTCGCGGCGGCTTGGATCTGGTCGAACAAGTCTGAGATGCATGGATAGAGTTTTCCGTATTTTGTAACCATTCTGCTTCGTTCGGAAGGTGACAGGGCGGCAAGTAGGTAGTTCTCATGAAACTCACGGGAATACCAGCCGCGGCCTTTAGTAAAGGTTTGGGCCTGCTGAAGAAGTTTCTCCAGGTCTTCCTTGTAAATTCGGACACGTGCTTTATCGCCGTCGCTTAACGGCCCGCATTGACCCGCAACCGGAGCGAGTCCGGAAAGAGCCTGAGCCATATACTTTTCATAGTTTTCCAATACGCCCGAAAGCGTGGCCGGATTCTCGTCCAAGGCGAGGTAGGTTCGTGCCGGCTGTGGTATCCGAGCCCGAAAAAGTTCGCGGAATTTGTTCATCGCGGGTTTGATCGCATCAAACTCTTTTTTCATCCGATCGAAATCATTGTCGAAGCGCGCTTTGAACTTGCCCGAACTGTCGAGTTCCTTTTCGGTGAGCGACGCATCCTTAGCGTAATAGTCCATAAGGAAGACCAAATACCTGGTTACATCTGCCCTGTCGGCCTCATAAAGGACCATTTTGTAATCACCTATTGAAAACGGGTAGACCGAATTCGCTCGGAAGAGATCGTCCACATTCGTACCGTCGGTTCGATGGACCTTATAAACGTTTCCCTTCCGGCTTATCACTTCGCCATCCACCAAACCGACGTTCTGATAGGCAGCCACGCGAGTACCGGGCCTTATGTTCGCATCATAATCGGCAGCGGCGTATTTGCTTTCAAACACCTCCGCGTTGCTGTCGCCGTTGCCCGAACTGTCGCCGCCGCTGTCATTCGTGACTACCTTTGGAATTTTCGGCATTTTCGGGATCTTGATCGTAAACTGTGCGTTCGCAGCCGAAACTGCGGTTAAAAGAAAGACCGCTGTGAGTAAAAGTAAGCTGATTTTTTTCATGATTTCGATACCTCTTTGTTCGTTCCATATCTCGCGGAACTTTCCGATAAGCCTCGTTCTGAGATAACGCAAAAAGCGTCGCATCTTTCTGTTACCTGAAAGATCAAAAAGCCGCACGAGTATAACTTCTCGCCCGGAGCCGTCAGATCTAACATACAAAGTCGCGCGATTGCGTAAATACTAGTATTTCGAACGGTTCGAAATCCTTGAAAAAAGTTCCTTTTTTTTTCATCTTTTTCTTACGGCGGCGAAAATGTCATCAACCAACGGGAAACTTACGAATTCGGGAAATTTGGGCTTTATCCGGCGAACGCCGCTCCCGCCTCGACGCATTCTCATACATAAAGGTCGATCCGCTTCTCGACCCTATACGAAACGATCCGCGATAATCGAAACTTCTTGCTCAGGCAAAGCTCTGAGACCATCTGTCGCCGTTGTTCGATTTCCGGTTATAAGTTAAACTTTTCTTTTATTTATTACCCGAAATGAAACAGACATACATAGATCAACTTAAGAACCATATCGGCGAAACTGTCACTCTGAAAGGCTGGCTTTACAATTCGCGTTCGAGCGGAAAGCTCGTATTTCTTCAGCTTCGCGACGGAACGGGCATCGTTCAATGCGTTGTTTTTAAGGGCAACGACGAAGACATTTTCGAGAAAGCGAAAGGCCTTGGACAGGAAAGCTCGATCATCGTAACGGGCACCGTAAAAGAAGACACGCGTTCGTCGATCGGCGTCGAACTCGACGTCACCGGACTCGAGGTTGTTCATAACACATCGGATTATCCGATCACGCCGAAGGAACACGGCACCGAATTTTTGATGGATCACCGCCATTTGTGGATCCGTTCGAAAAAGCAGCACGCCGTATTGAAGATCCGCCACACGGTCATCAAAGCGACGCGCGATTATTTCGACAACAACGGTTTTACGCTTGCCGATACGCCGATATTCACGCCGGCTGCGTGCGAAGGCACGACGACGCTCTTTGAGGTCGATTATTTCGGCGATGACAAGGCATATCTCACGCAGAGCGGCCAGCTTTACAACGAAGCGACGGCCGCAGCTTTTGGAAAGTCTTACGCTTTCGGGCCGACGTTCCGCGCCGAAAAATCCAAAACGCGCCGGCATTTGACCGAATTCTGGATGGTCGAACCGGAGATGGCTTTCGCGGGTTACGAAGACGTGATGGACCTTGCCGAAGGCCTGATCCTTTACATCCGCGATCAGGTTTTGGCAGACCGCCGCGAAGAACTCAATACGCTGGAACGCGACATAGCGAAGCTCGAATCGATCAAAGCTCCGTTTCCCCGTGTCCATTATGATGAAGCAGTAAAGATCCTGCAGGAAGGCCACGCCAAAGGCGAACTCGAGAACGATTTCGAATGGGGCGGCGATTTTGGAGCTCCGGACGAAACATATCTTTCGAATCATTTCGGCCAGCCGGTTTTCGTCCATCACTTCCCTGCGGCGATCAAAGGTTTTTATTTCGAAGTTGATAAGGACGATCCGAAGTATGCGCTCGGCGTTGACCTGCTTGCACCCGAAGGCTACGGCGAGGTTATCGGCGGCGGCGAACGCGCGGCCTCGCTTGAATATCTGGAACAGCAGCTAAAGAACCATGACCTGCCGCAGGAAATATTCGAATGGTATCTCGACCTTCGCCGTTACGGCAGCGTGCCGCACGCCGGTTTCGGCATGGGCATCGAACGCTGTACCGCATGGATGGCCGGCATCGAACACGTCCGCGAAACGATCCCGTTTCCAAGAATGTTGTATAGACTGAGGCCGTAAATGCCCGAAATTGTTATCATCGCCGGTCCGAACGGAGCAGGAAAATCGACGCTTGCCCCGGCACTGCTTCGCGATACGCTCGGCATCCTAGACGATAGCGGAGGGCCTTTCGGCATTCGCGCCCGAAGATGCTTCGTTCGATGCTGGCCGCGCGATGCTTCGACGGCTTCGCGATCTCGCGGGTCGGAGGGAAAGTTTCGCATTTGAAACCACTCTTGCAACGAGGTCGTATGCAGGGTGGCTGCGAGACCTTTCTAACGGCGATTACTCTATCCATCTAATTTTCCTGTGGCTGCGGAACGAAGAATTCGCCGTTGAGCGCGTGAATGAACGTGTCAGACTCGGAGGACATTCTATACCACGAGGAACAATTCGGCGAAGATACCATCGTGGCCTGAATAATTTATTCGAACTATATCTTCCTATTTGTAACACGTGGCGGATCTACAACGCATCGCTGGAGGTCCCACGGGAAATAGTAAGGTATACTAAAACCGAGAGTGAAATGGTTTTCGAAAACGCACTATGGAATCGAATAAAAAACCACGGTCGATAAGCAACGATGTCTCTGTTCATTATAGAGACGAGATCAGCACCGCGTATGAGCGCGCAGTAAGGGAAGCTCTCGCAAAACACAAACGCGCCGGCAATCCTGTCGTAGTCGAGCGTAACGAAAGGCTCGTCATTCTCCCGCCCGAAGCGATCGAGATCGATCAATAATGGAAATACTGGTTCCGCTGATATCCTTTTTGGTATTCGTCGGCGTGCTTTACGCCGCGTACAAGGTCGTGCGCTACGCACATAGTTGTTTGGGCGAACATATCACAGGAACGGCGGGTCGCGCCTTGGTTCGCATTGGCCTGATCGCGGCCGCGGTTGTCGCCGGTATTTTTGTTGTGTCGTTGTCTTACAATTTTTCTGACACTCAAATATTTGTCGGCGTTCCGATCCCGTGGGCTGTTTGGGAGTTTCGCGACGGAGCCTGGCAAGATCTCATCGGTGTTGTTTCAATGTTTGCCTGGGTCGCCGATATTGTCATCGCGGCCGCACTCGTGCATTTACCGGTTGCCGCCGGATTTTTTGTCAGGCGGCGAAATTCGCGCATTCAATAGCAATTATGTCCAAATACACGGCTAAAATTTCCTGGAAGCTCGACCCCGCGGAAGATTTCCTGAAAGGAACGTATTCGCGCGGGCACGAATGGTTGTTTGACGGCGGCGT
>CBFGSN010000171.1:0-4986 GCA_965651435.1 uncultured bacterium | reverse complement strand
AGGCTGTGCGTCATAAAAACGATGCCGCCTGACGTATCCGTACCGATCTCGGCCAGGTGCTGTACTATCTCCGGCAAATGCTGATGCTTGAACGGTTTGTAGGCGTAGAACGAATTCGACCGTTGCGGATGATGTGTGTTGGCCGCGGGCTTTGCACCCGAACCGGACGAGCCTGTCTTTGCGTCGACAATGATCCGGCTCTCGACGAGTCCGCTTGCCAGCATTGGTGCGAGTGCGAGCAATGTCGCGGTCGCAAAACATCCGGGATTCGCAATGTAACGCGCAGCCCGGATCGCATCGCGGTTCGTTTCCGTCAATCCATAAACGAATTTCGCCTGCAGATCGGTGTCTGCGTCGTCGCGCCCGTAATACTGCTCTATCTGATCCGCGTCCGAAAGCCGAAAATCGCCCGAAAGATCGATAACACGAATGTGGCCGGGAATCGTCGGAACGATCGATGCGGCGTGGCCGTGCGGCATCGCCAGAAAGATGACGTCGATATCTTCCGGAATTTCGGGCGCGGGTTCAAAAGCAAGGTTCGTCAGTCCGCGTAAATTCTGGTGCACGGACGCGACGGCCTTGCCAATGTGTTCGTTCGCCGTCACCAGAGCCACATCGACATTCGGATGAAAAAGCAGAATGCGGAGCAGTTCGCTGCCGCCGTAACCGGAACCGCCATAGATAGCGGCACGCAGCCGTGCGCTATTTGCCATTTTCAAAAACCTCCCTGATCTTTGCGGCGATGCGTGCTCCGCTTTTTCGTTTATTCACCGCGACAAATATCGTGTCGTCGCCGGCGATAGTTCCTGCGACTCCGTCGATCTGCCTTTTATCAATAACGATCGCCGCAGCCGGAGCCAGCCCAATGCCGCATTTTACGACGATCATATTGTCGCCGGCCGGAGCGACCGAATACACACCGAAATTTCCGACGACCGGCGTTTCCGGTTCGATGGCATAGGCTCCGTTCATTTTTTTGACGCCGATCTCCGGCAGGTCGCGTGACACACTGGCCTGCGTTACACGAAAACCTTCTTTACGAAGTGCGGCAACAAGGTCCGACTGTTTCGCGATGCGCCGGGATGCGATGATCTCTTTTATTTTGTTGTGACGCTTTTGTTTGTGCATAATATACATCTATGCGTATCGTAACGCATATCTAATGTATATTATGCAGCTTGAAATATTGCAAACGGCGGCGCACGAAAGTTCGATCCGCTGGGCCGTTCGTCCTTTGATCAGAAAATGGAGAGTTTTATTCTGAGGTATTTTTTCGGATTCTGACGAAAATCGTAGATGAGCTTGGAACCTTCGCTCGAAAGCTGGTTCACGTTCGACGCTGTTTGATTGATGCTGTTATACAGCGTTTCGTCCGTGACAATGCGGCCAAGCGTTCCTTTTCCTGCTTGTGCATCGGCAAGTATCGATTCGAAACGAGCCGCCGTCGTATTAAAACGCGCAAGCGTGTCGCGGGCTTCGGAATAAAGTTGGTCGTCTTTCAGCAGTTTGCCGGCCGTGCCTTTGCCGGCGTTCAGGTCGGCCGTTATGAGTTTGAAATCGTCCGCGATGGCGTTGATCTTTGCGGCCGATGTTCGCAGGTCGATTATCGCGGCGCGTGTTTCATTATACAGCGCGTCGTCGGTCACGAATTTTCCGGCGGTTCCGCGGCCGGCTTTGATATCGGCTGAAATACTTTCGAGCTGTGCGACGGTTTTGTTCAGATTTTCGTAAAGCTCGTTGTCGTTCAGAAGTTTTCCGGCGGAGCCTTCGCCGCGGTTTATTTTGTCTATCGTAGTTTGGAGCTTTGTCATCGTCAGGCGAGCATCGGCAACGGTCGCGTCCAAATTATTGTAAAGCGATTCGTCGTTGACGATCTTTCCGATCGTGCCTTCGCCCCGGTTTGCTTTATTGAGTATTTCGTTTGTCGGTACAACAAGCCTATTTATCTGCTCCAGCAGGTTGTTTCCGGTTTCGGTGAGCTGATTGATGGATATCGCCGTGCCGGAATTCAAGATATCGCCTTCCTGAACCGGGTCGGCTTTTAATGAACCGGGCGAAATATTTATGGTTTTATCGTTCGCCAAAAACGACAATGCGATTAGCTGGGCGACGGAATCTTTTCTAATGCGTTCGTTCGTCGGCGTGCCGTTAAATTCGCTGTCAACGGACATCAGAGCCTCAACCTTCATATCGCCTTCGGTGTCCGGCGGCAGGAACGTAACGGCATCGACCTTGCCTATGCGAACGCCGGCAAGCTGAACCTCGGAGCCTTCGCGAAGCCCGTCGGCGGCGGGGAAGTGGGCTTTCAGATGGAGTTTCTTTTCGAACGGATTAAAATCGCCGGTCGAATTCAGTATCAGAAAAGCCAACACCGCGAGTCCGAAAAGGACGAACATCCCGACACGCAGTTTGCTGAACGACATTTTGTTTCTAGTGCTCGCCATAATTTATTTGCCGTTTATAAAACGCTGAACGTAAGCATCGCTGCTCGCCCGCAGCAGTTCGTCCGTTCCGCTGAAAATGATCTTTCCGTCGCGTATCATTATAACCTCAGTATTGATCAGGCATAAACGCTTGCCTTCTTCTTCGAATGTAATGACGCCGTCCTCGTCCATCACGGCATATTCGGACGAAATGTATTTAAGGTTGTTCATCTCGTGCGTGACGAAGATCGACGACACATCCTGAAGGTCGCGGAGCTTTATCGCAAGTTCGCACATCGAACGCGCGGTCGGCGGATCGAGTCCGGCGGTCGGTTCGTCAAAAAGCACGATCTGCGGATCGCCGATAAGAGCCCGTGCGATGCCGACGCGGCGGCGCATGCCTCCGGAAAGTTCGATCGGCATTTTGTCTATCGCGTCCTCCAGATCGACGAATTGCAGCATTCGGCGGACCTCGTGTTCGATCTCGTCCTCATCAACGTTCTGCTCATAAAGCCGATATGCGACATTTTCGTAAACCGAAAGCGAATCAAACAACGCTCCTTCCTGAAACACCATCCCGATCGTCTGGCGTATTTCGTTGAGCTCCGTTTCGTTCATTCCGGTTATCGGAACGCCGTTTACGAGTATTTCGCCGCTGTCCGGTTTCAGCAGGCCGAGTATCAGCCGGATTATCGTCGATTTTCCGCCGCCGCTTCGGCCAAGTATCATTTTTGTTTCGCCGCGGCGAACGGTAAAGCTTATGCCGTTCAGGATCGTTCTTTCATCGAACGAAAGATGCACGTCGCGGAATTCGATCGCCGGAACGACGCGCTCCGGCAGATCGACCGCGTCGTCGAGCTCGGTCGGCATCGGTTCTTCGAAATGTTCCGGGACAACGTTTAGCTGCATAAAAAGGTCTTAGATAACTCCGACGCCAAAAACGGCCTGGATCGCTTTGCCGAGAAAGAAATCGAATATGATGACGCAGATAGACGACAGCACGACGGCGTTGATCACTGACCGGCCGACGCCGACAGTGCCGCCGGTCGTCGTAAGGCCTTTGTGACAGGAAATACCGCCTATCAGCAATCCGAATACTATGGGCTTTATGATGCCGCCGATCAGGTCGTTGGATGTAATTCCGTTTCGCACCGACGTCATAAAGACCGCGGAATCCTGATCGAAAAGATACGACGCCACGACGGCTCCGCCGATAATGCCGAAGATATCCGCGGCGACCGTCAGCAGCGGCAGCATTACTATCAAAGCCGTGATCCGCGGCGCTACAAGCTTTCTCAGCGGATCGGTGCCGAGTGCGCGCATCGCGTCGATCTGCTGTGAAACGACCATCGCGCCGAGTTCGGCTGAGATCGCCGACGCGATACGGCCGGAAACCATCAGAGCCGAAAGAACCGGCCCGAGTTCGCGGACAAGCGATGTCGCGACCGAACGGCCCGCTTCGGCGTGAATCCCGTAATACTGAAGCGTCGGGAAGGTTTGCAGGACCAAAACGGCTCCCGTAAAAAATCCCGTCAGCAGAACGATCGGCAGCGAACCGACGCCGATTATGTCCATTTGCCCGATGATCTGATCGAAATACCGCGGCTTTCGAACAAGTCCGGTGAGCGAATTCCAAATGATCAGGCTGACCTCTTGGAGTTCGTAAATGAATTTTGTGATCGGATGCATCGGAAAGAAAATCAGTCAAAAATACCAGTGAACTTTTATTATTCCAAAGGTTACAACGATTGCCGAATTTCGACAAATACGAAAAAGGCCGACGGATGAACCATCGGCCGATGCAATAGGGAAATTTGCGAAAGATCATTTGTCAGCGCGGTCGGAATGCGTGTTTCCGCCGCGTTTTCGGTTCCGCTGATGCTCGCGGCGGATCTCACGTTCGCGTTTGGCAAAGCGGCTGCGGATCTCGCGGAATTTCACCACCTGTTCGGGCGTCAAAATTTTGCGCAGGCTCAGCTCACTCATTGTTTTCAGACGCGAAAGTGCGACCTCCGCCTCGTTCCGCCGGGAAATAAGCTGTTCGATATGCTGCTCATCCAGCACGTCCGCATAGACTGCGGCATCGAGAGCTTTGTTCGCTTCGCGAAGCCGTTTCTGGGCCTCGTTGAATTCTTCGCGTCCCTGACGACGAAGTTCTCGGATCTGCTCGCGCTGGTCGGCAGTTACGCCAAGTTCCTGAAAAAGGTTCGGCCGCTTCTTGCCGACCTTGTGTTCCGTATTCGACCGGCCTCCGGACACGACGGACTGTGCCGAAGCATCCGCGGAAAGACCGGCGACGATCATTAAAAATAAGGCTGATAATAAAACGTTTCTCATATATTTCGGGGTGTTTTTTAACTCGTTTCGGTTTCGTCAAAAAGATCGGAAAGCCGCGGCGAATCGTCTTCGGCTTCTTCGAAATCGCTCAACCGCACAGGAACGTCCGCAACCGTCATCGCGCTCGGCGCCGGTTCGTTCTGAACGGGCACGACGGCACGTCGCGGACGGCTCCGTTTTGCCGCCGGATGATCGGAAACGGTGACGGCATGAGCTTTTTCCGAAG
>CBFGSN010000170.1:0-4994 GCA_965651435.1 uncultured bacterium | reverse complement strand
GCCGAAAAACGCATCAAAGCCGAGCGCGAATACCGCGAAAATTACGAACGGCTCGGTATGCCTTCGCCCGAAGAATTGGACCGGATGAACACCGCCGACGCAAAAGAACGCGAAGAGCTTTCACGGCGGCTGCGTGCGGAAAGGCTTCGGCAGGAATCGATCGACGCTCAGCGTGAAGCGGCCGCGGCCATGCGGCGTCCCGTCACCGTTTATGTCGAACAACGCGGCGGCGGTTATTATTCGACATATCCGTATTTTTACGGCGGAGGATATTATTATCCGTCGCGACGCCGCCATCGGGTAAAAGATCCTGTGTTCAACCGTTACCGCGGCGACCGCACACGCAGCTATTATCCGTGGATGATCATCCGCACACCGACCGTCAAACCAACAGGTCAGAACCGGAAGCGGTAGCGAGCCGTCTGCAAACTCTTAAAAACCGTCGAATATCATAAAAATCACCAATAATTCCGCTTCGCTCCGATGTTATGATCGCGGTGGCGAACCTGCGAAAGGTTTGCACCCGATCTTTGAAAATTTCATTAGCCTGCTAAGTAAATATACACACCGGAACGAGACCTAGGAAATTACCGTAAACCGCTGTGACTGCATCACTTAGCTGTGTGGACAGTGGTGTGGACACAGGTGTGGACACTCAGCGTTTTTGGTGTGGACAGCGGTGTGAACGCCCCGCGAAGCTCTGTGGACAGAGCGACGATCTGCCTTCCCGAAGGCTCCCAAATTGCCGTTTATATCCATACTGTTATAAACTTTTTCCGTTCATGAATCTTTACGTAAAGGAAAAGCCGGGAAAATAGCGCCGCATTTATGGTCGAACGACTCACTGTAATTTTCTTCATAATGCTGTGCCTGCTGCTTGGCTTTTATCTGATCTTGGCTCCATGGGACACGCTTTTCGGCAATTGGGGCGAAAATTATCTTCTTGTTTTCGTCGCGGACCTGGTTCGCTGGCCCGGCTTGCGTGAGGTGGTCGCGTCAACGTGGTTTCGCGGCGCGGTCACGGGGCTCGGCGTTCTTAACCTGATGATCGGTTTTTGGGAGGCGGCTCATTTTCGCGAAAGCGTGGCATCGCTTTCACACCAACAGACGAAACGGGACGATCCACGATGAAACGTTCGATGCCGCGGCCGATAATTTATCCGATCACATCCGGCCGGATGACGCCGCAAACTTTTCAGCAAGACCTTCCGAAATTTCTCGAACAGATAAACGAATGGGTATCGGCGGGTGTGTCGATGATCCAGATCCGCGAAAAAGCGCTTTCCGCATCGCAGGTTTTCGAAGCCGCAGGCAACGCCGTCGGCATTGCCAAAAACTCCGGAACGGCTATCCTAATAAATGACAGGTTCGATATCGCGCTTGCGGCTGGCGCGGACGGCGTTCATCTGACCTCGGCATCGGTTCCGGTTCAGGTCGCTAGGCAAAACGCCCCTGCGGAATTCATCATCGGCGTTTCGACTCATACGGCGGACGAAGCGGTTGCGGCGCGGATAGCCGGTGCAAATTTTGCGGTCTTCGGCCCCGTTTTCGCAACGCCGGATAAAGGCGAACCCGTCGGAACGGACGGCTTCCTGGAAACGGCCGCCGATATGGAACCGTTTCCGCTGATCGCTCTCGGCGGCATTGACGGAACGAATTGGCGGCGAATAATTGACGGCGGCGGTGCCGGCATCGCGGGTATCAGGTCGTTCGCGGCCGCCGAATGGTTAAAAGAGATCATTAATGAAACACGAACAAAAAGTTTGTCTGACGATAGCGGGGCTTGACCCTTCGGGCGGCGCCGGAATTATCGCCGACCTGAAAACGTTCGCGGCGTTCGGCTGTTACGGATCGGCCGTCGTGTCGTCTATCACGTTTCAGAACACGGTTCAGGTCGCCGGTTTCGAAAGCCAATCGGCTAGGACTATCCGCGGCCAGATGGATCCGATATTTGACGACATAACGGTCGATGCGGCAAAGACCGGAATGCTGCCCACGGTAGATGCGATCATTGAAACAGCCGCGGTTCTTCGCGAACGCAGGTTCAAAAACCTGGTCGTCGATCCGGTCGCGCGTTCAACCAGCGGCTTTGACCTGATCGATGACGATGCGGTAGCGATAATGATCGAAGAACTTTTTCCGCTTGCTCTGGTGGTTACGCCGAACATCGCCGAAGCCGAACGGCTTACGGAAATGCAGATCGGATCGGACGAGGACATCGAAAAAGCGGGACGGCTGATGCTCAATATGGGGGCGAAAGCCGTGTTGATAAAAGGCGGCCACCTGAACCGCGACAGGATGGTCGATCATCTTTTTTCGCCGGACGGCGTAGAGATCTTTGAAAGTGAAAAACTGGATTCGCGTGCTACACACGGAACCGGCTGCACATTGTCTGCGGCGATCGCCGCGTGCATCGCGAAAGGCGCCGGTCTTTCGGCCGGGATCCGCATCGCAAAGCGATTCGTCACCGAAGGCATACGGACCTCGCCGATGATCGGCCGCGGATTTCCGTCGCTGAATCATTTGCTGGACGGTGAAAAGATGTTTACTGAGCAGGCGTGAAGAATTTCGGCGAGATGTATGTAACGCCGAACGTGATGCCGGTTTTTGGAGTGAACCGCGTCAGGCCGAACATCGCGGCCGTATCGAACCGCAAATTCGAGGCTTTGAACTGGGCTCCGACGCGTAATTGCCCGATGCTTTCCGTGCCGACCGGAACATCATGCGGCCGGGTATTTGCACGTCCGTTGACCTCGGCAACAAGATTTACCGAATCGTTAACACGGTAAATACCGGCAAGTCCGTAAAGCAGCATGTCGTTCTGGGTAAAGCGGTCAAGCGGCGCGGTAAAAATGCCGAGCCCAAGGTTGCCGAAAACATTTACCTTCGGAACACCGTTCTTTCGGCTTCCGAAACGTTTTTGGACGATGACCTTTCCGAAAATATTGATCTGGTTGGTGCCGATGCCGCGAGCCTGATTCGAACTCGGGACATCAAAACCAACGGTGAAACCGACCGCGGGACGTTTTTCGGTTTCATTTAAAACGCGGATCTTTGTAGATACGGTAAAATCGCCGACGTCATTGGTCGAACCCGGGATCAACGAGGATTCGGAAGCAGGATTCGCCGATTCGACCGACATGAAATTCTGCAGCACGCCGGAAACTTGAAATTCTACGTTCTTTGAAAAACCGATGCTCAGACGAATATCACCTACGCGTGTTAGGTCGCCGCGGTAACCCGATACGGGAAAATTCGCTCCCTGCATGAAATCGACACCGGCCGCAAGTTCGAAGGAACCTTCGGGCGTTGTATCGACGTCTTCGGTAAGCAGCGGCCGCTGCTGGGCCAAAACGGATCCGAACAGCAGCAGTAGGCTGAAAATTAAAGTTGCGGCGCGAAACATCAATCAGGATTTTGCCACGTTATTTTGGGAATGTAAATATTTGCGTGTGCTTTGTTTGGACAGTGTTCGATAAAATTGGCAAAATAACATCGCCGAAAGTTTTTTAACCGATGATCGCACGAAAATATTTTATCAGCGGAATGGTTCAGGGCGTCGGGTTCAGATTTTTTACTCAGCGCGTGGCCGCACGGCATCAGGTTCGCGGTTATGTTCGAAATCTGGAGGACGGCCGCGTCGAAGCCTATGTCGAGGGCAGCCAAAAGGCCGTAGATGCATTTCGCGAAGACATATCCGCCGGGCCGCGGTATTCACGCGTCGAGGAAATAGAGGAGATAGTTCTCGATCCGGAAAGACGCTATCCGACATTTAGAATAGAAAGATAATTGTTAAAATAATGGAAGATTTGAAAAAACTTATTCGTGAGGTTCCGGATTTTCCGAAACCGGGCATTAATTTTTACGATATTACGACGCTCTTAAAAGACGCCGAAGGGCTTCGCCGAACGATCGGCCTATTGAAAGAAATGAACGAAGGCCGCGAGATCGACACTATTATCGGCGTCGAATCACGCGGGTTCATTTTCGGAGCGCCGCTCGCAGTCGCACTTGGAACCGGATTTATTCCGGTTCGCAAACCGAAAAAGCTACCCGCCGAATGCGTATCAATTTCGTATGACCTCGAATACGGCACCGATTCGCTGGAAATGCACAAGGATGCCGTCGGCGAAGGGCATAAGGTTCTTATAGTCGATGACCTTTTGGCGACGGGCGGAACGGCCCGAGCTGTCGTTGATCTCGTGGAAAGTGTGGGTGGAAAGGTCGCGGCACTCAACTTCGTCGTCGAACTCGATTTTCTGAACGGCCGCGAGAAATTCGCCGGCTACAACGTCGAATCGATTTTGCATTACGATTCGTAATAACTCGCTCCCGTAGCTCAGCTGGATAGAGCGTTCGCCTCCTAAGTGAAAGGCCGGTGGTTCGAATCCACCCGGGAGCACCAATAAAATCAACATGTTACAGAAATTAACAGGGGACTCAAGCCACACACCCACCAAAATACCCACCGCATAAAAAGAAAACCGTTACACAGAATTAACCGGGAGCAATTGGGTCCATTCTCAGAAGTGAGGAGAAATTAAGGCCGACGCGTCACGGTTCAATATCGCCGAGTTTAATCATACCGGCACAGGCGAAAGATTGTTCGTCGCACAGCTCAAGGAGCGGTCCGACGACTTTAAGGAACTGTCGGCCGCGGCGAGGCGGAACGGCGGCCATTATTCCAGCTTCAAACGCGGCGGAGCGATACCCGGATTTCTATTCAAGACCGAAGAGGCCCGGTCCGCATTTCTCGCCGAGGTCGAGGGCGATGTCGATATGATGTCGAACTTCGAAGACGACGGATCTTCCGTGCAAACTCTGGTGGATCCGGTGTATGATGCTAATGGAGAAATTGACCATGAAGACATGGGTTCCTCAAAAGTGTCTTTTCTCTCAAAGTACGGTTCATCTCCACGGGTGTGGAGACATGTCGTTTTTGATCGCGGCGAACGCGGACTCGAACGGTTCATCTCCACGGGTGTGGAGACATG
>CBFGSN010000169.1:0-5006 GCA_965651435.1 uncultured bacterium | reverse complement strand
GACTTGATCGCACCGACCTCAAACCGGCATTTTGGTGCGCCGGTGCGGTCGCATTTTTCGGTTACGGGTTTGCCGATTATGTCGGTGAGCATTGCTTCGGCGACGTGGCAAACGTCGGGGTGTTCCTTAACCGTTTCGCCAAAAGGGCAGGCTTCGCTGCGGATGTACGTATGGCCTTTCGTTTCTTCGATCACGGCCGCTCCGCCAAGTTCGGCGAGCGCGTCGACGGCGTCGTTCAGCCTTTCTTTTTCCGTCTTTTCATCGCCCGATCCGAAGCCGAACGACCTGCCTACGTCGTGGAGGATCTCGCGGATCGCCGCGGGCGAAAGCCGCAGTTTCACCTGATCCAGAACGCGGTTCAGCAGCGAATCATACGATCTCGGGAACAGCTTGTTGGCGTTTTCGGTAAGAGCGTAAACGAAATGCGGTTTTCGGAAACCGCGGACGATGCCGTCCTGCATAACTATGCCGTCGCGTTCGAGTCCGGCAAGGTGTGCCCTGACCGCGTTGTCGGAAACGTTCAGAAACTCCGCAAGTTCATTCACCGTTTGCCGCGAATTTCTAAGCCGCAGAACTATTTTCCCGCGCGTACTTTCAAAAAATCTTTCGTCCAGTTTCGTTTCCGCCATAACATCTCCGTCCACGAATAAGATTACACCGCATCGATCGAAAATTCAAATAAGTCAAGAAACTAATTGACTTATTATGTTTATGAGAATACAATCATCTTCGCCAAGGAAATTTAAGGCAAAAAACATTTGGAGGACATTATGGCAACATCAATAACGAACACCGCGAACGCCGCGGCGATAGACACATCGGAACCTGGATATCAGGCATATATGCTTTTGCGGATCGGGTTCATAGCCGCACCGATCCTGGCCGGAGCGGATAAATTCTTTCATTTTTTGGTCAACTGGGATCAGTATCTGCCGGGTTTTGTTAACGAAATGCTCGGCGGCCGCGGTCACGAATTTATGTACGTCGTCGGAATTATCGAGGTCGTCGCCGGTATCGGCGTTGCGGTAAAGCCAAAGATATTTGCGTATGTCGTAGCTCTTTGGCTGGCGGCGATAATCATAAATCTGCTTCTTATTCCCGGATATTTTGACGTTGCGTTGCGCGATCTGGGGTTAATGCTCGGCGCACTGGCGCTTGGCCGGCTGAGTTCGACTTATGGTTCGTAACGGCGGATAATTTTATCGTGACGATAAAGATAAAACGCGTGTATGAAAAGCCGGCTGCGGCGGATGGAAAACGTATCCTCGTGGACCGGCTTTGGCCGCGCGGACTTTCAAAACAGGAAGCGAAGATCGACGTTTGGCTAAAGGAGATCGCGCCGAGCGCCGAGCTTAGAAAATGGTTCGGGCATGATCCGCAAAAATGGGGCGAATTTCGTGAAAAATACCGCGCGGAGATACGCGAAAACAAAGATGCTTTTGACGAACTAAAGAGCTTTGCCGCCGGCAACGCTACACTCGTTTACGGCGCCAAGGACACCGAACATAATAACGCTGTCGTTTTGAAAGAATGTCTGGATAGTGGCACCTGATCCCGCCGGTGATCTTCCGGTTTGCGTACAGCCGGAACCGGAACGCAGTGAGCGGTCTTGTACGGATCTTGCTAGCCTTAAAAACCGCGACGAATCATTAAAACCATCGAATATCATAAAGATCACGGTTTATCCGCATGGTACGATCGCATAGCGGTCGTCCGGCCGAATTTCAGCCGGAGCTTCCGGGATCTTTGAAAACTTGCTCAAAAAGAATACGCCGGAAAGAACGTTCCGAAACCTGCGGATGTCGCAGCTAAGTATCTGATACACATAGGGTTACGCGTCCACACCAGGGTGTGGACAAGGGTGTGGACACCCCTGTGGACAGACCTGTGGACACGGAGCGGACACGTGAGCGAAACGTGTTCCGTAATGCGTTGGTTTCAAACGGGAACGGTTACTTTTCGAAGAATTTCGTTCAGGGCGTTTTCGGCTTCTACGGTGCGGTTTTTTAGGCCGGACGCACGCGAATTTACGATCACACGGTGAGCGAATGTCGGCATGACAAGGCGTTTGATGTCATCGGCGATGCAGTAATCGCGGCCTTCGATAAAGGCAAGAGCCTGTGCGGAACGGAACAGCGACAGAGCACCGCGGGGACTGACGCCAAGGTCGAGAGCTTCGGAAACGCGCGTCGCCGAAACGATGTCGAGCAGATAATCGAGCAGGGCATCATCGACGCGAACCTGCGAAACTGCTCGGCGGACCGCGATTATTTCTTCGGCGTTCATCACGGGCCTTATCGTTTCGAGCGGATCGACGGTTTCGCGGTCGCGGAGTATTCGGCGTTCGTCATCGACCGCGGGATAGCCCATATGCAGCCGCAGCATAAAACGATCGAGCTGCGATTCCGGCAGCGGATACGTGCCGTGATGTTCCGCCGGGTTCTGCGTCGCGATCACCATAAAAGGTTCGGGCAGCCGCCGCGAACTTCCGTCAACCGTGACCTGTTCTTCGCCCATTGCTTCGAGCAGGGCGGATTGTGTTTTCGGCGTTGCTCGGTTTATTTCGTCGGCGAGCACTATATTCGCGAAGATCGGGCCCGGTTTCCATTGGAATTCGCCGGTGCGGCGGTCGTAAACAGATAGGCCGATGACGTCGGACGGCAGCAGGTCGGACGTGAATTGGATGCGTTGAATGGAAAGATCCAGCGCACGAGCGAGCGCGGATGCCAGCGTTGTTTTGCCGATGCCCGGAACGTCTTCGATCAACACATGGCCGCCGGCAAAAAGTCCGACAAGCGCAAAGCGGACGGTTTCAGATTTTCCGCGTATGACGCCTTCGACCGCTTTTTGCAGCGAGGCGATCTTTTCCGGCCAGGCCGGGTCAGTGCTGACCGCCGCGGCAGTTGGTTCGATTCGTTCGGCTATCCAATCTCTCATTATTTATATTGCGTGCTTTCGCGGCACAATGCCATTTTACAGGATAAGCATTTGCTATTCTACATTTTTCGAAACATATTGGAATACACGGCAGAGACGACGAAATGTTCCTCTCAATGGATGCGGCTTGCAATAGGCGCCGAAAACATTCTAAACTTTTGAAACCTGCTCCTGCATTCGTGCGTGAAACAAAGTAGGAGAATCTTTACCACTATGATGACTTTACCCCGCAAATTTCGCGATCAGCGCGGTTTTAACCTGATCGAATTAATGATCGTTATCGCGATCATCGGGCTTTTGATCGGCGTCGGCACGGTCGGTTGGCAATCGATGATGCGTTCGGGCAACGAAACGACGGCGGCACAATCGATAAAACAGCTGCAGACGTATCAAACGCAGTATGCCTCGAAAAATAAGGGCCATTTTGCGACGTTCGATAAGTTGATCCAGACCGTCGGGCTGGACGAAAAATTTGCCGGTGAAAACCCCGTGATCAATGGTTATATTTTTACGATGACGGTTGAGGAAGGTTCGTCATCAAAGCCCCCATTCTATTCGATAAACGCGGACCCGCAGGTTCCCGAAGGAATAACGGCCACCGGCACGCGGCATTTTTATACGGATTCGTCGCTCGGGACAATAAAGATCACCGACGAGAACCGCCCCGCAAAAGCGGACGACGAATCGCTGTAAAAAGGAACGTTTCATTTTATCTGACGCCGCCGAACGGAACTTCCGCACGGCGGTTATTCTTTTGAAATGCGGGCAGGTCGCATTCAAATTATTGGTCGCATCTGATAGGATTGAACTTGATGCAGCCATTTACTTTATATGGGCGGGAGCTAAATAAATGCAGGTTCTATTAGCAGATGAATACGGATTTTGTTTCGGCGTCGAACGCGCGGTCGAAATGGTCGAAGAAGCGGTCGCGGCCGGCGACACGGTCCGCAGCCTAGGCCCGCTGATCCACAACGAACAGGAAATGCAGCGGCTCGGCCGCAGCGGCGTCACGACCATCAAAGAACCCGTACAGATAAAACGCGGCGAAACCGCCGTCATCCGCGCCCATGGCGTTACGCCCGAAGTTCAATCCGAACTCGAAAAGATCGCATCAAAGGTCGTTGACGCGACGTGCCCATTTGTCACACGCGTGCAGCGGCTTGCTTCGCGCGCGGCCGCAGAAGATCGGCATGTTGTTATTGTTGGGAACCCCGATCATCCCGAAATGATCGGCGTTCGCGGATACGCTCCGGATCATGCTTTCATCATCCGCGACGAAAGCGAGGTTGAAACGCTGCCGGAACTTCGGCGGCCGCTGGTCGTTGCCCAAACGACGATCAAGGTTCAGACATTTTTCGATACGGCTGAGGCGGTGAAAACAAAAACGAAGGACGAAGTTCAGGTCGTGAACACCATCTGCTCGGCGACAAAAGACCGTCAGGAAGCCGCACGGGCTCTTTCCGGAATGGTCGATGCTTTTTATATCATCGGCGGCCGGCATTCATCGAACAGCGTAAAGCTGCTCGGCGTTTGCAAGGAAAAATGCGAGAAAAGTTTTCTTATCGAAACGGAAGACGAGATCGATCCGGCGGATCTGGTCGGCGTGGAAAAGGTCGGTTTAACGGCCGGTGCATCGACGCCGAGCTGGCTTATCGAAAAGATCGCGCGGCATCTGGGCGCGATAAACGCGGGCTAGGCGGTTTGATAGGTCGCGATGCTGGTCGGCGTTTCGTAACATCTGACCTTATATATCTGAACGCGTTCGTCATCCAGCCGCGACGCGATATATTCCAGAATAAAACGCGCTAGATTTTCGGCCGACGGATTAAGCTCTTCGTCAAAGGGCGGAAGTTCGTTGATATTGCGGTGATCGAGATAATTTACGACTTCGTCCGCGGCCGATTTCAGGTCGCCGAAATCGATCAAAAGGCCGATGTTATCGAGTTCGCGGCCGCGTGCGAATATCTCGATCTTGTAATTGTGGCCGTGCAGATTTTCGCACTTGCCTTTGTACCCGCGAAGCTGATGCGCCGACGAAAAATTCCGCTCGACCATCACCTCAAAAAAAG
>CBFGSN010000168.1:0-5017 GCA_965651435.1 uncultured bacterium | reverse complement strand
AACCAAACGAAACTGCATACCGATATTATAACGATATTTCACAGATGAAACAACGCGGCGGTGTGGTATCCAAAAACTGAAAACTCTCAACTGAGAACTAGCAACTTTTTAGAATGAAATACACCTTTTTCGCGGATGGCATTTTGGATCCGGCGATCGGTTGGTCAAAGCAGTTATTAGCTTTTAGCTGAAAGCTTTCAGTTAAACCTCCGCAAACTGAAGTTTGCGGGACTCTGCTAAAATGCTTCGAGCAGGACGGCTTCGTGGCGGCGCATTATGTCGCCGGCGATCTCGGCGAGGTCCGCGGAGAGAAGTTGTTTCGATAGTATCTGCGATATCGGTTCCGCGACGCGTTCGTCGCCGAAGGTTTCGAGGACGTGCAGTATCGCGCGTTTGACGGTCGTATCCGGATGCGAACCAAGTGTGTCGAAAAGCTGGTCCGTTTCGCCGGAGCGTACGACGAGGGCCGACAGGACGAACGCTTCGTACGACATTTTCAGATCTTCGTGAACCAACCGGTCGAACGAAAGTTTGACGATATTCGCTTCGGTCGCGGCGCGGACGGCGTTCTTCATTCGGTATTCGTCGTTCGATTCCAGAATGCGCGTCCATGCATCCGCACGGCTGCAGCTAAGTTTAAAAAGACCGCGTGCGGCCGCGGCGCGGACCTCACGTCCCGGATCTGCGCACGCAAGCAGGATCGGTTCGAAAACGCTTTCGTGGTCAAATTCCGTGAGCATCGTCACGGCACGCGAACGCAGGCTCGACGACACGTCGTAAAACGCTGCCTCGGCCAAGGCATCGATGGCATTCTTGCTGCGGTTTTCGGATATCGCCTGCAGAGCTTCGCCGCGGACTTCTTCGTTTTCTTCGGTTTCGTCAAAAAGCGTGTCTATCGCCGCGGTGAGCGACGCGTCATCGACCACCGGCAGTTCGGTGTACGGTCTTGAGGGCTTGATCTCCGTGTAAGTGCTTATTGGCAGATTCGCAAACTTCAGGTTCTGCATCTTTTTCCGAAGATGTTCTTTTGCACGCGTGCTTTCGTTATCAAAAGCCGCGACCGGATTCTTTGCACGAGCCGAGGTTTCCGACTGTTCAACGGCCGCCGGTTCCGCCGAAACCTGGGATCTATGACGCTGCGACGCAGGCCGCGTTCGCGGCGGCGGCAGGTCTTCGGCAGTCATTTTATTTGTATTCGAACGCATTTTCTGAAAAATAAGAAATGCGATCAATCCGCCGCCGACGGCCGCGGCCAGAACCGTCAAATATGGAAAACCGCCCGAGCTTTCGCCCGTTTGGCCATAAGAAATATTGGTCAAAGCGAAAAGAAACGCTAAACTTGCGAGGGACCTTCTGTAAAAATATGAAAACTTGCTGAACATTTGAGCCTTCTCAGAAAGAGAACAGAGTAGATACGTGGAATGAGCGAACTTTGCCGATCCGTTCGCCAAAAGAGATTATACATTATATCAACAAAACTTTTCAATATATTTTATAGAATGTTGAACGTTTTGGGTATTTTTCAGCCTTTCCCCGCCGCCGCGCTTTACGTCCGCGGTGATTCGTAATAAAGTTATCGCAAACGAACAATATGACCAGCCCAGTTTCCACCTCAGCCGTAGCCGAACTGCCTCTGCTTCACCGCGGAAAGGTGCGTGATATTTACGATGCGGGAAACGACCGCCTGCTGCTTGTGGCGACGGACCGCATATCGGCTTTTGACTGTATTTTACCGACGCCGATCGAAAACAAAGGCCGCGTGCTGACGGCGCTTTCGGCGTTCTGGTTCGGACGGCTCGGGCATATCATCGATCATCATTTGATCACGACAGACCTCGATAAAATGCCGGAGAACATTCGCAAATATGACGAACTACGCGGGCGTTCGATGCTTGTGAAGCGGACGGAGGTTTTTCCGGTCGAATGTGTCGTCCGCGGATATCTCGAAGGTTCGGGCTGGAAGGATTATCAGGCGACGGGGAAGATCTGCGGCCACGAACTCCCCGTCGGCCTGAAGCAGTGCAGCCGTTTGCCCGAACCGATATTCACACCGGCGACGAAAGCCGCCAGCGGTCACGACGAAAACATCACCGAGGCGGAATTCGTAAAAATTCTCGGCGGCGAAACGGCCGCAAAGCTTAGTTCGCTTAGCCTTCGGATCTACAAAGAAGCGTCGGAATATGCGCGTTCGCGCGGAATAATCATCGCCGACACGAAATTCGAATTCGGCCGCGATTCGCATGGCAACATTCTGCTGATCGACGAAGTGCTGACGCCCGATTCGTCGCGTTTCTGGTCCGCCGACACTTACGAAGCAGGCCACGCGCAGCCGTCGTTCGATAAGCAGTTCGTCCGCGAATACCTGGAAACGCTCGATTGGGACAAAACGCCGCCGGCTCCGCCGCTGCCGGATGATGTGGCGGCCGCAACGACGGCGCGTTACGAGAAAGCCTACGAACTATTGACCGGGAGTAAACTCTAGAGAGACCCAATGCAGCTTCGCGACAAACTTGAACGGCTGATCATAGAAATGCTGGACGGGCACATTCTTTTGCCCGAAGCCGCGGCCGAATTCGAAAAGCTCTACATCGCCAAAGCGCTCGAACGCAACGGCAATCACATCTCCAAAACCGCCGAAATGCTTGGCATTCACCGCAACACGATCTCCAAAAAGACGAACGGAAAACCGGTTCCGAAACCTATCGTCCGCAATAAAAGAAAGAAAAAATAGACGCTCGGGCGAGGTTGGGGGAAGTTTTGCGCTCCAAATGTGATAATACCACACTCAGGTTTTATGCTTCCGCAAACTTATCGCTTGACACGGTTCCGGCGTTTTAGTAAATTAGCACTCATGGCGTTCGAGTGCTAAAACCGCGTTGCGGACGCCGTAATTTATATACACAAATATAAAGATCATTAAGGAGTACAACGAAATGGCAACAAAAATTCAACCATTGCACGATCGTGTGATCATCCGCCGCATCGAAGACACGGCAAATCAGACGGCCGGCGGGCTTTACATTCCGGATTCGGCAAAGGAAAAGCCGCAGGAAGGCGAAGTCATCGCGGCAGGTGCCGGTAAATATAAAGAAGACGGCACACGTCAGACGCTTGACGTAAAAGAAGGCTACCGCGTTCTGTTCGGAAAATACAGCGGTTCGGAGATCAAGATCGACGGCGAAGAATTCATCATTATGCGCGAAGACGAGATCCTCGGCATCATCAACCGAGCCGGAGCAGCGGCCTAAGCGCGGGTCTTGGGGTTTCGGCCTTTGGTCTTTGGAAGACCTGTCGCCGATTTGACCCCGGGGTTTTTCAGAACCCAAAGACCGAAGACCAAAAACCAAATTTCGACGAAGGAGAAATTCACAACATCATGGCTAAACAAGTTATTCACGGCGAAGATTCGCGTTCGGCGATCTTGCGCGGCGTCAACCAGCTTGCTGACGCGGTAAAAGTCACGCTTGGCCCGAAAGGCCGCAACGTTGTCATCGACAAAAAGTTCGGCAGCCCGACGATCACCAAAGACGGTGTAACGGTTGCCAAAGAGATCGAGCTGAAAGACACGCTCGAAAATATGGGAGCGCAGATGGTTCGCGAAGTTGCTTCGAAAACCAGCGACGTGGCCGGTGACGGTACGACGACCGCCACGGTCCTTGCCCAGGCAATTTTCAAAGAAGGCGTCCGCACGGTAGCGGCGGGTGCGAATCCGATGGCGCTCAAACGCGGCATCGACAAAGCTGTCGGCCAGATCGTCGAAGAGATCCACCGCATCGCGAAGCCGGTCAAGGCCGATGACATCGCGAACGTCGGTACGGTTTCGGCGAACGGCGACAAAGAGATCGGCGGATTTATCGCGCAGGCGATGGACAAGGTCGGCAAAGACGGCGTCATCACGGTCGAAGAATCGAAAACGATGGAAACGGCTTTGGACGTTGTCGAAGGTATGCAATTCGACCGCGGTTATCTTTCGCCGTATTTCGTGACGGATGCCGACCGTATGGAAACGGTTCTCGATGAACCTTTCATCCTGATCAACGAGAAAAAGATCTCGAACATGCGCGATCTTCTTCCGATCCTCGAACAGGTCGCAAAGCTCGGCCGTCCGATGCTGATCATTGCCGAAGACGTCGAAGGCGAAGCCCTGGCGACGCTCGTTGTCAACAAACTTCGCGGAACGCTGAACGTTGCCGCGGTTAAAGCACCGGGCTTCGGCGACCGCCGCAAAGCAATGCTCGAAGACATCGCGACGCTTACGGGCGGAAAGGTCATCAGCGAAGATCTGGGCATCAAGCTCGAATCGATCACGATCGAAGACCTCGGCAAAGCAAAGAAAGTCACGGTCGATAAGGAAAACACGACGATCGTCGAAGGTGCCGGTTCCGGCGAAGCCATCGACGGCCGCGTAAAAACGATCCGCAACCAGATCGAGGAAACCACCAGCGATTATGACCGCGAAAAACTGCAGGAACGCCTTGCCAAATTGGTCGGCGGTGTTGCGGTCATCAAGGTCGGTGCCGCGACGGAAACCGAGATGAAGGAAAAGAAAGCACGTGTCGAAGACGCAATGCACGCAACGCGTGCGGCGGTCGAAGAAGGCATCGTGGCCGGCGGCGGCGTTACGCTTGTACGTGCGTCGAAGGTGCTCGACAATTTCTCGGCCGGTGACGACGACGAACAGATCGGCGTTAACATCGTAAAACGCGCTGTCGAAGAACCGCTTCGCCAGATCGTAGCGAACGCCGGTAAAGAAGGCGCCGTTATCGTCGAAAAGATCCGTGCGGAAGACGCAGAAGCCTATGGCTTCAACGCAGCGACGGAAACTTTCGAAGACCTCGTCGCAGCCGGTGTCATCGACCCCGCAAAGGTCACGCGCACCGCTCTGCAGAACGCGGCTTCGATCGCCGGTATGATGCTCACCACCGAAGCCATGATCGCCGATGCGCCCGATGAAAAGGGCTCCGACCCGATGGCCGGCATGGGCGGCATGGGCGGCGGCATGGGCATGGGAATGTAA
>CBFGSN010000167.1:0-5114 GCA_965651435.1 uncultured bacterium | reverse complement strand
GTTGATATTTAATGACCGTCGTATAAAGGGAAGCGGGTGTGAATCCCGCGTGATCGCGTCACTGTGATCGTTCGTGAATGGAACGAAAGCCAGGAACCTTTTCGGCAGTTTTGTCCTGGGATGTTTCGCGTCAAAGCATCAAAGGCAGACGAACGCACAAGCGCGAACGCCCGTTTTTCTGTCATTTTTGATGCAGAGAATACGGGTGTTTTTTTATGAGATATGTTGCCGCGTTCCTGATATTCGCATTTACGCTTTTACCGGCGTGCAGCGGTGATAAAACGGTCGGACAGAAGGCCGACGAAGGCCGCACGTTCACGGACGGGCTCGGCCGCGAGGTCGAAATTCCCGAAAACGTCACGCGCGTCGTTTCGCTTGCGCCAAGCGTGACCGAGATGATCTTTGCGGCGGGCGGCGGCGAAAAACTCGTCGGCGTGACGAGCTTTTGCAATTATCCCGAACAGGCGAACGCCATCAAAAAGATCGGCGACACGCAATCGCCAAATCTTGAGGCGATCGCGGCTTTGCGTCCGCAGGTGGTTTTTGCGACGACGGCTTCGCCGATCGAAGCGTTCGTCAAAAAGCTCGCGGACCGCAATATCACCGTCTTTGTTTCGGATCCGAAAAGCGTCGAAGCGGTCGAAGCAGACCTGCGACAGTACGGCGAGATATTGGGCACGCGCGACACTGCGAACGAAGCCGCCGATAGATTTCGTGAACGTTTTGACACGCTTGCCGAAACGATAAAGGACGCGCCGCGTCCGAAAGTTTTCATACAGATATCGAAAGAGCCGCTTTATACGAACGGCCGCGATTCGTATATGGTCGAGCTGATCGAAAAAGCCGGCGGCGATGCCGTGACGAAAAGCGTTCCGTCCGCGTTCCCGAAGCTGAGCGAAGAAACCGCGCTGGCGATGAACCCGGACGTGATAATTCTTTCCGCAAGCGAAGGCAATACCGAACCGAACGACGCATTTCGGAATTCGTCGGCGGTCAAAGCGAAACGCGTTTACAGCATAAACGCCGATATTCTGGCGCGTCCGGGGCCGCGGCTCGCGGACGCCGCCGAAGAAATGGCGCGGTTAATTCACGCGGAGCTTTTCGATAGAACGGCGGAGGCCGCACGTTGAAGCGGCGGAACGCCATCGCACTTATTCTGTGTGCACTGCTTGCGGCAGCGATATTTGCCGCGCTCGCGCTCGGCAGCGAGGACGTGTCGATATTTTCGCTGAACGAAGACACGGCGGGGATACTTTTTGACATACGGCTTCCGCGCGTTCTGTTGGCGGCGGGAACCGGTGCGAGCCTTGCGGCGGCCGGTGCCGCGCTTCAGGCACTGCTGCGAAATCCGCTGGCCGAACCGTATCTGCTCGGCGTTTCGAACGGAGCCGCGCTCGGCACAATGACGGCGTTCGTATTTTTTGCGGACTTCGAATTTTCGCGTCCGCTGCTGGCGTTCGTCGGTGCGGCGGCGGCGACCGCGGCGGTTTATCAAATGGCGAAAAACCGCGCCGGAATGAGCGTCGAACGGCTTGTGCTTTCGGGCGTGATCGTGACGACGTTCCTTTCGTCGGTGATCGTTCTGCTGACGACGCTGCTGGATGCGGCAAAGCTTCGGAGCTTTACGTTCTGGCTTTTGGGCGATCTGTCACAGGCATCGGCGACCGGATTTTATTACGTTCTGGCGGCGGGAATTATCGGCACGGCTGTGCTGACGACGCAGGCGCGTCCATTGAACCTTTTGATGATCGGCGAACGCGATGCATTCGATTTCGGTGTCGAAGTAAAACGCGTGCGGCTGATAATTTTTACGGCGTCGTGCGTGCTGGTCGGAACGGCGGTCGCGGCAAGCGGTTCGGTCGGCTATGTCGGATTGATCGTGCCGCATCTGGTGCGGCTCGCGTTCGGCAGCGACAACCGGCTGGTCGTTCCGTTTTCGGCGATAGTCGGCGCGGCGTTCGTCGTGGCGGCGGACACGGCCGCGCGGACGATGATCGCGCCGCGGGAATTTCCGGTCGGAGCGATAACGGCGCTGATCGGCGCGCCGCTTTTCATATATTTGCTGAGGCGAGCGAGATGACGGCTGTGCTTGAAATAAAAGATGTTTCGGTAAAGCTCGGCGGCCGCGCGATATTGTCGGGCGTTTCGCTTGCGGCGGAACGCGGCGAAATAACGGCTTTGATCGGAGCGAACGGCGCCGGAAAAACGACGCTGCTGAAAACGGCGAACGGCGGAATCGAACCGGCATCGGGCCGCGTTCTGCTCGGCGGCCGCGACATCGCCGAAATGAGCCGCCGCGAGATCGCGCGAAAAGCCGCGGTCGTCGCCCAGGAAAATGAGACGAAATTTCCGGTGAGCGTGGAGGAATTCGTTCTGGCCGGGCGTTTTGCGCACGCGACCGGTTTCGGTTGGGAACGCGACGAAGACATTGCCGCCGCAGAGCGCGAGATGAAAGCCTGCGGGCTTTATGAACTTCGCGGGCGAATGATGAACGAACTTTCGGGCGGCGAACGCCAACGCGTTGTTCTGGCGCGTGCGCTTGCAGCGGAAACGGAACTTTTGATGCTCGACGAACCGACGGCGAATCTGGACATTTCGCATCAGGTTTCGATGTTTGAACTGATCCGAAACAAATGCGAAACCGAAGGACTTGCGGCGTTCGTGATAATGCACGACCTGAATCTGGCGGCGGCATTTGCGCAGGAAATTATTTTGCTTGGCGGCGGAAAGGTGATCGATTCGGGCGCGCCCGAAGCGGTGCTTTCGGCCGAAAATTTGAAACGCGTTTACGGCATCGATGTGCTGATAGACGAAAATCCGTCGAACGGCAAACTGCGCGTCACGACGGTAATTTAACAATGGATGGCGGACCGCGAAAAGGAAGTTCGGTGAAGATCCGACGCTGCCCCGCAACCGTGAACGGATGTTCTTTGACGCATCCGAAAGCCGGGAACTTTTCGCATCCGTTCGGTTTTGACCCATTCCGCGAAGGGCGGAAAAGGATGAATTATGCGAACGATAGCAATTTTATTTTTGACAATTTTATGCGGCGCGGCCGCGTTCGGACAGGAACCGACGCCGACGCCCGTGCCCGAGGTTTTTGACGAAACGGTGACGATCTCGGCCGACTTTGAACAGCCCGAAAGCGAGGTCGCGAAGACGGCTTCGGCCATCGGCGAAAAAGAGATCGAAGCGCGGCAGGAAACGAACGCCGTCGATGCTCTGCGGACATTGCCGGGCGTGCGCGTACAGCAGCTCGGCGGTTTTGGCCGCACGGCGAACATCAAAACGCGCGGGCTGCGGAACCAGGACACGGCGGTTTTGATCGACGGCATACGCTTTCGCGACGTGTCGGCGATCGCGGGCGACGCGACGCCATTCATATCGGATCTGAGCCTGACGGGCGTTTCGAAAATGGAGATGCTTCGCGGGCCGGGTTCGTCGCTTTACGGCACGAACGCCATCGGCGGAACGATCGATGTGCGAACGGTGCCGGCACGGCTCGGGTTTCACGGGAACGCATTCGCCGGTGCGGGCGGTTTGGGAATGAACCGCTTCGGCGGCGGGCTTTCGTACGGAGCGGAGCGTTGGTCGATCGGCGGCGGTATTTCGCGAATGGCGTACACGAAGGGAATCGACGGCAATGACGATGCGGACAACATCAGCTACCGCGGGCGTTTTGACGCAAAACCGTGGAGCGGCGGCGACATTTCGGTCCGACTTTACGGCAGCAATTCGTTCGTCCGGCTGAACTCCGATCCGGACACGTTCGGTGCGTTGCCGCCGACCAACGCCGGCATCATCAACGCCGAAGAAGGCGTGAATTTTATCGCCGACACGGACGACCCGGACAACACGCAGCGTGCGAAATTCTTTAACGGACAGATCGTATTCAGCCATGCATTCTCGGACAAATTTTCGCTGAACGCCTATTATTCGGGCCTGAAAACGGACCGCAAAAATATCGCGGGAATTTTAGGCGTCGGGTTTCAGAGCGATTCGACGACGGTTTACGATGCGTCTGTTCATACGTTCAACGGCGGTTTCGCGTGGCGGCCGAACGGCATTCACCGTGTGACGGCTGGTTTTGAATTCGAACGTGAATCGTACCGCAACGAAGGTTTTACGCCGACGGGTTTTGGCGATTACTGGCTGGACGCGTCGCAGGATTCGAAGACGATATACGCGCAGGACCTGGTGAGTTTGCTGGACGGAAAGCTCCAGTTCGCGGGCGGAATGCGGGCGCAGTTTTTCGGATTGAACGCGCCGAAATTCAGTTTGCAGAACGCGCCGTACGCCGACGTTTCGCCGGCAGATCCGGCGGACGCCGTGACGTTCGATGGTTCGGCGGCCTATTTCATTTCGCAGATCGGCGTAAAGCTGCGGACACACGCCGGAACGGGTTACCGCGTGCCGTCGCTGTATGAGCGGTTCGGGGCGTTTTACAGCACGTTTCCGACGGATCGTTTTGTGCCGATCGGCGACCCGAACCTGAAGCCGGAGCGCAGTTCGGCGTTCGATGTCGGTGCGGACAAATATTTCGCGAAATGGAACGCAAAACTTTCGGCGGTGTATTTTTATACGAAGCTCGGCCGCACGATCGGCTATGGCTTGCTGCCGCAGCCGGATCCGTGGGGACGCGATAATTTCGATTCGGGCGGCGGTTATTACAACACGAAAGGCGGGATAGCTCGCGGCGGCGAATTCAGCGCGGAGCTTCACCCGACGCGGCTGACGGACATTTTCGCGTCGTACACCTACACGAACTCCGACCAGCGCGAACCGCAGGTCGCGGGCAGCGGCATCGTCACATCGCTCGGCGTTCCGGCGAACCAATTCACGTTCGTGCTGACGCAGCGTTACAAAGAATTTTGGGCGAATCTGGACGTACTTGCGACAAGCAGCTACCTCGCCCCGATCTTCAGCAACGCGACGTTCAATTCGTACGTTTACCGGTTCGACGGCAACCGCAACGCGGACTTGACCGCCGGCTATCGGTTCACGTTCGACGGCGGAAAGTATTCGCTGCGGCTGCACGGAAAGATCGGAAATCTGTTCGGTTACGAATATTTCGAGAACGGTTTCCGAACCGAAGGCCGCACCGGAAGCGCCGG
>CBFGSN010000166.1:0-5200 GCA_965651435.1 uncultured bacterium | reverse complement strand
TCGGCATCGACCTTATCCGTGGAAATTTCGAGCAGCGGTTCGTCTTTTGCGATAGTGTCGCCGACCGATTTGAGCCATTTGGAAACGGTTCCCTCGGTGATCGATTCACCCATCTGCGGCATTACGATCTCGGTCGCGCCGGACGTGTCGGCGGAAACCGGCTTTGCAACATCAACACCTGTGGCGGCCGCAGTTGCGGCAACGGCAGCCGGTGGTGCGGCGGCTGGCTCAGGTGTCGGTTCCGGTTCCGGTGCTTTTACAGCTTCCGCAGGAGCAGCCGCGGGCTGTTCGCCGGCCGCGCCGATAACAGCCAAAACCGTGCCGACTTCGACCGTATCGCCTTCGTTATGTCTTATTTCCAAAAGAACGCCGGCTCCGGGCGACGGAACTTCGGCATCGACCTTATCGGTCGAGATCTCCAGGATCGGTTCGTCCTTTCCTATGGTATCGCCGACATTTTTCAGCCACTTTGAAACTGTTCCTTCGGTGATGGATTCGCCCATCTGCGGCATTACGACTTCTAAACTCATAATATCTCCAGATCGATTCGGTTCAAATTATTAGAATACAAGAAAATCATTTTAATAAAAAGCCATGCCTTCGTGAAAACGGTTCGAAGCGGTCGACCGTAAACCTTATTTGCCGACCGTCCGTAATAAATGCATTCGCTCATAAAATGGAGCATTTTCTGTTACTATAAAAGGCATACACGCCGCAAACGCGGTCTGCATTTTAAGATCACACAAAAACTGAAGAAAAAAAATGAAAAGAATAAACATTCTCTTTGCCGTAATTTCACTTTTGGCATTCTCGGCGGCGGTTTCCGCCCAAGATCATTCGATGCATCAACTGACCGAGGCGGATTATGACCGCGCGGCGAGCATGCTTTCATTTACAACGGCTCCGCTCGTTGACGGCGGCTCCGTTCGCCCGACGTTCCTGCCGGACGGCAAATTCTGGTACGTCCAGACGAACGCCGACGGAGCAGAATTCGTCCTTGTTGACCCGGTCGCAAAGACGAAGAAAACCGGACGGACGGCCGCAGACATCGGCGTTCCCGAATCCGAAGGCGGCGCAAATATGTTTCGCCGCGGCGGCAATGCTGTTAAATCTCCCGACGGAAAAAAAGAGGTCTTTATAAAGGACTGGAATCTTTGGGTCCGCGATATCGCAAGTAAAAAGGAAACGCAGCTTACGAAAGACGGCATCGAGAATTTCGGCTATGCCACCGACAACGCCGGCTGGACGCACAGCGACCGGGCGATCGTTCTGTGGTCGCCGGATTCGAAAAAGGTCGCGACGTTCCAGCAGGATCAGCGTCACGTCAGCGATATGTATCTGGTGACAACGAACGTCGGAGCACCGACGCTTCAGCATTGGAAATATCCGCTGCCGCAGGACAAAGAGATCGCAAAGATCCATCGCGTCATCATCGACGTCGAAACCGGTGAAACCGTTCGATTCAAAATGGAGCCGGACGACCACCGCAGCACGCTGTGTGACGATATTTCCTGCAGCGGTAGCTTTGACGACAACGAATGGTCGGCCGACGGATCGACGCTCGCATTTGTTTCAAGCACGCGCGACCACAAAAAAGCCACGTTCCGCATCGCGAATGTAAAAACCGGCGAAGTCCGTACCGTTTTCGAGGAATCGGTTCCGACACAGTACGAATCCGGTCAGGGCGAGATCAACTGGCGTTACTTTCCGGAAACGAACGAGGCGATATGGTATTCGGAACGGAGCGATTGGGGTCATCTATATCTTTATGACCTGACCACGGGAAAAGTAAAAAATCAGATCACAAAAGGCGATTGGGTCGTCACGCGGATCGCTAAGGTCGATCCGAAATCACGCACCGTTTGGTTCTTTGCGAACGGAGCGGAAAAAGGCCAGGACCCGTATTTCGCCCATCTTTACAGCGTCAAATTTGACGGCTCGGATTTCCGTTCGCTGACGCCTGAGAACGGCAACCACACGGCTTCGATATCGCCGGACGGCAAATACATCATCGACAGTTATTCGACGCCCGACGTTCCGCCCGTGTCCGTTCTTCGCAGCATTGGCGGCGAAAAGATCATGGATCTTGAAACGTCGAGCATTGCGCGCCTTACGGCAACGGGCTGGAAACCGCCGACGCCGATAACGGTCAAATCACACGATGGCAAATGGGATCTTTACGGATTGATGTTCACCCCGACGAATTTGGATACGTCCAAGAAATATCCGGTCGTGAATTACATCTATCCCGGCCCGCAGGGCGGCGGCGTAGGGTCACGCTCCTTCTCGCCGGGCCGCGGTGATCATCAGGCAGTAGCCGAACTCGGCTTTGTCGTGATCGTCATTGATGGTTCGTGCAATCCCGGACGTTCTAAATCTTTCCACGATGTATGCTACGGCAATATGGCGTCCAATACGCTGGAAGATCAAATGGCCGGCATCAAACAGCTTGCCGCAAAATATCCCTACATCGACACCGATCGCGTCGGCATTTGGGGACATTCGGGCGGCGGTTTTGCGACCGCGGCGGCGATGTTCCGCTATCCGGATTTTTACAAGGTCGGCATTTCGGAATCCGGAAACCACGACAACCGCAATTATGAGGACGATTGGGGCGAACGATATATCGGTCTGATGGTCGGGTCGGACGGCAAGCACACGACGGTCGTCGATGACAAAAAACAAAAGTCGAATTACACCGACCAGGCGAACCAGAATTTTGCCGCCAATCTGAAAGGCAAACTCATGCTCGCACACGGAAACTTGGACGACAACGTTCCGCCATACAATACATATCTGGTGGTCGATGCGTTGATAAAAGCGAACAAGGATTTCGACCTGGTCATATTCCCGAATGCGCGTCACGGCTACGGCCAGGATAGCCTGTATATGATGCGGAAACGCTGGGATTATTTCGTGAAGAACCTGCTCGGAGCCGAACCGCCGAAAGAATATCAGATAACACTTCCGGCGATGCCGAGAAGATGATCGGCCGAACAGCCCAAATAACGAAGGCTTCCGGAATATCGGAAGCCTTTTTCTTTATTAAAGCTACGCGTGTACTTCGGCAGTCGTTGGGTCGATCACCGTTCGTACCTCTTCGATACTGTTTGCGGGAAAATTTCCCCGCGTTGCGTGTTCACGCACGGTCTCCTTATCCGGAGCAATGTAAACGCAGTATAGTTTGTCGCCGGTCACATAACTTTGAACCCACTGGATCTTCGGCCCCATGGCGGCAAGCACACCGCACGAAGCCTGCGAGACTTCCTGAAGCTGTTGTGGTGAAAGATCGCCGGCACCGGGGATCTCGCGTTCTATCACGTATTTTGGCATTAGTATTGACCTCCTATTTTTTTCGGGTCGATACTATCGCACATTGCCGTGAATATCAATATTTTGCAACGCGCCGCGCCGCATCCGCGATCTCCGAAATACTCGGCAGAAAATAATCTTCCATCTCCGGCGCGAACGGAACCGGTGCGTCTATGGACGCGATCCTGATGACCGGCGCGTCCAGCCATTCGAAGGCTTCCTCGGCAATTATCGCCGAAATTTCCCCGCCGATGCCGCCGGTAAGCGACGCCTCGTGAAGTATCATCGCTCGGTTCGTTTTCTTGACGGTTGCGAGTA
Organism: uncultured bacterium; assembly: GCA_965651435.1. Lineage (GTDB taxonomy): Bacteria > Acidobacteriota > Blastocatellia > Pyrinomonadales > Pyrinomonadaceae > OLB17. Next base: position 1,570 of record CBFGSN010000166.1, on the reverse strand, counting down.
TCGCGTCTTTATCAAGCGGCTTTAACGTCCGCAGATCTATAACCTCGACACTCAAACCGTCCGCTTTTTCAAGTTCTTCGGCCGCGTCGAGCGCGTTCAGAACCTGCGCACCGAACGTGATGATCGAAAGATCGGTTCCCTCACGCGCGGTGCGTGCCTTGCCTATCTCGACCGTGTAATCGTCTTCGGGAACATCTTCGCGAAGCCGCGGCAGACGATACAATTTTTTGTGCTCGAAAAACAGCACCGGATCGGGATCGCGAATCGCCGCTTTTATCAGGCCTTTTGCATCAAACGCGGTCGAAGGCTCGACGATCTTCAGCCCGGCCGTGTTCATAAAGAACGATTCCGCGTTGACCGAATGGAACGGCCCGCCGCGAACGCCCGAACCGCACGGCCCGCGAAACACGGCCTGAATTCCGCCGCATCCGCGATATCGCGATTTTGCCGCATAGTTCGTCAGCATATCAAAACCGCACGAGATAAAATCGATGAACTGAAATTCGGCGACCGGCTTCATTCCCATTAGCGCCGCACCGCACGCCGCGCCGACTATCGCGGCTTCGGATATCGGCGTGTCGATCATCCGATCCGTCCCGAATTCGTCGATGAAACCTTCGGTAAGTTTGAACGCACCGCCGTATGTACCGACGTCTTCGCCAATGACGAAGACCGAAGGATCATCGGTCATTTCCTGCCAAATGCCTTCGCGGATCGCTTCGATCATGGAAAGGGGTTTTCGCCCCGCTGCTGCTTCGAGAGCCATTGTTATAGTGCCTGCTTTATTTGATTATTGTTCAAGGTCTTTTGTTTCGAATTCGTCCGTCTCACGAAAAAGTTCGCTGACGGGTGAGGCTTTTTGTTCGAGTGCGGACGGCGGAATTTCCGCCATATACCGCTGCGTCGCCGCGACGGAATCGCGTGCCCGTTCCCAATCGTCCGCGACGAGTTTTAGGGTGAGTTTACCGTCTTTGTTCGGAAGTTCGGCCAGCATCGTAAATGTTTTTGTCCGGATCTCGATCTTTGCCCATCGCCGCATAAGTCCCTTCTTGAATTTGATGTCCAGGATCTCTTTGATCGGAATTCGCACCTCTTTCACGCCGTCCGTCAAAAGCCCGAACAGCTTTGATTCAAATTCCAGAACGATACCGGCGGGCGAAAATTTCGCGATGCCGTTTATAGACGACAGTCCGCTTTCGGTTTTGAACGGAACATTTGTAAATGCCGGTCTCATTTTATTATTCGTCCAGATCCATCGTATCAGGATCTGTATCGTCCGCCGTCGGCGCGCCGAAAATTCTCAGCCAGATGATCCCCGCGGCGGCGGCAAAAGCCGATGCAACTAGTATTGATATTTTTGATTCGGTTATCAAACCGGCGCTTCCCGAAAACGCGAGATTCGTTATGAATATCGACATCGTAAACCCGATCCCGCCAAGAATACCGGCGCCGAATACGTGGCGCCAGCTTAGATCGAGCGGCAGACGGCAGATGCCTGATCTTACCGCCAAAAGGCTTGCCGCAGTAATGCCCACAGGTTTGCCGATGAAAAGCCCGGCGATGATGCCGA
>CBFGSN010000165.1:0-5220 GCA_965651435.1 uncultured bacterium | reverse complement strand
GCTTCTTTGTCTTCCTGCATATCTTTGTTGTATGCAAGCGGCAGCCCTTTGAGCGTCGCTAGCAATCCGGTATGCAGCCCGATGACGCGGCCGGCCTTTCCGCGGATAAGTTCCAATGCGTCGGGATTTTTCTTTTGCGGCATCAAACTTGAGCCGGTCGAAACCGCGTCGCTAAGCGTAACGAAACCGAATTCGGAGCTTGCGTACAGGATAAGGTCTTCGGAAATTCGCGAAAGATGTATCATCGCAAGCGCACAGGCGCCGATAAATTCGGCAGCAAAATCGCGGTCCGAAACCGCATCGAGACTATTTACGCTTACGCCGTCAAAACCGAGTTCGGCCGCAACCGATTCGCGGTCGATCGGAAAACCCGTTCCCGCGAGCGCCGCCGAACCGAGCGGCAGAACGTTAACACGCCGCTGCACTTCGGAAAATCTTTCCGCGTCGCGGGCGAACATTTCGAAATAAGCAAGGCACCAATGCGGCCACAAGATCGGTTGTGCCCGCTGCAGATGCGTGTAACCCGGCATCACCGCGTCTTCGTGTCGCTGCGCCGCGGCGACAAGCGCCGAGCGCATTCGATGCAGATCTTCGGCGGCGGCATCGATCTCTTCGCGAAGCCACAACCGAAATGCCGTCGCCACCTGATCGTTGCGGCTTCGGCCGGTATGCAGCTTTTTACCCGTGTCGCCGATCTGCCGGACAAGCTCCGATTCGATATAAGAATGAACGTCTTCCGCACCCGAAAGCACGGCCGGCGCGTCATCAAGAATTTTGCGCAAGGCCGCGGCGATCTGTGAATTTTCATCCGCCGAAATTACGCCGGCTTTTGCCAGCGCATTTGCGTGAGCGATGCTTGCGCGAATGTCCGCCGCCAGCAGCCGCTGGTCGAACCCGAGCGACGCATTGAATTCCGCGAACGCCGCATCCGTTTCGCCCGTAAATCTTCCGCCCCAAAGCTGTTCCGATTTGGTCATCTATCTCTCCGTGTGCGTATAATTGTATGCAATTTCAAGCGTTCAACAAACTGTCGTTCGGCTTTCGAATATGGAAAGATCGGCAAAGTTCGTTGGACGGAAAGTACTAAAAGAAACGACCAACTAAAGTTTGTTGTACGCAAATAATGGAAAAGAAGATCAACAAAGTGGTTTTGGCGTATTCGGGCGGGCTCGATACATCGGCGATGCTTCTGTGGCTGAAGGAAACATACGGCTGCGAGGTGATCTGTTATACGGCGGATGTCGGCCAGGGCGAAGAGCTCGACGGGCTCGAAGAAAAAGCGATCGCCACCGGAGCTTCGAAACTTTACACCGAAGATCTGAAAGAAGAGTTCGTAAAGGATTTCGTCTGGACGGCCGTTAAGGCAAACGCGCTTTACGAAGGCGTTTATCTGCTCGGCACGTCGCTCGCTCGGCCCGTCATCGCAAAACGCCAGATCGAGATCGCACGACGCGAAGGCGCCGATGCGGTCGCCCACGGCGCGACCGGCAAAGGCAACGACCAGGTGCGGTTCGAGCTGACGTATTACGCCCTGCAGCCGGATATAAAGGTCGTCGCGCCGTGGCGTCATTGGGATTTCAAAGGCCGGGCCGACCTGATCGCATACTGCGCGAAGCACGGAATTCCGGTCACCGCCACAGCCGAAAAGCCATATTCAATGGACCGCAATCTGATGCATATCAGTTACGAAGGCGGCATTCTCGAAGACCCGTGGGCCGCGCCGCCCGAAGATATTTTTCTGATGACGCGTTCGCCGGAAACGGCGCCGGACGCGCCGCAGGAGATAACGATAACCTTTGAAAAAGGCGAGCCGGCGGCGATAGACGGCGTGCGATACGGAGCCGTCGATATGCTCACGAAGCTGAACGAACTCGGCGGCGAACACGGCATAGGCCGCGTCGATCTGGTCGAAAACCGCTTTGTCGGAATGAAATCGCGCGGTGTTTATGAAACGCCGGGCGTGACCATTTTACAGACCGCGCACCGCGCTCTCGAATCGATCACGATGGACCGCGAGGTAACGCGGCTTCGCGATTCGCTCGGTACAAAATTCGCCGAATCTGTTTATTACGGGTTCTGGTTCGCTCCGGAATTTGAAATACTGCGCTCCATGATCGACCAAACGCAGGAAACCGTCAGCGGCGACGTCCGCCTGAAAATTTACAAGGGCAATGTCATTGTAACCGGCCGCCGCTCCGAAAATTCGCTCTATAAAGAACGCGTCGTGACGTTCGAAGACGACGCCGGAGCATACGACCAACACGACGCCGAAGGATTTATAAAACTCCAGGCGTTGAGATTGAGATTGAGGAATATGGAGTAGAACCGACCGTTCTTGTTGCGTGATGTGCAATATATACCTGATTACGAGGACTACCACTAATGACTATGCATAACCCGCCGCATCCGGGCGAATTTATTTCAGAGATCTACCTTCAGCCGAACAATATTTCGGGACGTGAACTGGCGCTTTCATTAGGCGTTGCTCCTTCGACATTAAGCCGTGTGCTCAATGGAACGAGCGGTATCAGCCCGGAAATGGCACTGCGGCTTTCAAAAGCCCTCGGTCGGTCGGCGGAAAGCTGGCTCAGTATGCAGTCGAACCATGATCTCTGGCATGCGCGGAGGTCTGTTAAACTGAACCGTGTCAAAAAGGTCGATCTGCTCGCGGCCTAAGTATGAAATTCTTGTATCTCTTTGTCATATATATCCTCACCGCGGTGAGCGGGGCGGCCTAGACCTCACATTCGTTGATCCGAGAGGTACGAACGAATTTCATCTAACGAAAAGCGATTCCGAAAAACTCGCGCCTTATCTTGGCGCTCGGGAAAAAGGATTACTTTATCCACGAAAAATATTGTAAATTATCCGTACGAAAGCTAAGCTGAAGTTATGGCAAACACAGTAAAACTGCACCGCGTTTTTATGGCGCCGGCGGACCGCATTTACAAAGCGTTCATCAACCCGGAGGCGATGGCAAAATGGCTGCCGCCGAACGGCTTTACCGGCAAGGTTCACGAAATGAATGCGACTGTCGGCGGATCGTACAAAATGTCGTTTACGAATTTTGCGACCGGCAATTCGCATTCGTTCGGCGGCGAATTTTTGGAACTCATTCCAAATCAACGCATCAAATATACCGATAAATTCGACGACCCGAACATGCCGGGCGAGATGGAAACGACCATTGAGCTAAAACAGACATCGGTCGGCACAGAAGTGAATATTCAGCAAACCGGAATACCGGATATGATACCGGCCGAGGCATGCTATCTTGGCTGGCAGGAATCGCTTGCACTGTTGAAAATGCTCGTGGAAGCGAACATTCCGGACGAAGGTGCTCCGGCGGAATAAACGGAAGTTCGGCAAAAACCCGGATTACTCGATCCTTTCGGCGATTATTTCCGTCTTTGCGCAAATTAGCTCAAAAATCCGCGAAACTTTGATGTCGTCGCATTATATCCGGGAAATAGTTTCGTCAGGTCGCGCGTGCCCAAAAGCTTCGTCGAAACTTCGCCGAACACATCCCGAAAATCGGTCGTTACGGCAAGGTCGCGGCCTTCGTTCAGTTGATCGTTCCGCAGGCCTTTCCAATCGCCGTAAACTTTTCCGCCCTTGACCGAATTGCCGATCGCGAACATCACATTCCCGTGGCCGTGATCTGTGCCGCGGTTGCCGTTCTCTTTTGCCGTGCGGCCAAATTCGCTCATCGTAAGCAGAACGACATCGTCCATCTTTTTCCCTAGGTCGGTCGCGAATGCGGCGATCGATGCGGCAAAGTCACGCAGCAGATTTGCCTGTCGCCCGCGCGCTCCGCCCTGGTTGACGTGCGTGTCCCAACCGTTCGATTCGGCAAACGCGGTCTGCAGCCCGACGCCTGCTTTTATTAGCTGAGCGATCTGCCGCAGCGATCGCCCGAGCGCCGAATTCGGATAAACCGCGCCGTTCTCCGGTTTGTATTTCGCGGGGTTCGCTTTCTTCAGAAAATTCACCGCTTCGAAAGTTTCGCTTCCGGTTTTGCCCAGTTCGTCTTTGGCATTCTGTTCCCAGATACTTTCGAAACCGCCCTTCATATTTTGTGTGTAGATTCCGGCTTTGATCGTAAAATCCGACAGGTTCGTCATCGCGATGGACGGAGCTTTGCCGTAAAGCGAACGCGGAAGCTGCGGCGTCATCGCGACGGCGCGGAACGGCGAATCGTCCTTTATCGAGCTGTTCTGAAGCGCCCGGTTCAGCCATCCGTCGCGGGTCGATTTAACGCCCGGCGTGCCCGATTCCATATAATCCTGTGCGTCAAAATGCGAGCGCGTGTTGTCCGGCGAACCGGCGGAATGGATAACGGCGAGCTGTTTTGCCGACCACAATTTTGCAAAAGGCCGCATTGCCGGATGCAGGCCGAAATGCCCGTTCAGATCGATAACGCCGTCGGTTTTATTCGGCCGTGCGATGGCGATGGATTTCCGCAAATTGTAATATTCCGCGTCGCCGTGCGGGATCACGACGTTCATGCCGTCGACGGCTCCGCGTTGAAATATCGTGACCAGAATTTTGTTCGATGTGGAACTGTCGCGCGTTTGTGCCGCGGCGAATTGGTGCAGGAACCGCGGTGCCGCCGCCATCAAACCAAAGCTCGCCAGGCCGATGCCGCTTGTCCTAAGAAAAAATCGTCTGTCCATATCGCGTCTCCGTTCCGCACAATTTCGCGCCTTTTTCTGCCGCAATTATTTAGACGCGAAACTTCGCACAACGGACACATTTTATTTCGCAGCGGCGTTTATCTGATGATTATCTCATCGACAAATATCCACGGGTCGCCGCCCGCTCCGGCATGCCACGCGGGAATTTTCCCGATATTGTATGCACGGACGCGAACGTAACGCGCCGGAAATGGCTTCGTCGCACGCGTGAATTCTTTCACGGCGGGTTTCGTTTCGTCCTGCGGAAAGCCCGTTTTGAAATCGACAAGTTGTACGAAATTCACGCCGTCGTTCGAAAATTCGAATTCGAGCCGGTCCGGCATCCATATCCACGAACCCACCGATTGCAGAAAACTGCCGCCGACCTCGCGGATCGTCGTTTCGCGTTTCAGGTCGATGACGGCTTCGAACGTCCGGGCGTGATAACCCTGCCATTCGCCGCTGGCGAAATTTACGTTGCCCCGAAGCCCGTCAATGATCGCGTCGTCACCGCCGCCGGTATATTGCGAATTGTACGGCGACA
>CBFGSN010000164.1:0-5279 GCA_965651435.1 uncultured bacterium | reverse complement strand
CCATCGATCGCGGATTTAAGGTCGCTCGCGAACTTCGGATCAAGCGATTCGAGATGACTATACTGCTCGGTCGCCAGGGCCTTTTTGTTCTGAAACACATAGCTAAGCCCGAGATTGAAACGAGCCTTTACAAAACTCGGGTTCAGGTCCGTGCAGCGTTTATAGGCATCGGCGGCCTTATCGAACTGCCGGGTTCCCATATATGCATTTCCCAAAAGGTAAAAACCGTCGGAATAGTTCGGATTTGCCTTGGTGAATCTCTCAAGCCCGACAATGGCTTTTTCATAGTATTGTTTTGCATCGTCATCGCGTTTCAAAAGGCTGTACGCGCGGCCCAGATAGAAATTCGTTTCACCGTCTTCGGGGTTTATCCCAAGAGCGATGTTACACGCCCCGACAGCCAAGTTCGGCTGGCGGTTGTCATTGTAAGCACGACAAAGATTTGTGTAGCCGAGATATTCCTTCGGCAGAAGCTGGGTCGCGGCTTTCGAAGCATCGACCGCTTGCTGATTCATATCCGCGATGCTGTAATACCAGCCGATGTCGGTGTAGAGCGTGCCGTTGCGCGGAAATTCTTTCAGCCCCTCATCGAGTATCTGGATGGCGTCGGTGATGCGGTTGTCACGGCGATAAAGTTCGGCCATTGTCCGGTAGGTCTGAACCCTCTCAGGATTCGATTTGTCCGTATCGGCGGCAAGCACCTTTTTTAACGCGGCGATCGCGTCCGCATTTTTTCCCTGCCGCTGAAAGGCGTCGGCTATGAGCTTCCACGATTCGGCAACGTAACGCGTGCCGTTCCTGGTCGCGTTCTGTGCCGCTTCGAGTTGGCCGTCGTAATTGCCGAGGGCTCCGTAGGCGCGTGCCATCTTGTAATACAGATCGCCGCTGATGCGCGCGCCGGCCGCCGCGCGGTTGTAATAATCCAGAGCAGTTTGAAACTCGGAACGGTCGTAATAAATATCGCCCGCCGCCAGAAGCATCGTCGCGTTATTCGGATCTTCCTTCATCGCCTCCTGAATATCGGCGAGAGCGGCATCAACGTTGCGCAGTTCGTAGTTCACATACCAGCGAACCTTGTATATGTCGGACGGTTTATAGCCCTGATCGTACGCCGTGTTCAGCTCTTTTAGCGCCAGGTCCTGCTCTTTCAGATAATAGTGGGCGTAACCTTTCCAAAAGTGCGTATCGGGCATATTCGGAGCCAAGGCAAGTGATTCCGCGTATTTTTCGACGGCGTCACGATAGTTCCGCTGATTGAAGGACTTATTTCCCGTTTCATATAGATCCCGAGCCCTTCTCAGATCCTTCTTTGATTGAGCGTTGAGATCCGTCGCGGCTGTAAACAACAGCAGCGCCGCCAGGAACGAAAAACTTAATAACTTGGTCAACTTCATATTTCGCATTCTAAAACTCCAATATTACTGGTAGATCGTCGGTCCGGGCCGCGGTGTTTTCCTCGGCGGAGCCGGGGTTCTTTGCGTACGCGGAGTTCGTCGCACAACAGGTGTTCTCTGCGTCGAAGGTCTCGATGTCTCCTCGGGAACCGGTGTCGGTTCGACGAGCTGTATATTCGAATTGCTGTTCGCGTCGTCCGTGTTGGAAATATCACTGTTCGAATTCGAATTCGTATCGGTGAGCATTTCCGTAGGCGAAGGCTCCGGTGTAGGAGTCGGCGTCATTTCCGCCGTCGGCGAAGGCGTTTCTTCCGCCGCGCCGAACATTTCGGGATAATTTACATAAGCATAAAGCCCCGCGCCGACCGCGCCCACAACGAGCAGCAGCAGAAGGGCAAGTGCCGCGACGATAGCAAAAGTTTTGCCGCCCGATTTTTTCTTGACCGGTGCCGCAACAGGAGCCGCAGCCACGGCCGCGTTGTCCGATCCTTCTTCCTCTTGGTATTCCGGCGCATCAGGCTGTTCGAAACCGGTTCCCGATGCATATACTTCCGAATTTTCCGACGGAATATCGTTCTGCAGATTTATAAGCGGAACCGTCGCATCCGGTGAGAAACCGGCATCGCCGCCCGCATCTGCCGAACCGCCGCCCGTCATTGAATTCATGTCATCCGCGCTGTAATAATCGGTTTGCGCGGGCGGGGCCGACGGTGCGTCATCGACAGGCGTTTCCACAGGAACAGACGGCGAAACATCCGCCGGAGCAACCTCATCCGGAACAACGAACGGTGTGCTTCCCGCCAGGAACACCTCGGTCTTCACATCGGCCTGGCGAACTCCGTCACCTTCGGCACTCGTGTCCATTCCGCCGGCCTGCATCGTTTGATCGTACGAAGGCTCGGCACTCGGCTCGTCCTTCGTAAAATTCGTATTGTACGTACCGCCGAGGCTTTTTTCGAAATCCGTCGCTTGGATGGAGTTGTCGACGATCGGTTCACTTTTGAACGGATCGCCCGCATTCGAACCGGCGATATCATTCGCGTTGAACGCGATCGTATCGGCGGACATGGACGACTGCATCTTATTGAACGCTTTGCGAAGCACTTTCTGCATTTCGCGGGCGTCGTTGTACCGTTTGTCCTGGCTGACCTCCATGCCCTTCATTATGATCTCGGAAATGGCGGGCGTGATCTCATTATTGATCTCGTGCGGCGGTTTGAGCGGATCTTCCATTCCGTTCAACAGGCAATCCGCACGCGACAACGCATCGGCCGGGACCTCATTGGTCATCAGCTGATAAAGCGTCGCCGATAGCGAATAAAGATCGCTCCGCGGGCTGGTGCCGATGCCGCGGATCTGTTCCATCGGGGCGTAGTGCGGCGTATAGCCGACGATGCTTCCCGCCGTCGAACCGGACGAATCCGCAGGAGCGGCGTTTGCCGTATTTTTCGAAAGTCCGAAATCGAGGAGAATGATGTGATTCTCATCGGTCAGTTTCAGATTCTGCGGCTTTATGTCGCGATGAATGATCGGCGGTTCGTGGGCGTGCAGATACGACAGCGCGTCCAAAAGCTGATCGGCCCAAAACATAACCCAGCTGATCGGGAAAGGCTTTTGCGCTATCTCGAGCCGTTTGGAAAGATCGTCGCCCGAGATGTGTTCCATCACGAGATACTGTTCTTCGCCTTCGCCGAAATGGTCGCTAACCTTCGGCAGGACCGGATGCCGAACGCGTGCGAGAATTTTCGCTTCGCGTTCGAACGCGGCACGGAGATTTTCGTCCCCGGCGAAGAACGTGCGTTTGAGAGCAACAGCGCTTCCCAGCCGCTGGTCCACCGCAAGATAAACTTCCCCCATTCCACCTTTACCGATCAAATGAACGATAAGGTATCTGTTCTGGATAAGACTGTTTTGGGCTAAAGGTTTCATTTAGTATTGATCTGCGTTCGGATCTAACGTCCAAACTATTGATTTTATTCGAATTTGGGCTCACGTCAAAGCTTTCATAAACGGCCGCTTTCATGCGAACTGAATTCCGGTTCAGAAATCCAATTCGGACGGCGGCTTTTCATCCTTCATCGCGGGCATTCCTTCGTGCTGCCAACATCGTTTTCCTTTTACTTTTACTCTACGGGTACATGCCGTACCCTTTTTTGTACGAGCTCCGCAAAGATAAATATTCTCCGGGTCATTGACCCGTTTCACGGAAAAATTTGGGGGGAAATCTTCCTTTGTCGGATCAACGGAACCGGATTCCCTGTCGGAACTTTCGGTTCCCGCGTCCGCTTTGAACGTTCGTACCGTTCGGCCAGATGATGTAACCTGACCGCGGGCATTTTTATCAAGAACGTTCTTAGGCTCAATGCTTGCAGTTTCCGATCCCGTTCCTGCTCCGGGAATTACGGAACTGCCTATCCAAAATACTAAAACAAGCGTTCCAAGTATGACGACGCCGCGGTTCAGTAGTTCGTATGGTTTATTTACCGTTTCGCAGAGTTCGCAAAATCTGGTGCTTGTCCAAAATCGCCAATGCTCCCGTTCAATTTTTTCACCGCAATCACAACAGTAGGTTGGTCTGAACAGCATCATTGCACACACGTAAACGAAAACCAACTTGGGAGGTCAAACATTTTTCCCTTGCCGACTATTTTAGAACCTAGGGTCGAAGATATGATTATAAAATAATTTTGAAATAAAGTTAAGACTTTTTTGGCTATCTGGTTTGTGCAACTGTACAATAGTTATCCGCGTCTTAATTTAAAACCGAAAATGAGTTTATGCCGCGAATAAGACCAATAGCAATAATTCTATTACTTTTTACCATAAACGGGGCGATCTTTGCACAGGACGACGACCCGATCCGCATCGATTCGGCCGTCGTAAAGCTGAACGTCGGCGTCGTGGATTCTTCCGGCAACCCGATCACAGACCTGAACCGCACGAACTTTACGATCTACGAAGACGGCATCGAACAGGAGATAACGGCGTTCGAAGCTGTCAGCGCGCCGTTCAGCGTCGTAATGCTTTTGGACATGAGCGGTTCGACACTCGGATTTCGGCAGGTGATACAGCAATCGGCCTATCGTTTTATCGACGCTCTGCAGCCGCACGACCGCATCGCCGTGATCGAATTTTCCGACAAGATAAATATTCTGAACGATTTCACAAGCGATCGGCGTCCGGTGGCGAATTCGATCCGCGTGGCAGGCGGCCGCGGGAAAACGCAGCTTTACAAGGCGCTTGACCTCGCACTGGAAAAGCTGGAAAAAGAAAACTCGCGGCGAAAAGCGATCATCGTTCTGACGGACGGCGTTGACAGTTCGCTCCGCGAGGACGACCGCGGTCTGCTTTTGAACGTTCCCGCCGATCAGCTGGCGGAAAAGATCGACCCGGCCGCAAACAAAACATTGCAAAGCACGCTCAGCCGTTCGGACGCTCAAGGCGTGACGATATATCCGCTGGCACTCCCGACGGGCGACCCGGCACGGCTGGCCGACCCGACACCGTTCCAGATCGCGCTTTTCAAGGCCGCTCGCGACCGGCTAAAGATCGTCGCCGACCGCTCAGGCGGCTCGCTGCACGCGATCAACCGGCTCGAGGAAATGGGCAAGCTTTATTCTATAGTCGCCGCGGAAATGCAAACGCTTTACACGCTCGAATACCAATCGACCAACGACAAGCGCGACGGAAAATGGCGGGCGATCACCATAAAAACAACGGACCCGCAACTGATCTCGCGCACCCGCCAGGGCTATTACGCGCGCTGACATGGGAAAATAACGTTTCTCAAGAAAACGAGGCGAGAAAATTGGAAACTTGCAATGGAGATCAGATTCGACGCCGGGATTTCCGGATCTTGCATTTGGAATTTGATATTTGGAGTTT
>CBFGSN010000163.1:0-5314 GCA_965651435.1 uncultured bacterium | reverse complement strand
AATCAGGGAAATTTCGAACGATCAAAAAACTTCACAAATTATAACACGCAACAGCGGTAAATTTGTTGCAAGGACACCCATTCTGTTGATTTACATTTTCAATTTTCGATTTTCGGTCCAACCGAGTTTGGAGTCCCGCCTTTAGGCGGCTGCTCCCCTTCTGGGAGCGGGCAAGGTCGCCGACGTGACCTTGAGGTTTCACCTCAGGCTAATATCTTTGCCGCCTCCGGCGGCATAGTAAGCCTCACGGATCAGATGAAAACAGTCCTTAGTTTTCAGGTTTGAGCTTCCTAGCTGTATTCGCCATTCCGGATATTCTCTTATAAAAACAACGAATTTCCCTTTTCGTTCATCGAACATATTGCGGAAGTCTGTATCGTCGCCTAGTATATATACAAGTCCGTTCGGAGCGAATTTATGACAAAACCGGGTTCAACTTTCTCCGGCCTAAGCTTTGGCATAAGCAGGGCTTTGGCAGTTTTGGTGGTCCTCTTTGCGATAACTGCGTTCGCACAAACCGACGCAGCTCCGACGCCAACTCCCGAAGGAACACCGCCGCCGGTGATCGATAATGACAGCATCGACAACGTTGTTCGTGTAAAGACGGACCTGGTCACGCTCACGCTTACGGTAACGGACGTTTACGGCCGATTCGTTTCGGGGCTTAAACAGGACGCTTTCACAATATACGACAACGGCGAAAAGCAGGACATTACATTTTTTAGCGACGCTGATTCACCGATTTCCATCGGCATCGTTTTTGACGTTTCGGGTTCGATGAACAGCGAAAAGATCGCAAAGGCTCGGAAGGCGCTGGAAAAATTCGTGAATATGAGCCATCCGTCGGACGAATATTTTCTGATCGCATTCAGCAACAAGGCGAACCTGCTGATGGACAGAACGCGCGACGCCGAAGCCGTTCTCAGCAAACTGACGCTCATCAAACCAAAGGACGACACCGCGCTTTACGACGCTTGCTATCTCGGCATCGAACGCGTCACGCGCGGCACACACCGCAAAAAAGCTCTGCTCATAATCAGCGACGGCCAGGACAATGCATCGCGTTACAATTTTGGCGAAGTGCGCCGGTTAATGAAGGAATCTGACGTAGTTACCTATGCGGTCGGCATCGTCGACGTCCAGGACCTGACCTCGCGGGTCGGAATGCAGGGACAGGCGTTCCTAGACGAATTGACGTCCGTTACCGGCGGCCGTTCCTTTTATCCGAACAGCGATGTCGAAATGGAAGAGATCTTCGAACGCATCGCGCTTGAGCTTCGGCACCAATATTCGATCGGCTACACACCCAAGGATTTCGAACTCAACGGAAAATGGCGAAAAGTAAAAACTAAGATAAAACCCCCGCGGGGTTTGCCGCGTCTAACGGTTCGCGGGCGCGAAGGTTATTATGCTTCGCCTTCGTCCGACCTGCGCTAGATAAACTATGAAGATGCTTGTAAGATCGCTTGTTTTGGCCGCGGGAATCTCCGCAATTATCTTTTCGGCTGTTGAACTCTCGCCGGTGACCTTCGCTCAATCAGCGGACGCGATCCCGACACCGACGCCGCCGACGGCTCCCGTCACATCGCCGACAATTTCGCCGGAAGACGAGATCATCAAGATCGATACTGAACTCGTCAACCTGAACGTTAAGGTCGTGGACCGCAATAACCGTCCGATCAACGATGTTCCCGAAAGCGATTTCGCCATATTCGAAGACGGCGTTCAGCAGCAGATCGAATTCTTTTCGCGTGCGGAAGTTCCGACGAATTATTCGCTCGTGATCGATAATTCCGGCTCGCTTCGCGGCCAGATCGAAAAGGTCATTGACGCGGGAAAGATCCTCGCCGCAACGAACAAGCCGGGCGACGAAACCAGCGTTATCAGATTCATAAGCTCCGATAAGATCGAGATCCTGCAGGATTTCACGTCAAATCTCGAAGACATCAACTACGCCCTGGATAATATGTATATCGAAGGCGGCCAAACGGCGATCATCGACGCTGTTTACCTTGCGGCAACGACGATCAACGATTATGAAAGGGACAGATCCGCCGCGGACAGGCGACGCCGAGCCCTCATAGTCGTATCCGACGGCGAAGACCGTGATAGTTACTACACCGAAGCACAGCTTTTCGAGCTGCTCCGCGAAACGGATGTGCAGATATATACGATAGGTTTTGTCGGCGATCTTAGCAGAGAACGAGGTTTTATATCAAAAAGTCCGCAGGGCAAGGCGAAATCGTTCTTGGAACGGATGGCTAAAGAAACCGGCGGAAAATCATATTTTCCCGGTTCGGTCGATGATCTTGCAGGAATTGCACGCGAGATCGGGGCCGAATTAAGGATGCAGTATTCCATCGGCTATATACCGACGAACGACCGCGAAGACGGCACATTCCGCAACATTCGCGTCACCATAAAAGACGGCCCGAACAAACAAAAACGCATCGCCGTGACAAAGGCGGGACGTGTTGCGACCAAACAGCAATAAAATTATCTTTCGGGAACAGAACCTGAGATCTTCTTACGCGTGGTTTCGCCGGTTTCCAAGACAGGAATTCCCCCGTCAACTTCGTCGTGCGGACGCGGAATGACGTGAACGGCGGTGACGGTTCCGATGCGTCGCGCGGCGGCGGCACCGGCATCGACGGCGGCTTTTACGGCGCCGACTTCGCCCCGAACGATCGCCGTCACAAGGCCCGCGTCGATCTTTTCATAACCGACGAGCCTGACGTTCGCAGCCTTGACCATCGCGTCCGCCGCCTCGATCATCGCGACGAGGCCCATGCATTCGACCATTCCGAGAGCTTCCATAACCTTCACTTACGCCGGCGGCGTTTGAACAGAACGAATAAAAGGATCGCAAGAGCCAGGACGAACATCCCGGCAAATATCGCTAGAAAAATAACGCCGATCGCGATCTCCATACTTATTTATCCATCACCGCAAAATAAAATATCAACGCCGAAATCACCAGCAAACCTACCGCAACCGCCGCAAATATCCACGTCGGATCGGCCGGAGCCCAAACTACCTCATCGGGCTTTTTGACCCGCAGCCGTTCGCGTTTTTGTATCGACGCGGCGGTTTCGAGCTTGCCGTTCTTTCGCCTTCGTTCGCGGCTGCGCGTTTTTTCCGGCGGTATCGAACCCGGCAGTTGTTCAGCTTTCTCCGTAGCTCCCGGCGTCGGTGCTTCTTCGGGAACGAGAAACCCAGCGGGCATTTCGCCCTTCGGTGTATCCGAATTCTCGTCCGCCGCATCAGCCGCCGCGGCAAGAAATTCCTCCGGCGCGTCTTCTGCCTCTTCGGATGCTCGGACGGGAAATTCTACGACGTTGCTTTCGTCTGCTGCGACCGGTTTGCCGCATCCGTAACAGAACTGCGAACCCGTGCGGATCTCCGCGCCGCAGTTCGCACACTTATTTTCGAGTTCGGTTTCGGTCGATGTTTCCGTCATTCTTTACTTCTAAAAACTATAGCGGCCTCAAACCTTCGCAAAAATATCCTTTTCGTTGCCGAGGTCGCGGGCCGAAGGCGTCAGGATCGTCTTTGACGTAATGTAGATCTTCTTCCCTTTCCCGAGAGCTTCGCGGACGTCGGCTTCACTCACGAAATCCACCGGAACGCGCGATTCTTCTATTTCCTTCTGCGGCCGGAGTTCGTGAATGATCGTCCGCGCCGGTGTTTCCGCCGGTGCGGGCGGCGGAGTCGCGGCGGCTATAGGTAACGGTGGTGCGGCAACAGGTGTCGGAGCAGCGGCAGGTTTCGGCTGTGCCGCGAGCTTTTTGCTCAGCACGCTGTCCACGAGAGCGGCGATACGTTCGCGTTTGTCGCGTGCATTATCGGCGGCCGGCTTCGGCGAATGAACCTGAGCTTTCGGAACCGACAACGGTTTTGTTTCAAAGGCGACGCGTTTGATATCGATAAGATGCACTGGCGAAACATTGTCCGAAGTTACGTTTCCGCCCCACGAACCGCATCCGAGCGTCATCGACGGCGGCAGGCCTGTCGAAAGCCCGATCGCTCCCTGTGTCGTCCCCGAATTTATAACAACGCGCGACGCGGGCATTTCCATCCCGAAACGTATCGCGGCATCGCGGTCGGACGTATGCATCCCGGCCGTGTGTCCCATCCCGCCAAAGTGAAGGATCTCGTCGCAGCGAGCCGCGCCGCGTTCGACGCCGTCGGCGACAAAGAACGCGAGCGTCGGCGAAAGTTTTTCGATCGACCACGGATGTTCGCGTCCAACGCCTTCGCAATCCGCGATCAGGCACCGCGTTCCCGCGGGCACCGAAATACCGGCAAGCTCCGCGATGCGTTCGGCAGATCGGCCGACGATCTTTGGATTAAGCGTACGCTGTGGTGTTACGAGGACGTTCCCGACCGCTGACGCGTCGTCGCCATTCAGAAAATGCGCGCCCTGACGGCGAAATTCTTCGCGAACCGCCGATTCGATCGGAGCATCGACGACAACGGATTGCTCCGACGCACAGATAGTGCCGTTATCGAAACAGGTGCTCATCAAAATATCTGCAACGGCCTTTTCCACGTTCGCCGTGCGTTCGATGAAAACCGGAACGTTCCCCGGCCCGACGCCATAAGCCGGTTTGCCCGACGAATACGCCGCCCGGACGAGCCCGAGCCCGCCGGTCGCCAAAATAACGGCCGTTCTCTTGTGACGCATCAGCGTTTCGGTGCCTTCGATCGTTGTCGTCGTCAGACAATGTACGGCTTCGGCCGGAAGCCCTGCCGCGACGCCTGCTTCGACCATCACACGCGTCGTTTCGGCGATGCACTTTGCGGCCGATGGATGCGGTGAGAGCACGATCGTGTTCCGCGATTTTATGGCGATGATTATTTTGAAGATCGCGGTCGATGTCGGATTTGTCGAAGGAATGATCGCCGCGACAACACCTCGGGGCGAAGCGATCTCGACGATATCTTTATCGTCCTTTACGACGCCGACGGTTTTCAGTCCGCGGAAATAATTCCAAACATCCTCGGCCGCAAATCGGTTCTTTTCCCGTTTGTCGTCCGGCTTTCCGTAACCGGTCTCTTCGTGGGCAAGCCGGCCGAGCCGCGCGGCATCGCGAAGCGCGGCTGTTGCCATCGCATCGCATATCGAATCAACCTTTGCCTGGTCAAATTTCGCAACGACGGAAAAAGCACGATGAGCGGCTTCCACCGCGTCACGTGCTTCCTGCTGCGCTATTAGATCCTTGTCGCCCATCGGTTATCGTCGGTCGGGAAAGTTATGGGAAAGTTATTTCGTTTTGCTGCGGCTGCCGGAACCCGAACCGGTGTCCATTCC
>CBFGSN010000162.1:0-5338 GCA_965651435.1 uncultured bacterium | reverse complement strand
ATCTGGAATTTGGAATCTGGAATTACGAATTGAACTTCGGCGGGCGTTTTTCAAAGAACGCATTCACGCCTTCTTTAAAATCCGCCGAGCGTCCCGATTCGATCTGGCATTCGTGTTCGAGTTCGAGCTGTTTTTCCAGCGTATTTCCGAACGACGCATTTAGCATCTTTTTGATCCGCCCTATCGCCTCCGTCGGGCCGTCGGCAAGCTTTGCGGCGATCTTCATCGCTTCGTTCAGATGTTCACCGGCGGGCACGACCGCATTTATAAGCCCTATGGAAAATGCCTCCGCTGCGGTCAGCGTTTCGCCCAGCATAAGCATCTGTGCGGCGCGCTTTTCGCCGATGGCCCGCGGCAAAAAGTACGTCCCGCCGCAATCGGGCGACAGGCCGATCTTCACAAAAGCTTCGTTGAACGCGGCATTTTCGGACGCGACAACGATATCGCACGCAAGCGCGAAATTCGTCCCGGCACCGGCGCAAACACCGCCGACAGCCGCGACAAACGGTATCGGCGTATGCCGGATAAGCGCGATAAGGCCGTGCAAAGCCTTTAGCGGCTCTTCCATAAATGCTTCGATGCGGCCTTCTTTTTCCCACATCGAACGCATCTCGCGCAGATCGCCGCCCGAACAGAATGCGCGGCCTTCGCCGGTAAGCACGATGGCGCGTGCACGGTCGCCGATCGCTTTTTCGACCGCCGAATGCAGATCGATGCAAAGCTGCAGCGAAAGCGCATTCATCGCTTCCGGCCGGTTAAGCGTGATGACCGCGATGTTCGAACCGAAGGAATATTTGACCGTTTCAAAGGCCATAAGGAATTGCCGCAAACCAAGTTTGCAGGCGTGTTACGCAAATCGCGCGCGCGAACGGCTCGCTTCGTGGCATTCGCGACAGAAAACGGTGCGGCCCGTTTTCGGCTGGAACGGCACCTGATCGTGCTTGCCGCAATTGTCGCAGACGATCTCGAATTTGACCTTCGCTCCGTTCTCACTCGCGGCCTTTGCGGCTTTTTTCTTCGAACGGCAATTCGGGCACCGCTGCGGCGACGGCATATTGCGCTGATAGAAAAGCTCCTGTTCCTTTTCGCTAAAAATGAATTGTTCCTTGCATTGAACGCAAGTTGTTTCAACATCCGGCATGGCATCTACTCCTGGGGGAAGAAGTTAATAAAAAATTGTGAATGCAATTAGTCTATCACGTTTGTCGAGCAACGCGTCAGCCGCACTCGACACTGCGGGCAGTCTGTTATAAACAATTGTCAGTTTTTAGTTTCCGGTTTTCAGTTCCCTGACGTGTGCCGCCGCCGTTTCGCCGAGCGTTTCCAGGCTGTAGCCGCCTTCGAGCAGCGAAACTATTCTTCCTTCGCACGTTTCGGCGGCCCAATCTTTCACGGTTCGCGTCATCGCTGCAAAATCTTCGTCCGTAAGCCGAAGCTGGCCGAGCGGATCGGCAAGATGCGCGTCGAATCCGGCGGAAATAATTATCAGATCCGGGCGAAAATTCGCGGCTATGTCGCCGATCGCAGTATCGAACATTCGCCGCTGCGTTTCGGCCGGCGTTTTGGCTTTGACCGTTACGTTCAGCGTTGAGCCGAGCCCGCGGCCGTGTCCCGTTTCGCCGCGCGAACCCGTTCCCGGATACCACGGATATTGATGCATCGAGAAAAACTGCACGCTCGGATCGGTGTAAAAAATTCCCTGTGTTCCGTTGCCGTGATGCACGTCCCAATCGACTATCGCCACGCGTTCGATGTCCTTATATTGGTTCTGTGCGTAACGCGCCGCGACAGCCGCGTTGTTGAATAAACAAAAGCCCATCGCGTGTTCGCCGGTCGCATGATGTCCCGGCGGCCGAACGGCACAGAATGCGTTGTCGGCTTCGCCCTGCATTACGGCATCGACCGCTGCGCAGCCGGCTCCGGCGGCATAAAGCGACGCTTCGAACGAATGCATCGAAAGTGTCGTATCTGCATCGAGCCGGTCCAGGCCATTCGCAAATGCGTCTTCGACCGCCTTGAAATGCGCTTTTGTATGCACCGCCTGAACAACGCCCTGCAACGCCTTTTCCGGTGCGATCTCCGTCAGGCTTTCCCACAATTTTTCATCGGAGAGCAATGCGTCCATCACCGCGCGGTAACGCCCCGGCGTTTCCGGATGTCCGAAACCCGTGTCGTGTTTTTCATATATCGGATGATGAATGATCGCCGTTCGCATAATCTTATAGTATCACCGCAGAGACGCGCGGACTCCTTCTCCGTGTCCGGCTTGCCGGATAAGATCTACTCCGATTCAAACCCCGAAAGCTTTAGCACAAAATCCGGCACCGAAGGTTCGTCTTTTTCCAGCTTCTCGCGGCCTTCTTCGAGCGCCCATCGGTGCAGCCACGAAATACCGGCTCGTCCGTAATAACGATCTGCCTTTGCGTACGCTTCGTCCCTCAATGCCGTTTCCAGATCGACGAATTCATACCCGCGTTCCTTGAACATCTTCGCCAGATCGTCCAGATGATCGGAGTTTATAAAGTTTGCGTGAATAAGCAGAGTCTGTGCGATCTCGCGCCCGAAGAGCGTTTTGGATTGCCGTTCCCAATATTCGAGCTTCGCTTTCATATACGGAATATATGCATCGCCGACCTTTTTCATCAGCTTTTTGTCGTGCTTGTCATAGGCGACATCATACGCCCGCGAGAAAATATAATCCGCATCATCAAACGAAATCGGAGCGATCCGGTATCCGTGATCTTTCAAAAATTTATCGAACCGGGTCTTTATCTCATCCGTCCTTCCGGTCTGCAGATACGGATGACGAAAAAATCGTATCGTCCGGCCGCGTTCTTTCAAAAGCTCTTTTGTGATGATCTCGCCTTTGAGCAGGTCTGCTTCGTATTCTTCGAGCGTTATCGAATGCAGGCTCCGATGCGAATACGTATGGTTGCCGAGTTCGAGCCCCGCATCGAGCCACATCTTCAGCAACGCGATCTGTTCCGGGTCGCGTTCGTCTTTTTTATAAAGTTTGTTCTCGTTCACAAATCCGATCGCCGGGATCTTTGCCTTTTTGATGTGGCCGAGGAGTTTTTTCGTGATCTCACGACGTGTTTTAATGTCGGTCCGCGTTGATACGACCGGCAGATCGTCGATGGTTATGGCGACCCGACGCTGTGCCGCGGCCGATGACGAAAGCATCAGGCCGCAAAACAAGATTGCAAATAATAATTTCATAAAACCTCAGATAAAAGCCGTTTCGTGTATCAGTTCGCCTTTCGCGAATCTGTCTATCGAAAGCTGCGAAACATCGACCGTCCGCGACGCTCCGTCCAGAATTATCTCTGCCAGCGCGTGTCCCGCCGCGGGCGAATGCATAACGCCGTGGCCCGAAAAACCGTTCGCAAGAAAAAGCCCATCGACGCCGCTGCGGCCGATTATCGCGTGGTGATCCGGACTTACTTCATAAAGCCCGGCCCGGCATTTTTCGCGTATCACATCGGAATCCGCCAAAAACGGAGCACGGGTTTCGGCAAGCTCGTACACCTTTTTTATAAAACCTTCGTCCGGCAGTGTGTTGAACGAATTCGTTTCGGCCGGATCCGGATACGCAAAAAATACCTCATCCGCGGCCTGGTCCGCGTCGTTTTTCAGATGGCCGCCCGAAGCGTTTTCGATCGATCCGAATTCCTTTGCAGGGCGAAAATGAAAACCGCTGCCGATGTCGATCACCATCGGAAGCGACGCCGGCAAAGCTTCCTTCGTCCGTGCCCAGACGATCTGTCGCCGAAGCGGTTTGACCGGCAGTTGGACACCTGCGGTTGCCGCAAGTTCCGCCGCCCACGCACCCGTGCAAAGCACGGCGTTGTCACATTCGATCTCGCCCGCGTCGGTCGCAACCGCAGCGATACGGCCTTCGCGAACCACCAACGACAGAACCGAAACGCCGCACCGCACCTCGGCTCCGCGTTCGACCGCCTTGCGAAGAAATCCGCTCAACAACGCGACCGGATTCACAAATCCGTCGTCCGCACAAAATGCTCCGCCCAAAATATCGTCCGTGATCATTCCGGGAACGATCTCTTTGATCTCGTCTTTTGTAACGATGCGGACGTTCGCGACGCCGAGCTGTTTTTGGCGTTCCGAACTCATTTTCAGATACTCGAAATGTTCGGGCTCCGTCGCAAAAAAGAGATATCCGCGCGGTTCGTATCCTGCGTCAAATCCGCAGCTTTTAATAAAATTAAGCGAATGCAGCGACATCCGAATATTCACCGGCGTTTCGAATTGGCAGCGAATGCCGCCGGTCGCGCGTCCGGTCGAACCGGTTCCCGGCACGCGGTCGCGTTCGATGATCACAATATCGCGTTCGCCGCGCATCGCCAGATGATACGCAACGCTTGCGCCGATGACGCCGCCGCCGATGATCAGATGTTTGACCTTTTTTGCCATACGGCGAAATTACTTCTCAAAAACGGTCGAAAAATCCCGAAAACCCTTAAATTCCAATGCGTTGCCGCTCGGGTCCAGAAAGAACATCGTTCCCTGTTCGCCGACCTCGCCTTCGAAACGGATCTTCGGTTCGATGATGAACGTGACGCCTTTTCCCCGAAGCCGTTCGGCAAGTTCGCGCCATTCGTCCATCGAAAGAAGCACGCCGAAATGCGGGATCGGCACGGCGTCATTGTCCACGCCGTTCGTGATGTTTTGACGGACGAAATTTGGTGCAAGATGCGTTACGATCTGGTGCCCGAACAGGTCGAAATCTATCCAATGTTCGCTGCTTCGGCCTTCGCGGCATTCGAGCACGCCGCCGTAAAATTCGCGGGCCTTTTCCAGGTCGTCCACCGGGAACGCGAGATGAAAGAGATTTTTCATCCGATGTTTACCTCTCTTTTAGCGCAGACACTTACAAACAGATGGCTCTGCTGTAAGATAAAAATAGGAATATGTCAGACGAAAATATCGCACAATTCATCCAACGCTTTCGCCAAAGCCTTGCCGACGAAGAATTTATCAAGCTGACTCTTGCAAATTATAAAGGCAAAGAACAGCATCTGCAAAAAATCATCGTCCGCGAAATAGAAACGCGCAAAGGCCGCCTTTTGCAGTTCACCTACCGGATGGACAAACGCGATGTCGTTCGGAATTTCACCTATGACGAAGCCGCGGCGGCCGCAGCCGATGCGTTTTCGTCCGGCTTTCGCAGCGGAAACCTGTTTACGGCAAGCGGTGATCTTCAGCTTACGGTCGGCAAACGCAATTCGCGGCTTGTCAAACAAAACGCTTCGTCGGCAAAGAAAGTTCCGCTTTCGCACGACCGGCAAAAAAATTACGTTGTCGATCCGTCGGCGTT
>CBFGSN010000161.1:0-5347 GCA_965651435.1 uncultured bacterium | reverse complement strand
AGATATGACACCGCGAAGCATCGCAAAACTCCGCCCGAATATTACGCGCCCGAGCCTTTTCGCCGGCGATTAATTCCCGTTTCTCCGAACGCTAACCAACGCGCCCGAATTCCATCCGCAATGGGCCGACGGCGACCAAGAAAACTATTTATCAGAATATTGGAGAAAAGAAATGACACCGACACAAGAATTGCAAAAACCTGTTATCAAAACCGAACTTCCGGGGCCGATCGCCCGTTCCATCGTCGAAGAAGACGCAAAATATGTTACGCCGAGTTATCCGCGGCCGGATTATAAACTCGTCGCGCACAAAGGCCGCGGCGTTTGGCTCGAAGACCCGGACGGCAACGTTTTTCTCGACTGCAACGCGGGGGTCGCCGTTTGTTCGACCGGCCACTGCCACCCGGACGTCGTAAAGGCCATAACCGATCAGGCGAACGAACTGCTGCATATGTGCGGCACCGATTTTTATTACCGCCATATGCCGGAACTCGGCAAAAAATTGGACGAGATCGTCCCGATCAACGGCCCGACAAAGACCCACTTCGCGAACAGCGGTGCCGAAGCCGTCGAAACCGCACTGAAACTCGCGATGTATCACACAAAACGCCAGAAATTCATCTCGTTCTACGGTTCGTTCCACGGCCGCACGCTCGGTGCCCTCTCGCTTACGTCATCGAAAAAAGCACAGCGGCTCGGCTTTATGCGGCAGGCTCTCGACGTCGTGCATATTCCGTATCCGAACAAATTCCGCCATTTTGCGACCGATCAGCCGTCCGATGAGGCAACCGTTTCGCGCGACGTGATCAAATGGATCGAAGGCCGCCTGTTTCAAACGACGACGCCGGCCGAAGAGGTCGCGGGCATTATTCTGGAGGTCGTTCAGGGCGAAGGCGGATACATTCCGGCACCGACCGCTTTTGTAAAAGAGCTTCGCCGCATCTGCGACGAAAACGGCATTATGCTGATCGTTGACGAAGTTCAATCAGGCATGGGCCGCACCGGCAAAATGTTCGCGCTTGACCATCACGACGGCGTCAAAGCCGACATCGTCTGTATGGCGAAAGGCATCGGTTCCGGTATGCCGATCGGCGTTTGCACGGCCCGTGCGGACGTTATGACCTGGCACAAAGGCGCACACGCATCGACGTTCGGCGGCAATCCGGTCGCCATCGCCGCGGCACTGAAAACGATCGATCTTTTGCAGGGCGGACTCACGGAAAACGCCGCGAACGTCGGCGCTTATCTGAAAGAAGGCCTCGAAAAAATAAAGGCAAAATACGACTGCATCGGCGATGTCCGCGGGCTCGGCATGATGCTCGGCGTTGAATTCGTGAAAGGTTCACGCGCGGCCGAAGGCGAAAACGCGAATGCTCCCGATCCGGAACTTCGCGACCGCATCGAAATGGAATGCTTCAACCGCGGGCTGATCATTCTCGGCTGCGGCACGTCCGTCATCCGCTGGTCGCCGCCGCTTATTCTAACAAAGGAGAACGCCGATGTTGCGCTCGAGATATTTGATGCAGCCATCGCCGCTTCTGTTTAACTTGAGTTCATTGCAAATTGTAACGCCCGGCGAACTTTACATTGCCGGGCTTTTTTGTCGATAGAATTTGCATTTCGTTCAGCGGGCGGTCGCCGGCCACCGCGACATTCGGCAAAAAAGCGTTCTTTCGAACGTCAATTAATTAGCTCGCAATATAGACACAACCAAACCGATAGAAAAGGAGACAAAACTATGTCAACCCTAACCAGGGCCGAAACAAAAGGAGCCTGTCATGTCGCGTATGACGGCGTCACGGGTGAGCGTTACAGATTTCCCGACGGGACGATCTGGTCCGTCATCGGCGACAAAGCCACGCGATACACCGGATTCAAAGCCGTTCTGCTTCAACCGGAAGGCCGCGACCTCCGCGTGCTTGCTTTTGCCGGCAGCGATTCCGTGATGGATTTCATACACGACGGCGTTCAGGCTCTCGGCGGTTATTCGCACCAATATACGCAGGCGCTTGCCCTTACCGGTAAATATATGGGCGAAGGCGGATCTCTTCATCTTTCGGGACATTCGCTCGGCGGCGGTTTGGCGGCGTATTGTTCCGTCCGAACGCGCCTTTCGGCCAGCACGGTCAACCCCGCGCCGCTCGTCGGGATGCTCACCCTTGCGGCTCTTCGCGGCAATCCGCAGATCGTCAATTATGTCCCCTCGAATGGCGAGATCGTCAGCAGCTCGCACGGCCGCAACCCCGGCCGCGACATCCGCGTTCCCGCAAGCGGCAATTTCCTCACGCGCCATATGCTCGGCAACGTGATGCCCGACGTTCCGCTCCCGGAAAAGGTCGGCAGCGGAGCATCCGGCAGCTGGTAAGCTTTGATCAGACAAGTACGGCACGGATGATGAACTTCATCCGTGTTTTTATCAGTCCTTCCTTTTTTTTCTTTGTCCTGCTATTCAGTGGTGAAAAGATCGACCACTGATCAGGAAGAATAGTAGGAACGGGAACCCGGTCGCCTCTACCACCCCGGCCTTCGGCCGAAGAGTTACCGGTTCTGACCTGTTGTGATTGACATTTTTTTTCTTATCTATGATACTTCTAGCTAGGCTGGCTAAGCTAGAATATGAAAAAGGTCTCGATTTTTGACGGAAAGAATAAATTCAGCGAACTCGTGTCTTCGGCGGCGAAGGGTGAGCCGCAATTGATCACAAAGAACGGCACGCCGACAGCGGTCGTTGTATCGTTCGATGAATACCGACGGCTGACGGCAAATCGCGGCACCTTCAGCGAACTTTTGTTGAACAGCCCTTTGCGTGGGTCGAAGATAGATCTGTCCCGCGACAAGCGCTTCGGACGCCCGACGCTCGATCTTTCAAAAGACGATTAGCATATGAATTATCTTATAGATACGTGCGTTTTTTCCGAATTCAAAAAGAAACTTCCCGAACGCCGCGTGATCGAATGGCTCGACGAACAATACGACGAATCGCTTTTTCTTAGTGTTTTGACCGTTGGCGAGATCGAAAAAGGCATCCGGCGACTTCCCCGTTCGGCGCGGCAGAAAGATCTCGAAGCATTTTTGGACAATATCATTTTTCGCTTCGACCGCCGCATCATCGATATCGACCTGGCGGTCATCAAAAGCTGGGCGTCGCTTACTGCAAAGCTTGAAATGAAAGGCAAACCGATGCCGATCGTCGATTCGTTCATCGCGGCAACGGCTTTGGCCGGTGACCTGACGCTCGTCACGCGCAACGAAGGCGATTTTGCCGACGCCGGCATCGATATCCTGAACCTCTGGAAATAAACCCGATCTACGGCAGACGTTTCGCGGTCTGTTTTACGCCGAGCAATCTTGACGGAAGCGTGGCAAATCCGGTTACCTCCAATTCCATTTCGCCCGTCTTTTTATTCTTTATCCAATCGAGCTGTGCGGCACCGATATACGTTCCTTCGCCCTTGCCGGTTTTGGGGTCGATGTACATTTCGACGACGCCGAAAGGATAATCGAGCGAGCGGCTGCCCGCACGAAATTCCGAATAATACATCCACCGTTTGAATATCGCGATGACACGCGTTTTGCCGTCGATCTGGTCCGTCATCACCAGATTGACGACCGGCCCGATCCGCGAATTTATCGAAAACCGGCCGAGATCGGTGTCGTCCACCGCATCCAAAAATCCTTTCTGGCCCTTTTCGTCCAAAATTTTCATCAGGTCGTGAGCATCGCTGTTCGGCGTAACACCGTTGACGATCAGATCGAACGTGCCGCTCTGTACCCGCGTGTTCCTGCCGCTGCCGAAACTTATCACCGTTCCCTGATACTTATCCGACGTCTGAGCATAAACGCCCGAACCCGTCAAAACGGCCACAAACACTGCCGCTAAAATATATTTGATCGTTCTCATCTCTTTTCCCTCCGCCAGTTCGGATGACCTGCCGGGACAAAAGGATCGCCCTAAACTTTGACCGCGAACGACATGATGCCGGATGAACCGGCGCGAAAAAGCCGCCCCGAAAGGCGGCCGTTCCTTTCACAAAACTGTCAAAAACGTTACGCTTTCGCCTTTTCTATTTCTTCGATCATCGTCGGGACGGCTTCGAACAGATCGCCGACGATGCCGTAATCGGCGATGTCAAAGATCGGAGCTTCCGGGTCTTTGTTGACCGCGACGATCGTGCCCGAATTTTTCATTCCGACGATGTGCTGGATCGCGCCGGAAATGCCGAGAGCGATATAAACTTTCGGTGCGACCGTCTGGCCGCTGGAACCGATCTGCCGGTCGATCGGCAGCCAATCCGCATCGCAGATCGGACGCGAGGCCGCCAGATCGCCGCCGAGCGCGTCCGCAAGCTTTTGCGCGAGTTCGATATTTTCCTGCGATTTTATACCGCGGCCGACCGCGACGATAACTTCGGATTTCGTCAGGTCAACGGTCGCTTTCGCTTCCTGAAATGGTTCTTCGGCCGTCATGCGGATCTCACCGACCTCGACATCGCGGGTTTCCGTGGCCGCCGAACCTTTTTCCGCTGCGTCGCCGCGAAACGCCCCCGATTGGAACGAGATGAAATACGGTGCGTCGCCGCCTAAGGACACGTCCGCGTCGAGTTTGCCGAGAAATATCCGCCGCGTCAGCAAAAGCTTGCCGCCGTCCGCTTTATAGCGAATGCAGTCGCCGACCATTTCACGGCCGAGCCGTGCCGCAACGCGCGGTGCAAAATCGCGAACCTGATATGTATGAGCCATCACGACATATTTCGGCGATTCGGCCTTTATGACCGCCGTCATCGCGTCCGCGTAGCCGTCCGGAGTGTATCCGGAAAGCTTTCCGTTCTTTGCAACGATGACCTTTTCCAGAGCATAACCGGCGATCTCGTTCGCGAGCGAACATTCGCCGCCGCAGAGAATTACCGCCGAAACGGTTCCGCCGGTGTCGCGTGCAATGCTCTGCGCCGCCGCGACCGCCTCAAGTGAAGTTTTGTTCAGAACGCAGTTCTTATGCTCAATGAATACTAAAATATCGCTCATATTTTGATGTAAATTATCGTAGAGGTCCTTAAATTTGCTGTGTAAATTCGCCCGGCAACGCCGAAATGCGGAACTTAGAATTATGTCAAATAATAGGTTCGTAATCAAACCGATGCCGCACTGGAGTCAGTACCGCCTGCGGTGGCGGGCGGTTCAGTTAATTTGGATGTAGGAATTTTGAAATTAAAATTTGAAATTCGAAATCTGGAGTCCGGAATCTGAAATTTGGAATTTGGAATCTGGAATTTGGAATTTGGAATTTGGAATTTGAAAAGGCTGTTCGAACGCAGATCCGAACAGCCTTTGGCTAAAGTAATTGGTTATG
>CBFGSN010000160.1:0-5349 GCA_965651435.1 uncultured bacterium | reverse complement strand
CGGCAACCGCACGATCACGAACACGGACCCGACGGCGCATGCTGAGATATTGGTGCTTCGCGAAGCGGCCGCGGCTGTCGGTAATTACCGCCTGACGAACACGACAATGTATTCGACGCTCGAACCGTGTGCAATGTGCGCCGGTGCACTTGTGAATGCACGCATTTCGCGGCTGGTTTTCGGTGCGTATGATGTAAGGTTCGGCGCGGCCGGTTCCGTATTCGACATCTGCAGCGACCCGCGTCTCAATCACCGAATGGAAACCGTCCAGAACGTCCTCGCCGACGAATGCCTCTCACTCCTGCAGGATTTCTTCCGCGAACGCCGAAAGTAACAAAGAAACTCCCCACCTTGGGCTCGCTGGCCAAAACTCCCCGCCTATTATTCTTCATCAGTGGTAAGAAAAACCACAGAACCGGAAGACGAAGAGGAAAAGGCCGTCGTTTGCCGAACGGCCTTCGTGTATTTTGCGTGTTTCGCGCAGTCGGAAGTCACAGATTGAACATCGACGGTATCTAAATGCTCTCTTTCGAACGCGAGTTCGGATCGAGTTCGTAACGGTCGCGGTCGCGTTTTTCGACCTTATGATTCGGGTCGAGCGGTTCGTTATCTTCGTAATTCAAACCCATCGCGTGGGCATTTGCTTCGACGTCGGATTGATCCGGCGTCGGATTGTGGCCGAAGACCGACTCCGAACCCGAATCGTTCACGTCTTCCCATTCGGCGTCGATATCGCCGCCCGAATCCGCCGGCGACGAGGCCGTGTTTTCGGCGAGCCGTTCTTCCAGCTCGCTTGGGGCTTTCGGCGCGGCCGCGATCTCTTCGTCCATAAATTCCTTTATTCCGGGATCGGTCGTTCCGGCGGCTGCCTCGTAAAATTCCAGATCTCTTTCCTTAGTCATGGTTTCCCCCTTCGTGGTTCCGGTTAAATAAAAACGACCGATTGCGACGTCGGAATTTCGAACCGTTTCCGGCATCTGATGTTCTTACACATCAGTTGGTCGTCGATCCTGACCATATAATCACGCGATTTTTCGAAACGTCGCTTGTCCTCAGGCCCCGCACCGCGCGGCGGCTGGTCCTTTTTGCGCCGCGTCATCCAGCGAATGTCGTAATCATTGCGTTCGCGGCAGAAAGGGCACGCGAAGTTGGCCTTTTTGGTTTCCTGGCGTTCGTTAAAAAAATCACGTTCGTTCATTGAGGTATTATAACGCGTTTTGGCGATCAGGGGCGAGTAGTACTCCGAAACGCCTGCGTAAGCGAGCGGCCGGCCGGACGGTAGAAAAATGGGCTGATTATGGCTGAAGGTTCGCCTTACGATTACGCAGAGGGCTCGGATCCCGCGATCTTTCGAAGCAGGTCAAAGCTGAAAATGCCTGTATCGTGGCCGTCGGAAAATTCGATGCCGAGCGCATAGCGGCCGACGATGGAAATGTCAGAAAACGTAATATCGGCGGGAACTTTTTCGTCCATCAAAAGTTTTTTGCCCGTCCATTCGTCGATGCATCCGGCACATGGGCAGTTTAACCGCAGTTCGCGTGCGGTGTAGAGGTTTTCGGTCGAATCGGACCAGGCGACGCGGAGTTCGCTGTCGGATTCTTCGGCAATTTTTACGGGTTCGATCATTTCAGATTTTTTTCGATGGCGTCAGGCGATATTGCGTAATGCGATGCATGGTAAACGGCTTTGCCGTCCTTGATGACAAAGGCCTGCGGCGATTGATGCCGGATGCCGAGCCGCGATTCGATCTCGTTGGAAATGCCGCGGCTGATCTGGACCGTGACGAGATTAATGGTGCGGTCCATCGACGAAACCTGTTCGTACAGATCGGCGCTGATGCCGCACGTGTTGCTGTGTTTGAAGATTATGACCGGTTCGGTCCGCGATGCAGCAAAAAGCTCGTCGAGCTTTTCGGCACTTTCAATTTCGATAAATTTCGCCATTTCATATCTATTCTACGATGTTGCGGCGTTCGGGTCGAGCGGGAACAAACGCCGATAGGCGATCGTCATAGACATAAAAATTATCGGCAGAACAAGATAAACGCCTATGCAGAATACGAGCATTCCGGCGAGTGCGACAACAAAGCCGACGGCGTAAAGTCCGGTGATCGCGCCGATGTTTCGCCAGCTTGTCGCGGCACTTGTTCTCATTGCCTGCCACGCCGAATATTTGCGGTCGATGATAAGCGGAAACGCAAACATCAAAAGCGAGTGAAGGCAGACCATCGCAAAGGCTATGATCACTTCGGCTATCAAAACGCCCGCGATATATGAATAAAATTCGCTCTGCGACATTATGCCGCCCGAGAAAACGGCTATGACGAGCGGAGCGTAAACCAGAACGATCAAAATAAAGGCGGGAAGCGTGAACACCAAACCGACGAGGAACGCCGGCAAAAGCACATCCATTTTCGTGCCCGCAAATAGATCGTCGAAGGCGACCTGGCGGCGGTCATAACGTTTAAGCAGAACATAAAAGACGCCGCACATCATCGGCCCAAAAATGATGACGGGGACGAAATTCGCCGCCATTACGCCAACAAGGACAATGATGAAATTCATCAGGTAATCTTCTTTGATCACCTGCCAGGCTTCTTTGTAGATCTCGATCGGCCGCAGCCGCACGTCGTTCATTCGTTGTTGTAAATTTGGCCGAGATAATCCAGAACCATTCTGTCGCTGGAAAAACGCGGCGTCAGCGTCGCGATCGAACTGCGCATACGCCCGATCCAATCGGCCGGCAAGCCGTTCTCATCGCGGCCGTAGAACGCGGGAACGATCTCGTTCTCAAGCACCGAATAGAGCGATTCGGCGTCGATGCGGTCGGTTTCTTCGTCGGTTTCGGCATTATCCAAACCGCCGATGGCAAAGCCGTTCGTGCCGTCAAAGCCTTCGATCCACCAACCGTCAAGTATCGAAAAATTCAGCACGCCGTTCATCGCGGCCTTCATTCCGCTTGTGCCGCTGGCTTCGTGCGGACGCCGCGGAACGTTCATCCAAACGTCAACGCCGTGAACCAGATACCGCGCGATCTCTTGATCGTAATCTTCGATGAACACGGCGCGGTTCTGCCAATTCGACGGGCCGCTGATGCTCATCAGTTCCTGCAGGATCGTCTTGGCGGTGCGGTCCTGCGGATGAGCTTTTCCGGCGAAAACGAATTGAACGGGACGCTCGGCGTCATCGACGAGTTTCAAAATGCGGTCGAGGTCGGACACGAGCAGATCCCAGCGTTTATATGCCGCGACGCGTCGGGCAAAGCCGATGGTCAATGCATCCGGCGAGAAAAGGTTCTGCGGTTCGGCGTGTTCGTTGATAGTTTCCTGATCGCCGGTAAATTTCGCCTTTGTTTTTTCGCGGACAAATTCGATAAGCAGACGTTTTAGGCTGAGATGCGTTTCCCAGATCGCGGCATCGGGAATGCGTTCGACCGCCGTTTTCCAGAGTTCCGCGTTTGCCGTAAGCGAACGCCATTCGGCGCCGATATTTTCGTCAAAAAGCTTTGCAAATGCCGGTGCGATCCACGTCGAAGGATGCACGCCATTCGTCACAAAACCGATCGGCACATCGCCGGTTTCGTTCGCATCAGCGAACATATCTTCCCAAAGCCCGCGCGAAACCTCGCCGTGTTTTTCGCTTACGCCGTTCGCGGAACGGCACATACGAAGAGCGAACGGCGTCATTCCGAAAGATTCGTCGCCGTCGTCCGGATGAACGCGGCCGAGCGCGAGAAAATCGTCACGCGTGATGTGAAGTTTCTCGAAATACGACTGATCGAAAATATCGGCAAGCTGCTGCGGCGAGAAAACGTCGTTGCCCGCGGCGACCGGCGTGTGCGTCGTGAAAACGCATTGTTCGCGGACCGCTTCGCGCGCCTCGTCGAAAGAACTTTCGGGCGAATGTTCCAGAAATTCCCGCGCGAGTTCGAGCGTCAAAAACGCCGAATGGCCTTCGTTCAGGTGATAAACCGATGGTTCGACGCCGAGCTTTCGCAACAGCCGGACACCGCCGATGCCGAGTATTTTTTCCTGAACGATGCGTGTTTCGGTGTCGCCGCCGTAAAGATGGCCGGTGATCAGGCGGTCGATCTCGGCGTTCTGTTCGACGTTCGTGTCGAGCAGATAAAGCGAGATGCGGCCGATCTTTGCACGCCAGGCCTGAGCAAAAACTTCGCGGCCGCGGATGTGTACGCTGACCGTCAGGCGTTCGCCGTTGTCGCCGAAAACCGGTTCGATGGCCGCTTCGCTTTCGAAAATATCGACGTAGCGTTCGAGCTGCCAGCCGTCGTGCCCGACATGCTGCCGAAAATATCCGTAACGATAGAGCAGGCCGACGGCGACGAGCGGAACGTTCAGATCGCTCGCGGATTTCAGATGATCGCCCGCGAGAATGCCGAGCCCGCCGGAATAATTCGGCAGGGAATTATGCACGCCGTATTCGGCGCAGAAATACGCGGCGGGCCGTTCGGCGGAAACCTTGCCGAAGCTGCGCGGAACGACGTCCGTGTATCCGCGCAACTCGCGGGCGAAAGCATCTATGCGTTCGGTGAATTCGCGGTCGGCGGCGATCTCCGCCAGGCGAAGCGAGCTTACCTTTTTAAGCAGGCCGCGCGGGTTTTGTTCGCATTCTTTCCACAGATGCGTGTCTATTTCGCGAAAAAGCCGTGTCATTTCGGGCTGCCACGACCAATAGAAATTCATCGACAGGTCATCAAGAGCCGAAATATTTCGCGGCAGTTCGCGTAAAAGTTTGAAATCGTAACGTGTTTTAAATTCAGGTTCGCGTCCCGGTGCTGGTTCCATAGTATTGCCCGTATGAGATTCAGGCTCATCCATATATTCTTATTTATATAAAAGTTTTATGATATTCGGAAGAAATAAAACTATAAACCAACGCGGGGCGAACTACAAATTTTCCGCTGCGGATGATTTGTCGAAGTTCGCCGATTCTTCTAAACTTAGTTCTTTATGAAACTCAACATCATACCGGTGAAATGGTCGGACGCGGGCGTCGAAATGCTCGATCAAAGGCTTCTGCCGACCGAGGAAAAATGGCTTACGCTCAAAACTTTTCAGGAAGTTGCGGCGGGCATCAAAGATATGGTCGTTCGTGGTGCTCCGGCGATCGGCGTTTCGGCGGCATACGGCGTCGCGCTTGGCGCAAGCCAGTTCATCGGCACGAACATCGATGACTTTGAAGAAGAATTCGATTACATCTGCACCGAAATGGCAAAGGCCCGGCCGACGGCGGTCAATCTTTTTTGGGCGATCGACCGGATGAAACGCACATTCGCGGCGGCGAAAGCGGACGGCAAAAGCATCGCGGAGATCAAGCAGATACTTATCGA
>CBFGSN010000159.1:0-5404 GCA_965651435.1 uncultured bacterium | reverse complement strand
TTCGATATTTCGGTGCGGCGAAATAGGTCCGTAAAACTTTCCGCGGTTTCTGGTTTATTGGTTGAACTCGCTTCTGTTTTCGTGTCGTCCGGCGTTTCGGATTCCGCGATCTGTTCGGCCGCCACCGGAACTTTTGCCGGAATGAACGCCGGAAGTTTCGTTTCGGCCGCGGGAGTTTCCGTCGGCGTCGGTGCGGCTTCGGTTTCGGAAACCTGGCTTTCGGACGGCCCGAGCGGGTTTTCGCCGATCAGTTGTTCGAGACCGGTTCGGCTGCCGTTCATTTGTTCATAGAGCGCAGCGACGACGCCGTATTTCACAACGTCCGGTTTGCCCTTCGTGTAGCTTTTCACATAAGCCTCAAGCGCTTCGCGGCCATTGCCCTGTGCCTGCAGCGTTTCGCCCATGTGCCAAAGCGTCGTCCGCCACCAGGCGCTGTCCGGCGGCAGAACGGTCATCGCCCGCCGATAACGAACAGCGGCTTCGTCGTATTTTTTTTGTTTATACAGCGCCCGTCCGGCCAGGTCTTCGACGCGTCCGCGCAATATCGCGGACAGCGTGCTTTTCGGCACGTCCGGCATTACCAAAAATTCGCCGCGAGCTTCGGCAAGCGTTCGGCTTTCGTAAAGTTCGTCCGACATTACGGCCGCCGCGGCCGCCGGAGCTTCGAGAGCGGCGTCGGTTTTGCCGATCGCATCAGCGGCAAATTCGGCGGCTTTCGCGACCCCGTCGGTCTTCTCCAAAATTACGTCCGCCGCATAAAGCTTTCGGTAAAGATTCATTTTGTCGTCGCCCACGGTAAATTTGTCCGCTTCGGCAGCGACGGTTTCCGTCGGCTCGCCGTAATCGATGGCCCGCATCATCGCAAAAAGCGCCTTCATGCGGGCGTCGTCTTCGGCGGATATCGCGCTCTGCGGTTCAAAGATGCTCGCGCGCCGTTCGTTTCCGACGAGCTCCGCAAAACTATCCGATTCGCGTTCGATGCGTCGGCCGAGCAGCGTAGATATCTTTCCGTCTTCGACCTCAAAACTTTTCGAAAGTTCTTCGGCGGCTTCGCGGTAAAATCCGGCCTTGTAACGAGCGGCGGCGATCTCAAATTCGAGCGTCGGAATATTTGCATACCGTCGTGCCCCGACCAGAACTTTTTCCGCACCGACCGGATCGCCCTGAGCGATAAGCGCTTTGCCGAGCGCGATGTGCGACCAAATGTAACGCGGCTCTACGGCGATGGCTTTTTGCGCCAGTTCCTGAGCCTTTATTCCTTCGCCATTCGCTGCGTACCAATACGCGGCATTTGCCAGCAACTGAAAATTCTTCGCGTCCCTTGCCGTAACCTCCGCAAAAAGCGTTTCGGCTTCGTCGCGTTTTCCTTCGTCAAATAACGAAAGAACGAGTCCGGCGGACGCGGCGGCATCATCCGGAGTTTCCGCAAGGATCGCTTTGTATATTTCCGTCGCTTCGGCCGGCTTTGCCTGAGCCCTAAGCATCTCCGCGAGGCTGAGTTTCGCCGCCGTGTTCGCCGCATCGAGTTCGACGGCTTTGCGGTACGCCGCGACGGCGGCTTCGAAATTGAATTCGAGCCGTTCCGCCAGCCCCAGCATTTCGTACGAAGCCGACGCCGACGGATCGATCGCTATCGCCGATTCGGCAAGCTTTTTCGCACGGCCGCCGTTTTCGATCGAAAGATAGAACATCGCAAGCGAACGAAGCTGCGACGCATTTCCCGAAACTTTTTGCTCGATCGCCTCGGCGAGCTCCAACGCCGGACGTCGCTCTCCCGCCCAGTAGAGCACGGACGGGAACCGGGCGACGGCGCCGTCAAAAAGTTTGTCCGGGATGGGATCAGGAGCTTCGGTAACGGCTTTTGAAAAAAGCGCAAAACTTTCGTCGCCGCGGCCGGAACGCAAAAGTTCTTCGGCATAGGCGGCACGCGCAACGACCAATGATTCGCGCGCGCTCTGCAGGTACTGCGAATTCGGCCGTTCGCTGACGAATTTTTCCAGAAGTGCGGCTTTGTCCGCGTTGAGCGGAGCATTCACCGCGGCTTCGAGAACGGCCTTATCGTCGCCGCCGTCGGCCGGTTTTTGTGCCGATACGGCGCCGGCGATCGTTAAAGATAAAATTATCGCAAAGAATTTTTTCATAAAATACCGGCGGCATTTTCAGCGTTCGGGCCTATAATATATAGCGAAATCATATCACGAAATTGCATCGCGGGGCCGCCGCCGTTATCCTCGAACTTTATGAACGATCTCGAACGCCAGTGGTCCGAATTGCTCAGCAACGCATCGCAACGCGCCGCCGAAAGCGGCCGCGGCGATATTGCCGATTATCTGAACCTTCGCGCCGGAAATGACGCTATCCGCCGAACCGGCATTGAATGGCTTTTCAAAACGATCACCGATATCGCCGAAAGAACGGCCAAAAGCGTCACTAATATCAAGGCCGAACGCGAAGAACCGCATTCGTTTCTGCTCGGCAATTCGCGGATGACCGGCTCCGTGCTGCGTTTTCGTCTTGGTGTAAGATGTTTATCGCTCGAGGCGGGTTGGACACGGCTTCCGGGCGATGGAATTATGCGCGGCGGAGCAATGGCGGCGGCAAAGATAACGCATTTCGGAATTCCAAAAGCGAATATGGATCTTTATTTGGTGCGATCGGGCGACAGCTATGTATGGAACTTTCAGACGCGTGACGAAGTCCGCGGATTTTTCGGTTCACAGCATCTGGACGCGCACTTCCGGCTGTTTTCCGAATACGGTTCCCTGTAAACATTTTTCGATTTGCCGAGATTGGAGTATAATTATCGTGGCAAATTATTTACAGCTATTTACATTTTAGGGAGTACAGATAATTAAAGTGATCACAGAGCTTGATAAATTGATAGATCTGCAACAGACGGATACACGGATACGACAATTAAAGAACTTTATAGAAACTGCGGAACACAGGCGTGCTGATATTGAACAAGAATTCGAACAGCACGCTTTTTCTATTCGCGAAGTGCAAACAAAACTTGAAACACTGAAAAGCGAAAAAGCCGCATTCGAAAAACAGATCGCCGATAACAAAACCTACCTCGAAAGAGCCGACCGCAACCTGAAACATTCGCAAAATCAAAAAGAATACGAAACCGCGATGCGCGAAACCGATGCCCTGCAAAAGCAGATAGGCGGTTTTGAAACCGAGATCGAAACCAGATCCGGACAGATCGCCGAGCTCGAAAATTCGCTGGAGGAGCGTTCGGAAGAAATAAATTCGCACGATTCGAAACGCGACGAAGCACTGAACGCGTTCGACGCCGAATTAAAAGCAAGCAGCGACGAACTCGCATCGCTTTCGGCAAAACGCGGCGACGTTTTCAAAACGCTTCCCGAACGGCTTGCCAAAGTTTATGACCGTTTGGCACAGCGAAGCCGCGACGGCATCGCCGTAGCCGAGGTTGTCAATGGTTCGTGCAGCGCGTGTTATATGTCGCTTCGGCCGCAAATGCTGCTCGAAGTAAAACAGGGCAATCAGATCATCACCTGCGAAAGCTGCACGCGAATTCTTTACATGCAGCCAAAGGCCGCTAAGAGCGAGGCATCGGCATAACGCTCAAAATTTTTCCTTTCTTTCCCGTTCCTCTGCTCTTCTTATTTAGCGGTAAAAAGCGACCGCAGAATAGGATGAGTAAGAGGAATTTCGGGATGGAATGGAGATCAGATCAGCTCTTTGGTGTTTCGGAAATGACGCGAAGAAATTCGCCGACGCTCCATG
The DNA here is from genome assembly GCA_965651435.1 of uncultured bacterium. Lineage (GTDB taxonomy): Bacteria > Acidobacteriota > Blastocatellia > Pyrinomonadales > Pyrinomonadaceae > OLB17. Next base: position 1,648 of record CBFGSN010000159.1, on the reverse strand, counting down.
CCTGCGCCGAACAGCCGCGCGGCATGTGCGGCGCGTCCGCATCGAATATCTCTGAGATCTGGCCGACACATCCTTCTTTTAAATGTGCTGTCAAACCGCCGAGCATTTCCGCAACGCGTGTTTCGGCATCGCTGTCCTTGTTCACGCGGCGGTATGCGGTGATGAACGGCCCCATCAGCCACGCCCAAACGGTTCCCTGATGATACGCCGAATCGCGTTCGAACGGCGTGCCTTCGTAGATGGGGCTGTATGACGGATCGTCCGGCGAAAGCGAACGCAGGCCGACGGGCGTCAATAATTTTTCCTCGACCTTTTTCACGACCAATGATGCTCGGTCGTCATCGAGCATCGTGTGCGCCAGCGAAACCGTGAGTATCTGATTCGGACGAACGGAGGCATCACGGCTGCCGTTTATCACAACGTCAAAAAGGCATTCGTCCGCCGCATTCCAAAATACGGCGTTAAAGTTTTGCTTGCACAGAACGGACATCGCGTCGTATCGCGCCTTGTCTTCGGCATCGCCGAAAAATTCCGCCAGTTCAGACATTATCCGCAGTGCGTTGTACCAAAGCGCCTGAATTTCGACCGGTTTGCCGATGCGCGGCGTGATGACGAGATCGCCGATCTTCGCGTCCATCCACGTAAGCTGCGTTCCGGCTTCGCCCGCGAACAAAAGCCCGTCCGTATCGACACGAATTCCGTAACGCGTGCCGCGCAGGTGCCAGGCCATTATGCCCGCGAGTTTTTCATAAAGCCCGCCCCGCAAAAATTCGCGGTCGCCGGTCGCGGCGATGTATGCGCGGATCGCCTCAAAATACCAGAGCGTCGCATCGACCGTGTTGTATTCGGGCTGTTCGCCAACGTCCGGAAAACGATTCGGCAACATTCCTTCGGAAATGTGCTTTGCGTATTCCAGAATAATGTTCTTTGCGATCTCCGGCCGATTCGTCGCAAGCGTCAATCCTGGCAGAGCGATCATCGTGTCGCGTCCCCAATCCGAAAACCAAGGGTAACCCGCGATGACGGTAAAACCTTCGCCGCGTTTTACAATGAATTGATCGGCCGCAAGCGTCAGATACTGTACCATTTCGTTCGCCGAAGCATTTTGCATAATAAGCGCTTCGCGGCGGGCAAGTTCGCGCTCTTCGATAACGTCGGCGGCATCGGGAATCTTTTCTTCGGTCGTGATGCGAAGATCGGCAGACGAATTCAGGTCAAATTCGAAAACCATCGGCTGAAAAAGATCTTCTCGATAATCGAAGCCGCGTTCTTTTTCGATGGCGTATTCAAAATCGCGGTACCAATATCCGGTCGTTTCGGTTCGCAAAGCGTTGTGCGCAAAAGAAAGCCGCGGCGTTTCGAAATACGGATGCATTACGGCAAGGCCTTTCGATATTTCGACCGATTCGTTCAGGTATTGATTCTGATGTTGTATGTGATGATAATCCGCACCGGAGATAAGCGGCCGAACTTCGAGCGTCACGGGAACACTCGCCGGCGGATCCATCGTGATCTCGGCTTCTTCGGCGGGAACCACCGACCAGCGGCAGACGGTCGTGTTTTCGCCGTAGGCCATAAAGATCCTTTTTTCGATGACAACACCGCCGACGGCGTATCGCCAGATCGGGAACGGATCGAGCCGAAAGCT
>CBFGSN010000158.1:0-5452 GCA_965651435.1 uncultured bacterium | reverse complement strand
TTTCACGTGTTTCATCTGTTTCTTGTTTCACCGCTGTTTCAGAAATTCTTTTTCCCGCTCAGAAACGAAACACGAATGAGCGTCGCGGATTGAAATACCGGGCGGGCTGTGGTCAAAATAGTACCGGAATGAATGATACTTACAAGATGGTTGTCGCTCTTGCGAAGACCGTTCGTGAAGCCGGCGGGCGGGCGATGCTTGTCGGCGGTTGCGTCCGCGATGAGTTGATGGGCGTCTTGCCAAAGGATTGGGATGTCGAAGTTTATGGCATAGAACCAGAGCGGCTGAAGACGTTCTTGGAGGAATTTGTTGGTGAGATCGGCGGGGAAGGTGAGACGGCCGAAGGTTCTACGCCGCAAGCGGCGTTTGCGGACGGGGGCGTCCGCGTTCCGCTAAAGACGGTCGGCGAGGCGTTCGCGGTTTATAAGCTCGGGCCGGACCTGGACGTGAGCCTGCCGCGGCGTGAGCGAAAATCCGGACGCGGCCACCGCGGTTTCGTTATCGAAGGCGATCCCGATATGTCGTTCGAAGAGGCTTGTTCGCGGAGGGATTTTACGGTCAATGCGATCCTGAAAGATCCGCTGACGGGCGAGATCGTCGATCCGTTCGGCGGCAGGGAAGACATCGGGCGAAAGTTGCTGCGGCACGTTTCGACGGAAACCTTTGCGGAGGACAGCCTGCGCGTTCTTCGTGCGGCACAGTTCGCGGCCCGGCTCGAATTCGACATCGCACCCGAAACGGCGGAACTCTGCAAAACGATCGACGTTACGGATCTGCCGAAGGAACGCATTTGGGGCGAGCTCGAAAAGCTTTTGCTGCTCGCAAAAGAACCGTCACGCGGGCTGAAATGGCTTTACGAACTGCGGGTTTGCGAGCAGATATTTCCGGAGCTGCAGTCGCTGGTCGGCGTGCCGCAGGAACCGGCGTGGCATCCGGAAGGCGACGTCGATGTACATACGATGATGGTCGCGGACGAAGCGCGAATGCTGATCGATGATCTGCCGTATGAGCGCAAGGTGACCGTGATGCTCGGTGCTTTGTGTCACGACCTCGGCAAACCGCCGACGACGGAATTCATCGACGGCCGTATGCGGTCGCGCGGCCATGACGAAGCCGGCGTCGAACCGACGATCGCTTTGCTCGACCGGCTCGGCATTCATACGCTGAATGGATTTGACGTTCGCGGACAGGTCATCGAGCTTGTCCGCTTTCACCTGAAACCGGGCGAATATTACAATGCCAACAAGAAAAATCCGGTCGGCGACGGGGCGTTCCGCCGCCTTGCGCGAAAGGTCGAACCCGACCTGCTCTATCGCGTCGCAAAGGCGGATTCGCTCGGGCGTTATCCCGACTGGGACCGCAGCAAAATGGTGTTCGGTTCGGAGGCTCAGGAATGGTTCATCGCGAAGATCCGCGAACTGCAGATCGAACGCAAAGCACCCGAACCGATCCTGTTGGGCCGACACCTGATCGAACTCGGCATGACGCCGGGCCCGGAATTTAAGAAGATATTGGATGCGGTGTATGAAATGCAGCTCGACGGAAAGGTCAGCGACCTCGACGCCGCAGTCGCCGAAGCGAGGAAGATCAACCACATAGATACATAAAGCACAAAGGTGAAGGATCTATGATAGCAATGTGCCTATGTGGATGTGATGCTCGGGATCTTTGACAAAAGAATATGGAGTGCGGAAAGTCCTCCGGAAAGAAAAAGGGCACACAGCCGAAACTATGTGCCCGATGTGCCTATGCGGTTACTCTTTTTACTGCTTGCCTTCGAGGAAAGCTTTGAGCCGACGCGAACGCGACGGATGCCGCAGTTTTCTGAGGGCTTTGGCTTCGATCTGGCGGATGCGTTCGCGGGTGACCGCAAAATGCTGCCCGACCTCTTCGAGCGTGTGTTCCGAACCGGTATTTCCCAGTCCGAAACGCATCTTGATGACTTTTTCCTCACGCGGCGTGAGCGTCGCCAGAACCTCGTCGGTTATTTCGCGAAGGTTCGAGAACGTCACAGATTCCGCGGGGTTCAGGATCGATTTGTCCTCGATAAAATCACCGAGGTGCGAATCTTCCTCTTCGCCGATCGGCGTTTCCAGCGAGATCGGTTCCTGTGCGATCTTCAGGACCTTGCGGACCTTCGACACGGGAATGTCCATACGCTTCGCGATCTCTTCGCTGGTCGGTTCGCGGCCGAGTTCCTGTACAAGCAGCCGCGAAGTGCGGATCAGCTTGTTGATCGTTTCGATCATATGCACCGGAATTCGGATGGTACGCGCCTGATCGGCGATCGCACGCGTGATGGCCTGTCGGATCCACCACGTTGCGTAAGTCGAAAATTTATAACCCCGCCGCCATTCGAATTTATCGACAGCTTTCATCAGGCCGATATTGCCTTCTTGGATCAGGTCGAGGAACTGAAGTCCGCGGTTCGTGTATTTTTTCGCGATCGAAACCACGAGCCGAAGGTTCGCTTCGACGAGTTCGCGTTTTGCCTGGTTCGTTTCGTATTCGCCGACGCTGATCGTCTGGTACGAACGTTTGATCTCAACGACCGGCAGGTGATAGCGTTCTTCGATCTCTGCGATCGCCTGTTTCGCGGCTTTTGCCTTCGCGTTCAGCTCGCGTTTTTCGGCAGGCGTTACTTTCTTTTCGAGCCTGTCCTTGACCTTTTTGATGATCCGCTCCTGCTTGCGGATGTCATCGACCGTCTTTCGGATGGCGGCTATCAGCACCTGCAGCGAATATTCGGTCAGGTTCAGGTTCTTTATTTCGTGTGCGACGTCCAGCCGGGCCCGAGCCGTTTTGAACGTCAAGCGGCGGAGCTTCCGCTGGGTCTTTGCCTTTGTATTCTTTCGTTCAACTTCCAGCGCGGCCCAGGCTTTAAGCGCCGCCGCGTAGCTTTGGCGAATGTTGCCGATGCCTTCGAGCGTCCAGCGGAGATATTCCTCGGCCTTGTCCTCTTCGACAGAGATATCGGCCTGCTCCGAAAAGATAACGGTTTCGCGGATGCTTGCATTGCCTTCGACCAGATCTTCGCCGATCTGCAGAAGCCGTTCGATCGCGATCGGGGACCGAAAGATCGCTTTATGAGTTTTGATCTGTCCGCGTTCGATGCGCTGTGCGATAGTGACCTCGCCCTCGCGGGTCAAAAGCGGCACTACGCCCATTTCGCGGAGATAAAGGCGCACGGGATCGTTCGATTTATCGAGAGCTCCGGCGGAAAGATCGAGATCTACGTCTTCTTCGTCGCTGTCGTCATCGTCATCGAGCGCCATGTTTCTTGCTTTTTCAAGCAGCTGTGCGTCGGATTCGGCAACCGAAATGTTCGCTCCTTCGAGCCGGTCCAGAACATCTTCGAGGTCGTCGGCCGACATCATGTTTTCGGGGATCGCCCGATGAAGCTCATCGAGGCTCAGAAACTTCTTTCGTTTGCCGAGCGCCAAAAGGCGGTCCATCAGGTCTTCTTTTTCGTCGTAATCAGCCATAATGGTAAAACGATTCGATTAAGTTTACGTCGAAATCGTTGTTTATTTTCTTTAATTATCTACGATTTTCGAGTTGAACTTGTTTCATCTACCCAACGCAGATTTAAAAAGGTAATTGTATCAGTTTCCGCTAAGTTTTGTAAGCAGATCGTGCTCCATTTTCTTCAGTTCGAGCTGTTCCATCGTCAGTTTTGCAAGAGTTTCGGCGTCGCCGGCTTCTTCGGCAAGTATCGCCTGACGCGCAACGTCCTGGATCCGATTGCCGATGGCCATGCGCCGCAGTGTTATCAGGCAGTTTTCTGCGTCATGAAGCACATCGTCAAGGGCTTCGCCCTCGTCACGCCGCGGCTCTGCCATCATCAATATCGGCACAAAATCCGCCGAAAAATCGTCGTCAGCAGTTCTTTCGAGCAAAGATTCGGTCGTGACTTCGATGTTTTCGTCGTCGAGCTCCATCAGAGCCCTGAATATCTGCGACGACGCGAGCAGTTCGTAATCGGTTTCTTCGAGCAACGGAAATACACGCGCCCGAAGTTCGCGGTCGTAAACCAGCATTTCCAGAAGCTGTTGTTCCGCGACGGTGGCTTTGACCTGAGCCGCCCGTTTCACCTGGCGTTTGACGGATTCGGCACCGACGACGGCCGACCGTTTTACCGTCAGCCAAAGGTCGCGGACGAGCCCCGAATCTTTGATCTTGAAGAAATCCATCGCCTGGTCGAAATACTGGCGTTTCGGAACGTCGCTCTTTACGAATTCGAGCACGGGCAGAACTTCATCAAGAGCATCCGCCTTGTGCTTTGCGTTCGCCAGATTTCGGCCAATGACGGACGTGTCCAGCACGAAATCAAAGAAAAGACGGGCGTTGCGGCGAGCTTCGTTGTAGGCGGCTTTGCCGTTCTCACGGATAAAATCGTCGGGATCTTTGCCGTTTTCGAGGATCAGAACCTTTATGCCGAAATCGTCGGCGAGCAGAAGTTCGACGGCACGCCGGGCCGCCTTTATGCCGGCCGAATCGCCGTCGTAATTGATAACGACCTGCTTCGTATAGCGATGGAGCAGCCGCGATTGTTCGGCGGTAAATGCCGTGCCGAGGCTCGCGACCGCGTTCGTAATGCCGAATTGATCAAGCGCGATCAGATCGAGATAGCCTTCGACAAGAATGGCGAACTGCTTTTGCCGGATCGCCTGCTGGTTCTGAAAAAGTCCGTAAAGATGGCGGCCTTTTACATAGGCGGGAGTTTCCGGCGAATTCAGATATTTCGGCTGGTCGTCGCCCATCGCACGCGCGCCGAAGGCGACCGGTTGGCCTTTTACGTCCAGAACCGGGAACATTATGCGTCCGCGAAAACGATCGTAAACCCTTTCTTTTTCTTCGTTTATGGAAACGAGACCGCTTTGTTCGATGACCGCTTCGTCAAATTTCTTTTCACGGAGCAGAGACAAAAGCGCGTCCCACGAATCCGGCGAAAACCCGAGCCGAAATTTCTTTTGCACCTCTTCGGAAATGCCGCGTTCGTCCAAATACCGGCGAGCAGCGACGGCCTTCGGGTCATCGGATGCAAGGGTCTTTTCCCAAAATTCGAGGGCCGCAGCGTTGAGTTCGACGATCTTTTGGGCGAGCGAGCGTTCTTCTTCGCGTTTCTTACGGCTTTGCTGATAACTTCGGTCGTCAACAGGTTCGGGCAGCGGAACGCCGGTGATCTGCGCGACGCTTTCGATGGCTTCGGGAAACGTCATTCCGGCGTATTCCATAAGGAAAGTGAACACATTTCCGCCTTTGCCGCAGCCGAAACATTTGTAGAAGCCCTTTGCCTGATTGACCGAAAACGACGGCGTCTTTTCCTGATGAAACGGACAGCACGCCATCCAATTCGCACCTTTTTTCTTGAGCGGAGCGTACGGTTCGATTATCCGCACAATATCCGCACGGTCTTTGAGTTCGTCGATGAAAAGTTGGTCGTAGAGCA
>CBFGSN010000157.1:0-5547 GCA_965651435.1 uncultured bacterium | reverse complement strand
AGCTCCGAACCATGATGTTTCAGGGAACAGAAGAAGGACGGCAACGGCGGCCTCCACGACCGGCAGAGCTAACGCCGCGGGTTTCGCAAGAGCGTCCGGCACGCCGAAATCCTTAACAGAATTTTCGGAGCCTTCCGGATCGAGCATCTTTCCGACCGCTGCCAGCGCAAAAATGACGAACAGGAATAACCTTATTACAAGAAGAAGAATTTCCATCAATTAAATCTAAACCTTAGCTTTCTTTGCTTTGTGCTTTTCTTTCAGCCGAACCGGCGTCGCAAAAAATTCGAACTCCTCGCGAAGACGATTTTCCACATAACGCAAATAAGAAAAGTGTAATGCGGCTCCGCTTCCGCCGGACGTGAAAATAACAAAAAGCGGCGGACGCAATCCGCCCTGTGTAATGTATTGGACCTTTGTCCGCGAAACGCCGCCTTTATTCGGTGACGGCGCGTTCCCGCCGCGCGGCTGCGCGATGTTGTCCTCGAAAAATTTATTGAGCCGCGCCGTCGTGATGCGTTTGTTCCGGGCTTCGTATGCTTTTACGACCAGCGGCAGGATCTTCGAAACGCGCTGGCCGGTCAATGCGGAGATCGAAACCATCGGCGCCCAATCGAGAAACTTCATATGACGCCGCAGATCGCGTTCGAATTCATATATCGTATTCGTGCCTTTTTCTTCGAGCGCGTCCCATTTGTTTACGATGATAATGACCGAACAACCCGAATCGACCGCATAACCCGCGATATTTGCATCAAGGTTTGTCGCGCCTTCGACCGCATCTATGATCATTAATGCCACGTCGGCGCGTTCCAACGATTTTCGGGCCATCACGACCGAAAGCTTTTCCGCCATCTCGGTAGTTTTCCCTTTTCGGCGAATGCCAGCCGTGTCGATCAGCGTAAATTTACGGCCTTCGGATTCGAGTTCCGTATCGACCGAATCACGCGTCGTTCCCGCTATCGGCGAAACGATGACGCGTTCTTCGCCCAAAAGGCTGTTTAGCAAAGATGATTTGCCGACGTTCGGACGGCCGATGATGGCAAGTTTTATATCGTCCGAAGCTTTTTCCTCTTGCTCTTCCTCGAATTCGAGAACGTTGAAAACACCGTCGAGAATATCGCCGACGGACGTTCCGTGTTCGGCGGATATCGGGAACAGTTCGAACCCGAACTGATAAAATTCCGCCGCTTCTTCTTCGACCTTTCGCGATTCGGCTTTGTTCGCCGCAATGAACACCGGCTTTCCGATATTGCGAAGATACACCGATATTTCCTCGTCAAGCGGCGTAACGCCCGCACGCGCGTCAACGACCCAGATTATCGCCTGTGCTTTTTCGATGGCAAAACCGGCCTGTTTGAATATGTTCGCGGGAATTATCGCTTCGTCGTCCGGCACGATGCCGCCGGTATCGACCAGTTCGAAGGTTCGCGAACGCCATTCGACATCGCCGTAGATCCGGTCGCGCGTAATGCCCGGCTCATCACCGACGATCGACCGGCGCGTGTTCGTAAGCCGATTAAAAAGCGTTGATTTTCCGACGTTCGGCCGGCCGATGATCGCCACCAGCGGTTTGTTACTCATTTTCTTTATCTGACTTTCCTGCAGAAACCTGCGTTGCCTTAATAAATTCGAAACTGTAAGATAAGGCTTCGTTCCGCGAAAATCAAAACACCAGATCAACCAGAATCATAAAAGGAGACAGTTCATGTTAACTAATGTCGTACCCGAAAACCATCTGAGAACCCGTCGAAGAACTCTTTCGCGTTTCGCCGTTACGGTCTTTGCGGCTTTTGCCTTCGGCTGCGGAATGAACGCGGCTCCGGGCGAGGACAAAGCAAATTCGGTGGCGAATGGCAATTCGAATGGATCGGCCCCGGCCGCAAACAGCGATCGCACCACCGAAACACCTGCCGAAGCGAAAGCGCCGACGGTTACCGGTGCCTGCGCGAATGAATATTATCCGATCGACCCTTCGGTAACAAAGAACTTCGAGATGAAAGGTGCGGAATCAGATAAATATTCGCTCACACAAAAAGACATAACCGAAACCGGATTCAAGGAAGACCGGAAGTTCACGAACGGAACCGTTGTTACCAACAACTGGACATGCTTGGACGAAGGGCTGAAGGCCGCCGAATTCACAAATCAGGCATCATTTTCAAAGGGAAATTTTGAGATGGAAACCGTTAAAAGCGATGGCATCACGATCCCAAAAACGCTTGAAGCCGGTAAGGAATGGACATCCGATTATGACGTAAAGGTTAAGCTGAATGCGATGAAAATTAACGTGAACGCGGACGGCAAGGTAAAGATCGCCCATAAGGTCGTGTCCATCGATGAGCCAATAACCGTCGCGGGAAATGAATATAACGCAGCCAGAATAGACTCTGAGATACGGGTGACGGTTACGGTGCGCGGCAGGACGATGGAAACCGGCAAGGTAACGGCTTCGAATTGGTATGTGAAGGATCTCGGGATGGTTAAACAGAAAACGGACGGAACCTTTGGGGAAACCACGGTGGAGTACACGGGAAATTCACAGTAGTTTAGGTTTCAGTATCCAAATTTGGCCGGTGCGGATCATCGCGGCGGCCTTTTTTTCTCTTTAGTAAAGATACCGCCGAAAGATTAGTGCTAAACTCGAAACGATCAAGCTCGCTGTCGGCCTGTCAACGCTTATAGATGAAGAACGAAACGACAAAACTCGCGGCCCCGGTTAATATCGAAACCGATCATTTTATCGGCAACGCTGACGCCCCGATAACGCTTGTCGAATACGGCAGCTATTCGTGCAAACACTGCCACGCCGCGCACGAGGTCGTCGCCAATCTCCGTGACCGCTTCGGCGATCAGATGCGTTATGTTTTTCGGCATTTGCCGATCGCCGGCAGCGACACGGCACAGCCGGCCGCCGTTCTGGCCGAACTCGCAGCCGCGTCAACCGGCGAATTTTGGCCGATCCACGACCGTTTGATGAAACAAGGGCCGGATTTCCGCGAAGGCGAACTCGACGCGATCGCCGCCGACGTCGGCATTTCGCGTGACGATACGGCACTCGAAACGGCCGAAGCAAAGGTCAGATCCGACCGCCGAAGCGCCATCCGAAGCGGAGCCCGTGTGACACCGTCGTTCTTTATTAACGGCCGCCTATACGAAGGCGCGTGGGACGAACAGGCGTTGAGCGAAGCGATGATCGGTTCGCTCGGCCATCGAATACACAGCGCCACACTCGATTTCGTGCGTTGGGGTCCGTCAACCGGGCTGCTGCTGCTGATAATGACGGTTGCGGCCGTCATCCTCGTCAATTCTCCGCTCGGCGCGGCCTTTGGATCATTCTGGCAAACCGAACTCTCGATCGGTTTCGGCGATAGTTCGTTCAAACTAACGGCGCTCGGCTGGATCAACGACGCTTTGCTGACGCTTTTCTTTTATGTTGTCGGGCTTGAGATAAAACGTGAATTCACCATCGGCCACCTCGCCGGTTGGCGTCTGGCCGCGCTTCCCATCGCGGCGTCGATCGGCGGAATGATCGTACCGGCACTTATCTATACGATGCTGATACCGGCCGGGCCGCTCGCACACGGCTGGGGCATTCCGATCGCGACGGATACGGCGTTCGCGATCGCATTGATCGTGCTTTTGGGCGAACGCGTTCCGGTGGAACTCCGCGTATTTCTGACGGCGGCCGTGATCGTCGATGACCTTGCCGCGATCGGCGTCGTGGCTCTTTTTTATTCCGCGGAAGTTCACCTGATCTATATTTTTGCGGCCGCAGTCATCGTCGCGGTGCTTATAATGCTCAATCGCTGGAGCGTATATCGGCCGCTGCCGTACGTCGTCGCCGGGCTGTTTTTGTGGGTGTTTCTGCACGACGCCGGAATTCACGCGACGCTAGCCGGTGTGATACTTGCGGTCTTTACGCCGACGCGGCCGCCCGGAAATCTGCCTGCTTTGCTTGCACAGGCGGAGAATGTACTGCTCGACGAAAGCAGCCGACGTAATGAACACATTCTTCATCACGGGCCGTCGGAACCTGCGATCAAACAGCTTGAGGTAATCTTCGACCGCATCGAATCGCCTGCGTCAAAGATCCTACGCGCACTCGAACCATGGTCAAGCTATGTCGTGCTGCCTATTTTCGCGTTCGCGAACGCCGGCGTCGTTATTTCGCTCAGCACGTTCAGCGGACACGGACGCCTGATGCTGGCCATTATTCTCGGACTCGCGGCGGGCAAACCGCTCGGCATTCTTGCGGGAGCGGCACTCGCCGTTCGTTTGAAATTTGCGGAAAAGCCCGCGTCTTATACATGGCGGCAGGTCGCCGGCGTCGGTGCGATGGCAGGCATCGGTTTCACGATGTCGCTGTTCATCGCGGGCCAGGCGTTCAGCGACCCGGCCGATTTTGACGCGGCGAAGATCGCTGTCTTTGCGGCGTCTGTCATAGCCGCAAGCATCGGAACGCTCATTCTGTGGAACCGCCCGACCGAAGAAGAATTAAGCGAGATGCCGTCCCTTGCCCCGAACGCGAACGACGGCACGCATTCGGCCGCGAACTGCGAGGTCGATCTACGCGAATAGAAAAAGCCCCGGGACATTCGCCCCGAGGCTTTCTTTATCACGTTTTCGGTTTCGGCTTAGAACAGCAGAGCACTGAATATCGATCCCAAGATGTTGCTTAGGATGTTATAGCGTCCGTTGTCATAGTTGCCGTAATTATAGCGGCTGTAATAACCGTCTTCGTAACCACGCCGGAACCCTTCGCGGAAGTAGTAGTTATATTCCGAAAGCGGAACGTAGTAGGCATTATAGCCATAGCTCGCGTCGATGTATCCGTAAGACTGCGAATAATCGTAGCCCCAACCGTCCTGCCTGTCGGCCATACCGGCGCGGAAACCTTCCTCGTAACCGTAATTGACCGCGTCACGAAGCATCTGGGCACCGTACTGGCTGGTGTAATAATACCGGCCGCCGCGATAGTAACGGTAATTGTTCACGAGGTTGTTGTAATAACGAGCCTGCTGCAGCCGAAGCTGATCGCGTCGGATCTGTTCCCAATAGCGGCGTTGATATTCGCTGTAGCGCCGGCGATTTTCACGCTGAAGCTGGCGATTGCGCTGGTCGCGGATACGCTGCCAGTTTCTCCAACGGTTGTTGTATTCCTGCTGACGCTGACGCGCAAGGCGCTGCTGGCCGGCACGGTCATACTGCTCATAACGGCCGTTGCCCCAGTTTCCGTTATTGCGGTTATTTCCGTTGTTCCGCGTGTTGATGCGCGTGTTGTTGCGGCGGTTCCGCTCTTCGATCTGGCGGCGGGCTTCCTGCTGCTGACGTGCGCGTTCGACCGCATCGCGGTTCGTCTGAACACGAGAATTCTCGCGTTGGCGACGCTGCTGGTCTATCCGTTGTTGAGCTGCTCGTTGCTGAACTGCACGCTGCTGAGCTGCACGTTGCTCAGCCTGTTTCCGTTGTATCTCGCGCTGCTGGATGGCACGCTGTTGATTTGCACGTTGCTGATTCGCACGTTCCTGAGCCTGTCGCTGTTGA
>CBFGSN010000156.1:0-5606 GCA_965651435.1 uncultured bacterium | reverse complement strand
CCGTCGATGCGAACTGCCGCACGTCTTTCGCAAATATCTACGCCGTCGGCGACGCCGCAAACCCGCTTTCGCCGACCATCGCAACCGCCGCCGGTATGGGTGCAACGGCCGCAAAGGCCGCATTCTCAGATCTTAAAGGAAGCTAACGGGCGGCGAATGAATCGTTACCGGTGGTTTGAAGGAGGTGGCGCGTGTCGTTTAGCGCGACGACGCGGATATTGTTGCGGCTGCGAATTTCAAAACGGTTAATGCCGCAGTTTGACGTTATCAGCCAAGGTGTTTGTCTCGTGTTTCGATGGATCGCTCCCATCAGGTGAAGCGTCATGAAACAGATGGCGCCGGTGTGTGAATAGATCGCGATCTTTTCGCCCTGATGTGTGCGAAGAATATCCCAAAGTGCGTTGGTCGAGCGGCGAAGGAGCTGGCGATAGCTTTCGCCTTTGGTAATGACGTGATGCACGTTGCGGTTGACGAGCGCGTAATAATCTTTCGGAAAATTGCGTTTCGATTCGTCGAACGTGAGGCCTTCGAGCACGCCGACGTGGCGTTCGCGAAAGGCAGGTGTCGCGTTTATCGGCGCACCGATCAGGTCGGCCAGCGGCTGTGCCGTCTGTACGGCGCGTGCCAGATCGCTGGAATAAATGACCGCGATGCCTTCTTTTTTCAGAGCTTCGGCCGTTATCTTTGCCTGACGTTCGCCAAGTTTCGACAGCGGCGTCGGCCCGTGCCCGCCGAAACGGCCTTCGGCGTTTCCGGCAGATTGGCCGTGTCGCACAAGATATAAACGTGTTATGGGCATTATTGAGTATTCGCGGCCCGCTCCCCGATCTTGGACATTGAGATCATTTCACGGAATGTCGAATTCAAGATTTCCGTCGGTGATTTTTCGTTATACTTATCAAATACCTTTGTTGTAATGCGTTCCATCTCGTTTTTTATGAAATCGCTTATTACCGGTATTTTCGGTTCCAGCTTTAATTCCTCACCCTGCTTTTTTCTATCGACGAGATCGTTGATGGCCTTTTTTAACGGTTGGTCATGTATCAACCGGTCAACCATTATACCGAATTCCATCGGCATTATTTCTGACATTTCTTCTATCCATTTGATCGCCAAGATCGGCCGCAGGATATAGAAATATTTTTTTACCTTCACGGTATCGCCTTTCATATATTCTCGAAAGTTATTCCTCGCCATCTGAAGGTAGTGGTAGGAACAGGAGATCGGAGAATAATATAAAGGAGCAAGATCCCGAAATTTTTCTATCAGGGCATCGTTCTGCATATACACTGTCGGAGAACTTAGCCATTCCAGGAGCGGTGGGTTCGATTTACGCAGAAGCTTTAACGCTTTGCGCAGGTCCCAGCCGCTGATGTCGAGATCATCGCTTATCGGCAATTCGATCACGTCGCGCTTATCTTCGACATCTATCGATAAATACCAATCGCGTTCCCGAATATAAAGGAAGCGGACATCGAAGTCGCTGTCAGCGGACGGGAAGCCCCAAGCACGGCTTCCCGATTCGCATGCGTAAAAGATCTGCACGCGGTATTCCTTTTCGATGTTGTGTAATTCGTCAAGAATTTGCCGCATTTACTTACTTTCTTTTTTTATGCTTGCGCCGTTTCCGCTTTGAGCTTTTCGGTTTGGTAATGGGTTCGCAGGGCTTCGATTATTTCGTCGAGCTGGCCTTCCATTACCAGGTCGAGCTGGTGGATCGTCAGTCCGATGCGGTGATCGGTGACGCGGTTTTCCTTGAAATTATATGTGCGGATCTTTTCGCTGCGGTCGCCGCTGCCGACCATTGATTTGCGTTCGGCGGAAAGCGCGTCGTGCTGTTTTTGTTCCTCAAGTTCCTGAAGCCTTGCGCGCAGAACGCGCATCGCTTTTTCGCGGTTCTTGATCTGCGATTTTTCGTCCTGCATCGAAACGACCAGGCCGGTCGGCATATGCGTCAGGCGAACCGCCGAATATGTCGTATTTACCGATTGCCCGCCCGGCCCGGACGAACAGAATGTGTCGATGCGAAGGTCGTTCTGATTTATCTGAACATCGACCTCTTCGGCTTCGGGCAGGATCGCGACCGTGATGGCCGACGTGTGTATGCGGCCGCTAGTTTCTGTTTGCGGAACGCGCTGAACGCGGTGAACACCCGATTCGTAACGAAGCTTGGAATATACGCTGTCGCCTTCGATCATTGCGACGGCTTCTTTTATACCGCCGATGCCGGTGTCCGCGGCTTCCATTATCTCCATTTTCCAGCCCTGCGTTTCCGAATATCGTGCGTACATACGCAGTATCTCCGCTGCGAAAAGAGCCGCTTCTTCGCCGCCGGTTCCGGCGCGGATCTCGAGAATTACGTTCTTTTCGTCATTCGGATCTTTCGGCAGCAGGAGCATTTTCAGCTCTTCTTCCGCATCCGGAAGTTTTTCGGCGATCTCGTCGGCTTCCATCTGCGCCATTTCGCGCATTTCGTCGTCATCCGCGATCTCGATCATTTCCTTTGCGCCTTCCAGATCGGAACGCATCTTCTTGATCTCGCGATATTTTTCGACTATCTCACCAAGCGAACGGTGCTGTTTCATCAGCTTTGCGTACGCCGACATATCGTTCATAAATTCCGGCGACGATATCTGCTCGGTAAGTTCTTCGTAAGTTTTTTCGATCTGCTCGAGTTTTTCAAACATAAGATCTGTTTATCGTGAAAGGCAAACAGCAATTAGCCGTTAGCTTTAAGCCGCCAGCTGTAATTCCACCATTCAGGCCGCTTCCGGCTCCAATTTCAGCGATTCGTCCAATGCGCGGATCGCGACCTCAAGCTGCTCTTCGTCCGGTTCCTGCGTCGTAATATTCTGCAGCCAAAGTCCGGGTTTGGTCATTATCTTAAATATCGCGCCGCTTTCTTTTTTCGCGGCGTAGCGAATGATCTCATACGAAAGCCCCGCAACGAGCGGCATCAGCGCGATGCGTACGACCAGGTTCATCCACATTGCGTCAAATTTGATGACGGAAAAAAGCACGATCGCAACGAGCATAACGACCATCAGGAAAGACGTTCCGCACCGCGGATGCTGACGCCGCTGCGGCTTTGCATTTTCCGGGCTGAGGTCGAGTCCTTTTTCCCATGTGAATACCGTTTTGTGCTCCGCGCCGTGATATTCGAAAACGCGGCGAATGTCTTTCAGATATGACATCGAAAATATCATTATGATGAAAAACACCATTCGGATAACGCCGTCGATCAGGTTAAACGCCAGCCACGAATGCGGCTTTATTTCCCAAATATAAGCTTTGACCGTTTCCCAAATGCCGGCGTCCGCCAAAAGGACCGGAGCTTCGGCCCAGCCGAGTGCGATAAAAAGCACGTTCGTCAACAGGAGCGGAGCGACGATGAAAAGAAGTATGTTAAAGCCGAGCGCGAATATGATCGAACCGACCGCACCGGCGGACTGTGCCGCCTTTTTCGGTTTGCTCTTTTCGGGCATCGTTACCTTCGCCGGTGCCTTCGTGAAATTTTCGTCGAGCGTTCCTTCGGCAAGTGCGGCTTCGGTTTCAAGTTTTGCTTCGGCCGTCAATTCTTTTTGTTCAGCCATGTCGTCCTCAAAAACCTTTGCCGAAAAGTTCAGAGCCTTGACGCCGAGCGCAAGCGATTGGATAAGCGTTGCGCCGCCGCGAAGGACGGGCAGGTTCAGCCATTTATATTTATCGCTCCATTTCGGCAGCGATTCGGCCGTAGTAACGATCGAACCGTCGGACTTTCGGCAGGCGATGGCGTACGCCGACGGCGTGCGCATCATTACGCCTTCCATAACTGCCTGGCCGCCGACGATAAGGTCGCGTTCCATGGCAAAAACGGTGTGGATAAATCTAAGAGTTCGTGCCGATCGCTTTTTCATAACTTTCGTATCTATTGACGCCGTGCGTGCGGTTTTTGTTGCCGCAAAATTTCGAGTGCTCCGGGCGTGTCGCTGCATTTGAATATAGAAACGCCGGTCTTTTGGTTCGCGTAAGCGGCAAGCGTCCCGAACCGGGCACACGTACAGCTATCGGCGCTCAAAAGAGCCGGCGTCAAATATTTCAGCTAATATTGGTTAAATATTCTTTCCAATATCTTAGTTTTTGCTAGCCGCACCGCGTGCGTAACGCTTGTTAAAGCGGTCAACGCGTCCGGCGGTATCGACCAGTTTCTGTTTGCCCGTAAAGAACGGATGGCATTCCGAACAAATTTCGACGTGGAGGTCTTCGCCCAGCGTCGAACGTGTTTTGAATGAGTTTCCGCATGCGCAAACGACGGTTATTTCGTCGTAATTCGGATGGATCTCTTGTTTCATTGCTTTACCTATTCCTCAATAAATGCCTATAAAGACAAACTCTAATTATAGGCCTAAACGGTGAAAAAGGTCAAGGTCCGATCGCCTTTCGTCATAACGAATAAATGTGTTGACGGGCGCGGGCAAAGTCCGTAAACTGACTAGACGATTCGAGCTTCCGGGGGGCGGGATCGCATTTCACTCCAAGAGGCTAAATATATGAAAAAACACCTGTTAATTACCGCGGTTTCCGCAATGGTTTTCGTCATCGGATGCGCCGCGGCCGCGAACGCGCAAGACACCGGTATGAAAAAATATACGCTCGCGGACGGAAGAATGAGTGTCGAACTGCCCGCCGAACCGACGCTCGAAAAGTTTGACGAAGAAGGCGTCCTGACTCTTACGTATTCGTCAGAAACCGATGAAACGCTTGTGAGCGTTACGGAAGTATCATACACCGACGGCGTCGAAATGAACGCAAACAACGAATTCGTTATGTCGATGTTAGATGCGTTCTTTCAGGGCCTCGAACAGGAACTCGCCAAAAGCGGTGATTACGAAGCCGACGCGATCGAAGAAGTAGAATTTGCCGGGATGAAAGGTAAAGAGCAGGCGATACGGATAAGCGGAATGCCGATGATCGCGCGAGGATTCGCGGTTAACGGCCGCCTTTATTTTATCGGCGTTATGGCGCCGGACGAAGCACAGATCCTGAAAGTTCTGAATACGCTCAGTATTGCTTCGGGATCGGCCGCTCCGCTATCGGCCAAGTAGTTCTTCGAGCCGCTGCGTTCGGATGCCGTAGTTTTCCTTTATCGCCGCTATCTGTTCGGCCGCGTTCGCTGAAACGCGGTTGGTGCGGACGGCGGCGATCATATTGTTTTTGGGCGTATGTTCGGACGGCACGAATTCGAAAACCTTTGTCGAATAACCGGTCGATTCAAGCAGAAGCGCGCGAATGCCGTCGGTCAGCGTTTCGGCCGTGCGTTCCAGCAGCGTGCCGTGTTTCAAGATGCCTTTCAGGCCGTCGGGCGGCGTTATCTGCGGCCGAAGCTCCTTGTGGCAGCACGGCGACGCGATGATCATTGACGCACCGGCCGCGATACCTTTATAAAGCGCGTCGTCCGTCGCGGTATCGCACGCGTGAAGGGCGATGACAACGTCCGCATCTTCGACCGGCGTTTCGGCGATGGTTCCGACACGAAATGACAATCCGTCGTAACCGCCGTTCTTCGCAACATCATTGCATAGATCGACAAGGTCTTTGCGTGCTTCGATGCCCGTGACGCGAAGCGT
>CBFGSN010000155.1:0-5660 GCA_965651435.1 uncultured bacterium | reverse complement strand
TTTTTTTCAATGGTTCCGGATCAGAAAATATTGAACATTTCCATTTCACTAAGCGTTACCTTTTTCGGTCTTCCGCATGAACGGTTCGAAGTTAGATATCGTTCCCGCTTTGGGAATCAGAATTACCTGAATATGCGCCAGCTTTATTCTTTTTATTACGACGCTTTCATCATCGCGGTCGGTTCCATTCTCGAACACAAAATGCGTGCGTTCCTGACGCTTATCGGCATAATTATCGGCGTCGCATCGGTCGTTGTTGTCGGAGCTTCGATCAGCGGTTTGAATTCGTACGTCACCGACAAAGTTTCGAAAATGCTCGGCACGAATCATTTTATGATGACGCGAATGGCATCGGCCGGCAGGTTATCCGACGACGAATACGAACGCCGCAATCGCAATAATAAAAAGCTTACGTTCGAAGAATATGAATATCTGAAAGCGAACTGTAAAAGCTGTTCCGCTGTCGGCGCACAGCACAACAGCGGTGTGAACCTGACCGACCGCGGCATCGAAATGCCTTCGGTCCGCATTTTGGGCGTGACGGCAAACATGATCGAGATCGAGGAAAAAGAGCTCGAAGCCGGCCGGTTCATTTCAGATGTCGATGTCCAGCGTTCGGCACGCGTCGCGGTCATCGGTTATGACATTAAGGACAAATTCTTTCCGAACAGCGACCCGATCGGGCAAACGCTGAAGATCGAAGGCATTCCGTTTCAGATCATCGGGCTCGAAGAACGCCGCGGAACGATGTTCGGCGAAGCTCTCGACCGCAATATCTATATGCCGATCAGCACCGAGCAAATGATATTCAGCCGCAACGACGGCATACAGGTTCACGGCAAAACGACAACGGCGGAAACGTTTACGCAGGCTATCGAAGAGGCTCGTCAGCTTCTGCGAAACCGCCGAAAACTTATCGGCAGCGACGAAGACAATTTCGGGCTGGTGAATACACAGGACGTCGCGAACCAGATCGACCAGTTCACCGGCGCGATCGCGGGCGTCGTTATTCCGATAACGCTGATCACGCTTATCGTCGGTGGAATTGTCGTAATGAACATTATGCTCGTTTCGGTGACCGAACGGACGTTCGAGGTCGGACTTCGCAAGGCGATCGGAGCAACGCGCAAACAGATACTCGTCCAGTTCCTGATCGAATCCGCATTGCTCTGCTGTTTCGGCGGACTGCTCGGGCTCGTGCTCGCCGCGTCCGTGACGACGCTGATCACCGTGCTCGCAGAAATTACAATGACGATCACAGTCGGTTACATCATCATGGCGATCGGAGTATCGAGCAGTATCGGAATTATCGCCGGGCTTTATCCGGCATGGAAAGCGGCACGGCTCGATCCGATCGTCGCGCTTACACAAAATTGATCGGCGAACGTTATGGCTTTTTCGACATCATTACCGGCCGAAGTTCTAAAGATGGCTCTCGACAGCGTCCGTGCTAATAAATTCCGCAGCGTGCTGACGGTGCTCGGCATCGTCGTCGGCGTAACGACTGCGATCGTCGTCGCATCGATCCTGACAGGAATGCGCCAGAGCATCGTCGCCATAGTCGAAGATTACGGCACGAATAACATTTACGCCTTTCATCTTTCGACGGGTTTTGACGGCGGCGACCGCGACGAACGCAGCCGCAAACCGTTGACCGTCGAGGACGCCGAAGCCATCATCGCAGGTTCGTCCGCGGTCGAGGACATTGCTCTTGTCGCCCCGGGCATCGGCAATTTCGGTGCGGAATCTTTCGATGACAACATCGTTTACGAAGGCAAAAATTACCGTCGTGCGCAGACGGACGGCGTTTCGCCGAACTACGCAGATATTTCCAACCTGACATTGCTCGAAGGCCGTTTCATCAGCGAAGCCGACAATAGGAATCGGCGGAACGTCCTGGTCATCGGCGTGAATGCGGCCGAAGCCCTGTTTCCCGATCAGACCTACGGAAACGTCGGCAAACACGTCCGCATGAACGGCGCGGTTTGGGAAATAATCGGCGTTATCGCAAAACGCAAGGCCGCGCTTTTCGGCGAGAACGAAGAGGATAGCAAAGTGCTTTTGCCGTACCGCACGGCGCGAAAAGCCGCTCCGCAGCGTGCCTATCTACTCCAGATAATCCAGGCGAAAAAAGGCCGCATTCAGGAAGCTCTTGAGGACGCCGAAGGAATTCTCCGCCAACGCCGCGGCGTTGCTTACGGCGAGCCGAACAATTTCGACATAAAATCGGCGGGTGATTTCGTCAAACAATTCGATTCCGTTACCGCGATGGTCGGGCTGATCGCGATCGCGATATCAAGCCTCGGCCTGCTCGTCGGCGGCATCGGCGTGATGAATATTATGCTCGTTTCGGTAACCGAACGGACGAAAGAGATCGGCATCCGCAAAGCCATCGGCGCGACAAAAGGCGCGATCGTGCTCCAATTTCTGCTCGAAGCGATGGTGCTCACGTTCTTTGGCGGAATGATCGGCGTCACGGCCGCCCTCGTCATCAGCAATCTGGTAATGCTTCTAATACCGTCGCTTCCGGCGTCGATACCGCTGTGGGCGGTGATATCGGGATTGGTCGTTTCGGTGTCGGTCGGACTGATATTCGGTGTGCTGCCGGCAAGAAAAGCATCACGGCTCGACCCGATCGAGTGTTTGAGGTACGAATAAGCAAAATTAAATTGGAATAACGCAAAAATTAGTAATATATTAGGTCTATATTCAAAACACACGGAACCGGTTCGCACCGGTTCATTAACCTGACCGGTCGTACCACGCCGAACGGTCGCGATAGTTATTTTAGGAGAGAAAAGAAAATGAAGAAGATCACCCCCAGAATTTTCGTCCTTGCGGCGATCGTAGGGATTTTTTCGATGTCGGCATTTGCACAGGCCGTTTTTACGACCGATATATGGGGCCAACCCGTTAACCAGAATTTTTTCAACACTCAGGACGATGTTTATCTTAACGGCGGTCCGAATAACGGCAACGCCGCAGGGCTTGAGCCGAATACGGCATATTATTTTCAGGTAACCGACCCGAGCGGCAAAATACTTTTGTCCAACGATTCTGCTGAATGCCGCATAGCCGTGACGGATTCTAATGGCCGCCTTGCCGGGCCAGTTCTAGATGGGTGCCATCATAATCAGGGCCACGCCCTGGAATTCCCCGGCGTCGTCGGCGTTCAGCTTGCTCCGTTCGACCCGACGCCCAATAACGGCAACGTATATAAAGTTTGGCTGATATCACTGGCCGATGCTGAGATCGGGGACGATGGTAAGTCGCTCAGTTTCAAGAATTCATCAGCAAAAACCGATACGTTCAAAGTTCTCGATTACAAGTATGTAGAAGACTAGAACGAAACTATCGCATGATTCAAAGAGGCCGCATCGCGTCGGCCTCTTTTTTTTATTCGCATTTTACACGCTTCATCGGAATATCCATCGCTTTTTTCGGATCGTCCTTCGCTCCTTCGATACGTGCGTCGAGGCCGCCGCTTTTCGACCTTTTATAAATTATCCATTGCGGAAAATCGTTCTCGAGATTTTGGAAAACAGCGCTGCCATTCGTATGTTCGATCAGGTCAAATGCGACCTCTTGGGCGTGCGACGGATGCCGAACGATGTATTTCACACCGCGGTCGCCGAACGTCATCCGCACATATTCGAACGAAACGGTTTTGCCGCCCGCGACCGTTCTGCTAACGCCAAAAAGCGTTCCTCCGGCGGGCTTCGTCCACATCTCCGTTATTGTCATATCGTTCTCCGGAATGCTTAATTCCCAACAACCCGTGAACCACGAAAAGTCATCGGGCTTCGGAAGCGTTGTCGTTTCGGCCTGGGCCGAGACGACAGCAGCGGCCGCGAATATAACCACCGCGCACAAAACAATTCTCTTAACGAAATTCATACGTGGCTCCATTACAGTTCCATCGTTTGTCCGTACTGCGGGACGATAACGTCCCAGCCGAACTTTTCGCGAATGTGCTCCGCCATTGCTGCGGCGGCATCCGGTTCGCCGTGCGTCGTGAAAACTTTTTCGGGACGCGACGGCAGGCCTTCGAGCCATTTCAGCACGGCCTTCCAATCGGCGTGTGCCGAAAAGCCTTCGACGCGTTCGATGTGGCACCTGACCGGGATCCAATTCTTCATTATGCGGACTTCTTTTTCGCCATCCTGAACACGGCGGCCGGTCGTTCCCGCGGCCTGGTAACCGACAAAAACGACGGTCGCATTTTCATCCGGCAAGATCCGCATGGCATGGTGCATCACGCGCCCGCCGGACATCATTCCCGACGCGGAAATTATTATCCGCGCTCCTTTCATATGATTGACCTTTTTCGATTCGTCGCGTGACGACGTCGTTTTCATCGAACCGGTTTTCAGCGGAAATCCATGCCGTGCTTTGATGGCCGAATATTCTTCGTCGTGTTCGTCGTTCCAGCGTCTGTAAACCTCGGTCGCTTTTGCCGCCATCGGCGAATCGACGATCACCGGCAGCACCGGTATCTTTTTCGCTTCCTCGAGTTCGCGGATCATATACACGACTTCCTGCGTGCGGCCGACGGCGAACGCCGGAATAAGTATCGGCGCGTTTCGTTCGGCACCTTCGTTTATGATCCGTGCCATTTGTTCTTCCGAAGGCTCGTCGCCGTGCAGCCGGTTTCCGTATGTCGATTCGACCATCAGGTAATCACACGCGGGCGGCGACGCCGGATCGCGGACGATCGGCTGATCGTAATGTCCAAGATCGCCCGAGAACAAGAACCGCAGCGTCGAACCGTCCCCTTTCGCTCCGTCTATTTCAAGCAGAACCAGACTCGCGCCGATGATGTGTCCGGCGACTAGAAAGCTTGCGCGAAAACCCGGACAAACCTCGACCGGTTCGCCATTGTTATGAACTGTCTGCAAGAGCGACAGAGCCTTCATCGCGTCGTCTTCGTCATAAAGCGGCAAAGCCGGCGAATGGCTCGTCAGGTTGTGGCGGTTTCTGTAATC
The DNA here is from genome assembly GCA_965651435.1 of uncultured bacterium. Lineage (GTDB taxonomy): Bacteria > Acidobacteriota > Blastocatellia > Pyrinomonadales > Pyrinomonadaceae > OLB17. Next base: position 675 of record CBFGSN010000155.1, on the reverse strand, counting down.
GGCGTCTTCTTCCTGAAGGCGGCCGGAATCCGGCAGCAATATCTTCATCAGATCGCCGGTAGCGCGCGATGTGAAAACCGGCCCGGAATAGCCGAGCTTTACGACCCGCGGCAGAAATCCCGTGTGATCGATATGCGCATGCGTGATTATTATTGCGTCCAGTTCGCTTGGTTCAAATTGCAGCTCAGCCCAGTTCCTTTGACGAAGCTCCTTCAAACCCTGAAACATTCCGCAATCCACAAGGACTTTACATCCATTGTGCTCAACCAAATATTTCGACCCCGTGACCGTTCCGACACCACCCAGAAATGTAATTTTTGCCATGCGTCGAATTTACCACAACTAAAATGAAAATGTTTAAAAGCGAAGGATTGAAAAAGTTTCGGACGAAGGAGCCGGCCGCTTTGGCCCAGGGTGCTGTCCGGAATTACGGTCTTATTCTTCTTGTTTCTCCGCCTCCTTCATTTCTGTGGTTTTCTTTCACGACTGATCAAGAAGAACGGGAAGACAAAAAAAGAAGAAGCCAGGTCGCCTCCCACCACCCCGGCCTTCGGCCACCCCTCCTCAGGCAGGAGGGGAGCCTCCGGTTCTGACATGTTGTGATGATCGTTGCAAATTTGAAATGTGGAATTCGGAATTTGGAATTCGGCGAAGCCGCCTAGTTAACGTACTCTT
>CBFGSN010000154.1:0-5772 GCA_965651435.1 uncultured bacterium | reverse complement strand
GATGGCGAAATACTTATGACCTTTCGCCATTTCATTTTGATCGAGAAGCACCTCGGGATCTCTCAGATCTTTCGAACGGCTTCGAAGGTAGATCGGATACTGTTTTCCGTCTTCGGTCTTTGTCCAATACCAATAGGCTCCGTTCTTATAAGGAACGGTAGTGTCGTCCTGTTTTATCCGGCCGAGCATCTCGTTATAAAGCGTGTCGGTCAGGTCCTTATATTTATCCGTATGGTACTTCGTATATGCGTTCTCAGCTTCGAGATATTCGATGATCGCCGGATCTTTTTCGTCGCGGCGGTCCCGCAGCCATGCGTAATTATCGGTTATTTCGTAACCGTGGATCTTCAAAACCTTTGGGACTTTCTTGGCAACAGGTGGTTTCATAATGGTTTGACCGAACGTCGGTACGAAAAGAAAAATTACGAGAGAAAAGAGCAAAAATGTGTGAAAAACTTGTTTCATATCGACCGACTCCTGAGGTATTTTACCTTCGAGTTTAGCCGATCGTCCGAATTTTCCAAAGAAATGAGCGTTAAAGGAAAAACGCAGAATGGCCAAAGCCATCCTGCGCTCATAAATGTCCGGTCGGTCAAACTATCGCTGATCGATCGGAACGTACTTCAGATCGCGAGGGCCAACGTACTCCGCACGCGGACGGATGAGTTTGTTGTTCGCGTATTGTTCCAGAATGTGACCCGTCCAACCGGCGATGCGGCTGACAGCAAAGATCGGCGTGAAAAGATCGAGCGGAATGTCCATCAGATAATACGTCGATGCCGAATAAAAATCGACATTCGGGTACATTCCCTTTTTGTCGTGCATCATCTTTTCGATGGCCTGCGACATTTCGAACCATTTCATTTCGCCTTTCTTTTCGCCCATTTGCTTCGAGAATTTACGCAGCCAGGTCGCACGCGGATCTTCCGTTTTATAAACGGCGTGCCCGATGCCCATGATCTTTCGCTTTTCTTCGAGAGCCTTGTCTACCCAGGCCTCGACCTTATCGAGGTCGCCGATAGAAATAAGCATTTTCATGACGTTGGTGTTCGCACCACCGTGAAGCGGTCCGGCAAGCGCCGCGATCCCCGCCGTCACCGCGCCGTACATTCCGGCAAGCGTTCCGGCAACGACGCGCGTCGTGAACGTCGATGCATTAAGTTCGTGGTCGGCATGAAGGATAAGCGCGATGTCGAACATTCTGGCTTCGTCGGCCGGAGCCTTTTCACCGCGAAGCATATAAAGGAAATTTTCGGCGATGCCGAGCGAGGTGTCCGGTTCGACAACGTCGTTGCCATTGCGGATGCGCTCCCAGGCGGCGACCAGCGCGCCGATCTGAGCCGTCATTTTGACCGCGGCATCCATCGCATTCTCGCGGTCGGTCCCGTGCCCGTCCGCGTCATAAAAATCAAGCGACGAAACCGCAGTGCGAAGAACGTCCATCGGTTGGGCATCTTTCGGAAACTGCTTCATCATCGCGATGACCTCCGGTGCCGGACGGTAATTCGCGCGAAGCTTATCCGTCAGCCCGGCAAGCTCCGAACCGGTCGGCAATTTGCCGTTCCATAAAAGGTAAATGACTTCTTCGAATGTGGAATTTTCCGCAAGGTCGTGGATGTTATAACCTTCGTATATTAAAACCCCTTTTTCGCCGTCAACGTCGCCGATCTTACTTTGCGCCGCGATAACGCCTCTTAATCCGGCTGCGGCATTTGAATCTGTTGCTGTACTCATCTATTTAATATTTTGCAAAGTCCTCAAATGAATATTTTAGCGAAGCGATGCCAACTAAACAAGCGAAGCACAATGTTTTACATCCAAAACAAAAAGAACCGCCTGCACAAAGCCGACGGTTCCGGTGATCTGGATGAAGCGGTTCTAACGAATTTCTGTCTCGTAAACCGTCTTTATCCTCATTTGCTGATTTTCGTTCAAATTGATGTGCTTTCCGCGTTGAATGACAACGGCTCCGACCCCAACCGCGGCTCCAATACCGGCGCCAACAGCAGCTCCGACCGGCCCGCCGGCGATCGCTCCGATCACAAGGCCCGTTCCCGCGGCTCCGCCGACCTTTATGCTGTCAGGTTTAAGCGACGATTTTCCGATCGCGGTGCCTTCGGCATCGACGAGTTTGACGTTGTCGCCTTTGATCGGCATTACCTCGGTGACGACCGCGTTGAAATTAGCCCAGCGCTTCGGCGTAAGAACGATGCGATTGAACGCGAGCGAGAGTTCAGACCGCTTTTTGATCCGGCCCGGCTTTTCGATCTTGTCGATCCGGCCTTCGATGATCGCACCGGCGATCTCAGCCGGCGAAACGATCTTTGCCGTGAATTTATCGCCGACCCGGTTCGTTTTTGTGCTAAGGTCGCGTTGAAGTTCAACGATAAGCTCTGTGTCGGTCGGAATAATAATGACCGGAGCATCCGGCTTTACAAAGTTTGCATTAACGACCGGAATGTCCGTCGCGGCCGGCATTTGCGGCGGCGTTGCCTGTACGACCGGCGGAGAATTTATGGAGGCGGTTTCGGTCGCCGAAGGCAGTTGCGCCGTTTCTTCAACGACCGGCGTTTCTACTTGCGGAATTTGTTCAGGCTGCGGTTCTGTTTGGGCAGTTGTTTCGGCCGGTTCTTGTGCCGTTGCCGGTTCATTCATTACGTCGGCACCGCGCCGCACAATGTCGGTCGGCACCGCCGCCTCGAACGAAAGCTTGCTGAAGCCGGTTTCGTAACCTTTCTCAAAGCCTTGTTTATAGCCGTCACGGTAATCGTCAAGAGTTCCGTATTCCTTATGATAGGCGCGGTCTGCTTTCGCATATTCTTTATGCCGCGTATAACTCTTGGTTTCGTTGTCGATCGAATCGCGATATCCGGACATATATCCGTCCGAATATCCGGTCCGATAGCCGCGCTGAAGCGCGACGCTCTCCTGTGCGGTAACGGTCTGCAGCGGGAGTGATGTAAATGTTAAAAGTCCGAGCGTTATGCTTACGGCAACAGCTAAAATATTTCTTGTAAGCTTCATCTTGCCTCCTAGATCCGATGTATGTAGAAACACGAAAGGTAATAACCGCTATAAGTTATACTACACTGCTTAAGATTTTACAAGAACTATTTTAAGCGCTTAAGATATTTTTTCCACAATGAGGATAACTCAGTTAGAGTCAGTGATTTGCGGCGCTAAAAAGGCGGCCGAAATTTACTAAAGATCGGCCGCCGTAGTCATTCAGGAGGAAAAAAGTCGCTAAAAACTCTTCCGAAATAGGTACGATGCCCTTATAAAAAATGTTCTGCTGTTTCTTTCAAAGCCCGGTTCGTATTGTCCGGTCAGCGGCGAAAAGCCGCCGTAATTGAAATTATCATTGTAGCCGACATAGAATGCGGTTCCCGGATTCGGCGTCCAACCGAACAGGGCCTGGCCCGCAGCGTTCGAACTAAGGCTATCGTAATCGAACCGAACGCGTGTGAACAGAAACCGCGTGAACTGATACGTCGTTTTGGTCGTGAAAATATTCGAATCGAAAGCCACGGCTCCGTTGTCGTGTCGGCGAAGACGTGTTTTGCTGTATTCGAAATTCACCTTCAGTGGTTCGAGCGGCGTGTATTCCACACCCAATTCCAGATCGAACTGCCACGCTCGTCCGGGATCGAGAGCCGGCGGGCCCGGAAGTTCCGGGATCGGAATATTTGTCGGGTCCGCCTGATATAGATAGAGGTCGGAAATGTACTGAAGGTAAGCCGGACTCGAGATATAATTCGCGAATGCGGGACTGACGCGATCGTAATGGCCGCCGGCGCCAAAATCAAAATCGAAGGTTTGGAATATGCTCCCGATGAATGCATAACCGAAAAGCTGCTTGTTGAACTTCTTTTCAACATTGAAGCTTGCATATGGGCCGAAAGCCGAACGGAACGGTTCGCCGGCGAATGCTCCGCCGCGCCCGTTCAAAAGGTCTCGATTCGGCCCGAATTCATCCTCGTATATCTTTTCGAGCTGGACACCGGTTTCCATATTGATGGACGTCGATCCCCGAATCGTGAAACCCAGGCTTGTTCCGACAGAACCTTCCTGTGTGCGCCCGTACCAGTCGAAACGATATCGTGCGAATTGATTCCAATCCGTCTTCATCAAAAGCTTTTCGGGCTTTGTCTTTGTGCTGAACCGGTTAAAGAGAAATAGAGAGTTCGTGTTCGTTCGGCCGGTAAAACCGCTGTCGGCTCGATAATCGGGCGAATTTCCCTCTGCCTCGATCATCCAGCCGTTCGTTTCGGCCGTGTAGTCCAGATTGAGGAAATACGCGACTCCGTTGCCGTTGCGGTAATTATTCCTGTCGGTATTCGGGTCGTAGAAATTTTTTCGCGAATGCGACCCGAGCACTTGAAACGTAAAAATGGTTTTAGGATCGAGTTTGAACTTGCCGTCAAATCCGCCCACGAAGTTACGATTTTGTGGGAATATACGGGCGGTTCCCAAAAAGCCAATGCTGTTTTCCGGACCGATGTCGCGCTTTGCGCGGACGATCGCAAATGTTGCGTTCTTATCGACGAACGGACGGATGCGCGGACCGATGATGGGATCGTTTATCTCATCGTCAGAATAATTTCCGGGAGCGTTATCCGATGCGACCAGAAATCCGAATGTATTCTTGCCGACCTTTCCGGTCAGTTTCACAGCGGCGTCCGGATCGATGATCGCCCGCGAATAAAATGCTTCGATCGGCGTTTCGAATATCTCTTTTCCCTCCAGAAAGAAAGGCCGTTTCTCTTGAAAATAGATCGGAAAACGCTGATTGGCGACAACGACCGGAGCATCGGCTTCGATCTCCGCGAAATCCGGATTGAACGCCGCCGTCAATGTCATATTGGACGTAAAATTGTAGCGAAGATTGAGTCCGACATCCATTTGAAGGGGTTCATTAACGAATCGGCCCGGATCTTGTATTCCTATTGGAAAAAAGATGCGGTCATAGCCGTTTGCATTCGCCGTGGAGATGGGAACGGTTCGCGTTCTTCGGCCGGTTTCCGAAACGGTAATGTTGGGTACAAGTTCCAGCGTCTTTTCATATTTGATCTCGGACAGGCCGGTGATCTTGCCGCTTTTGATCAGAAAGCCCGACACGTCGCGGTTGTCCGGCATCCATTGATCCATTTCGTCATTAAAGCGGTCGATGTTCCGCGCCGCATTAAACCCCCAATTTACCTTATCGCCGGAAAGATACCGTAGTGATTTGAATGGGATCTTTACTTCGACCGACCAGCCCCAATCCTCAATAACTCCTTTGGATTCCATGACGATATCCACCGAAAAATCGGCACCGCGGCCTTCGGTGTAAATGCCGTCCTGCTGGATGCCGAACGGATTGAAAGCTAAAACATACGCACGACGCCGGTCATCGAAGGTATCCAACCAAACGCGCACATTATCCTCGCCTTCTACATTATCGCGGTTCGCGACACTCGCCCGGATCTGATCGCGGTCATCCCAACATTTGAACGCGATGTAAAGATTTTTTTCGTCGTAAAAGACAAGAACTTCGGTAGGTTTGGACGGGGCCGTATTATTGCCCGGCGATACCTGATAAAAGTCCTTAAATACCGCGGCTGTCGCCCAAACCGATTCATCCGGACGGCCGTCGATGACGACCGATCGATCGAATCTTGGAATGCGGACAGGATTTCTTTTTTCGGGAGGAAGCTCGACCTTATTGCCGGATCTTTTATCGTCATCATCGGCGATCTTTGCAGCACGCTCTGCATTCTCACTCGACGACTC
>CBFGSN010000153.1:0-5847 GCA_965651435.1 uncultured bacterium | reverse complement strand
CCGCATCGACCGGCTTGCCGTCCGTGAGAAACGTTATCGGCTCGATCATCTTGCCGTCATCTAGAACTGCAAAGACGATGTCCTTCGGGACGGGCTTTGATTGTGAAACTGCCGCCGATGACAGCAAAATTACTATCACCGGCAGCATAAACGCGGTTCTTATCACGCTTTTCATTTTCGGCTATCCTATTTTCTTAGCAATGGATTTGCCCTGCATGAACTGAAGCAGGTATTCGCGTCCGCCGGCTTTCGAATCCGTTCCGCTCATATTAAATCCGCCGAACGGATGAACTCCGACGAGCGCTCCCGTGCATTTGCGGTTCAGATAAAGATTGCCGACGTGGAAATCGCGGCTTGCCTGTTCGAGCCGTTCTTCGCTCTTCGAATAAACGGCTCCGGTCAGGCCGAATTCCGTATCGTTCGCGATCGCCAGCGCATGGTCGTAATCGCGTGCCTTTATGACCGCGAGAACCGGTGCGAATACTTCCTCTTGCTCGATGGTCGAACCCGCGGCAACTTCGTCCACGACCGTCGGTTCGATGAAATAACCTTCTTCGTCATTTCCCTTGCCGCCCGTCAGAACCTTTCCGCCTTCGTCGATAGCTTTTTGAATATATCCGAGCGTTTTGTCGAACGAGCGTTTGTTGATGACCGCCGCGACGTTCGTGTCGCCTTCCGTGGCCGGGCCGACTTTCAAAGCATTGGTCAAAGCAACGACCTTCTCGACCAATTCGTCATGAACCTTTTCATCAACGATCAGGCGTGAGCAAGCCGAACATTTCTGTCCCTGGAATCCGAACGCGGCAGCAACGACGCCTTTCGCGGCTTCGTCAAGGTCGGCGTCATCGGCAACGACGATCGCATCTTTGCCGCCCATTTCCGCAACGACGCGTTTGATCCAGATCTGACCATCGCGCGTTTTTGCGGCTTCTTCGTTAATGTGCAGCCCGACGCCTTTCGAACCTGTAAACGAAATGAAACGCGTTTTCGGGCTTGTGACCATCGCCTCGCCGGTCGCGGCGCTTCCGGTCAGGAAATTGATGACGCCGTTCGGCAATCCGACCTCTTTTACGACCTCGATGAATTTGGCGGCGATCGTCGGCGAATCGGACGAAGGCTTCAAAACAACGGTGTTTCCCGTAACAACCGCGGCGGTCGTCATACCGACCATGATCGCCAGCGGGAAGTTCCACGGCGGAATTACCGCGCCGACACCGAGCGGAATGTATTCGAGCCGGTTGTCTTCGCCGGCGATCTTCGTAACAGGCTGCGGGCTTCCCCAGCGGATCATCTCGCGCCCGTAAAACTCCAGAAAATCGATCGCTTCGGCGGTGTCGCCGTCGGCTTCGGCCCAGGTTTTCGCAACCTCAACGACCATCCACGCCGAAAATTCGTGTTTACGCGAACGGATGATGTCCGCCATTTTGAAAAGATATTCGGCGCGTTCCGCGGCGGGAACATTCTTCCATGTGCGGAAGGCTTCGGCCGCGGCGTCGATCGCTTTTTCGACGAGGCTCAGGTCGCTGTCGATCTCCGAAAAAACACCCACAACTTCCGAGCGTTTCGCCGGGTTGCGGCTTTCGAATTTCGCCGCCGTCGTAACGTCTTCGCCGTTTATCATCGACGGATATTCGCGGCCGAGTTCGCCGCGCACCTTTTCGATGGCGGCTTTCATCGCCTCGGCGTTTTCGGGCTTCGAAAAATCTGTAAATGGTTCGTTCTTAAATTCGTCCAATGTTCGTTGCGTCTGCATATTTCACCTATTATTTTTTATTATTTCAACTGTGTTTCTGTCGTTTGAGTTCGTTAAGCTCCCATTCGTCCAAAAATTCCGGAACGACCGGCTGCGAATCTGCCTGCCACGCGATAACAAAACGCGGCTGCTGCGTGTCATTCAAATGACGCGTATAACTTAAGATCAATTTCCATCCGGATAAAAGATATAGATTCAGTTCGCGAATCGAACCGACCTCGGCCGTCAGCCGTGTTTCCTCTATGCTCATACGGTCTCCCATTTTCCGGTTTCGATCATCCGTTTTATCGAACGTTTTGCCAGCTGCCGTTTCAGCGGCGTCATTCTGTCAAGAAAAACTATCCCGTCGCAGTGATCCGTTTCATGAAGAACGCAGCGTGCCGCAAGCTCCGTCAGGTCGCGTTCGAACAGCTCGCCCGAAACGTCCTGAGCACGAACGATAACGCGCATTTCCCTTTGCACCTTTTGAAAAAGTCCCGGAAACGAAAGACAGCCTTCGTCGCCGAACTGTTCGCCTTCGACGGCGATGATCTCCGGATTGATAAAAGCGATCGGGTCCGGAGTTCCGTCTTCTTTCGGCACGTCCATCACAAAAAGACGCCGCGAAAGATACACCTGCGGAGCCGCCAGACCGACGCCGCCCGCGTCATACATCGTCTCGAACATATCATCGACCGTTCGTTTCAGGTCGTTGTTGAATTCTTCGTCCGCGATCGGTTTACCGACGGTCAAAAGCACCTTGTGCGGAAAATGAGCTATGTTCAGGATCGCCATAATACATTGCCTTCGCGGCGGATGCCGTTCATAAAGGTATGCTGACGGCAATCAGATCTTCGTGTTGATGAATGTATTATTTTAGCACAAACGGAAGGAAATTTGCAGAAAAATGCGGAGAGGCGTTGCGTTATTCACGGACGAAGACCTGCGTGATATAAACAACGCCGTTCTTTGCCTTTACGACACCGATGCCCGTGGTTTCCCACGTGGCCGAAAGAATGTTCGCCCGATGGCCGGGCGACCGCATCCAATCTCGGATCGCATTTTTCGCCAGGTTCTTTGAACTCGACGCCTGATAGATGTTCTCGCCGATGTCGGCGGCTTCGACCTTTTGGTCGCGAACGCGGTCGGCGACCGTTCGACCCGCCTTATCGCGGTGCGAAAATCTGCCGCTTTTTGCCATCGAAGCCGCGTATTCTTTTGCGGCTTTTGCCAAACGGCCGTCCCATTTCAGCGGAGCCAGATCCTTTTTCGCGCGTTCTTTATTTATAAGTTCGTGTATCTCTTTCGCGGCGTCGCCCTGAGCATTTGCGGGAGCGGCCAAAGTGAACGTCATCGCCGCGGAAACACAAAACATCACTGCCAAAAACTTCGCAAACGAAAAATATCTGTTCATATTTTATTTCACCCGGAACCAGATTCGCTCAGAACGAACCACCCCGTCAGCCCAAAACGGCCGCCCCCCTCCTTATCCAAGGAGACGAGTTTCAAGCCCGCTATTTCAGAATCGCGGATTCCAGTTTCGCCGCTTCGATCCGCGACCAATCGCAAAGTGCCTGAATATCCGCGTCGGACAAGGCCGCATCGCCGTGCAGCCACAAATACGACGGCAAAGGCATTTCCCGCGTCGAGACCATTTCGCAGATCTCCTCATACTTTTTCGCACGTTTTTTCGCCGAATAAGTTCCCCATTCGTCGAAATTGAGATGCTTTCGACCGTCGTTGATATGAGCGGCGAGAAAAAAGTTAACCGGTGTTACCGAGGCATACGCCGGATATTTTGTCGTGTTCGAATGACAATCCGCGCACGACCGCGTCAGTATCAGATCGACATCACCCGGCGGCGGAGCGATAGTTGACATCGCCTTTGCCGCATCGACCGGCGGATTTTCCATATTTGGCCTGATAAGCTGTGCCGCGCCGAAAAGCAGCACGAAAACAACGACTGCGATCTTTATTGCTTTCTTCATGTGCTTTTTATTTTACCTGTATTCGACGACCAAACTCTCGATCTGTATCTTATTCGGCCCGTAAAGTACAAATCCGATCTTGGATCCGGCCTGCGTCGATTCGTACGGAATAGTATCATTCAGTCTGCCGTTTATAAAAACCATTAGCGAACCGCCGCTGCGCGACAGCTCAATCGTGTTCGTTGAATACAGCCCTTTTCGCAGATCAGGCGAAACGTTCTCTTCGTTCGCCCGCGGATTTACCCCGCGCGTTCGTTTTCCATAAAACCACGTCCCGTCCGTGCGGTATGCCAGTTCGAAAAGTTCATTCGCATCCACAAGCCCCCAAACAACACCGATCGCACTCTGCTGCGTTGCGTTGAGCCATTTGAGTGTCGCGGTGATCCGAAAATCTTTCGCCGGATCGATCTTCGGCGCCTTATCCGACGCCAGCCAAATGGTATTCGCTCCGCTACTTCTTGTTTCGATCAAATAAACGCCATCGACGATCTGAAGTTCGGAAATCGCATTCTTTCCGACAAGCCAGCCGTTCGCATTGTCATTGAACTGTTCGTTAAAAAGCACCTCTGACTTCCCGGCCGGTTTCGCGGGGCCAAGCATATTTTCAGCTATTTGATAAGCCGTCATCTCTATCTGCAGCTTTGACGCCTCGGAATCGTTCGGTCTTATCGCCGTGGCTCTTTTCACATCCGCGAGCGCCAGATCCTGTCTATTAAGCTTTTTATAGAGCTTCGCACGATTCAGATAAGCGAGAAATTCGTTCGGATGGTCTTTTATGATCGCGGCATATTCCGTTAGGGCCTTGTCGTATTCCGCTTTCATTTCCAAAAACTCCGCCCGTCCAAGTGCCGCCGCGACCTTCGCATCATCGTCTTTCAGTTCGATGTTCTCGCAAAAACTCGCCATTTTTCCTCCACGTAGGAGAGCGGCGTCCTCGTCCAGCCGTGCGAGGTCGCGTTTTCCGAGTTTGCAGTAAGCCATCGCCCGACCGATGTATGCTTCCGGCCGTGTCGGACCGGCCTTTATCGCGTGGGTAAAATCCGCGGCCGCTTCTTCGATCTTTCCTTTATTTTTCAGAACGATCGCGCGGTTGTTCAGAGCATCGTAATTATTCGGATCCGTTTCGAGCACGATGGTCAGGTCGCGAAGAGCCGCATCCAACTTCCCCAACGCAAAATTCAGGGCCCCGCGTTTAAGACGCGGCAGAACGTTGTCGGAAACCAAGTTTACCGCCACAGTTGCATCTGCTACGGCGGCATTGAGATCGCCTTTGCCTTCGTATGCAAGAGCGCGGTTGTAATAAGCTTCCCAGTGGCTCGTGCCCAGCCTTATGCATTTCGAAAATGTGACAATGGCGGCGTCATAATTCTTTTGTTTCATTTGCTCCGAGCCGGCGGCGAAACATTCGTTTAGCGTCGTCTGTCCAAAAGCTCCGGCGGCGAGAAAAATAACGGCAATAAATGTAAATGTGATCTTTTTCATAGGACGTTCTCCGTAAATAATCGCATATTTTTTCGCCGAAATGTTCCAGTAAACTTTGAGCCTGTCGATTTTCGCCGATCTTATATAAAATGATCTGAGCAAAATGATAAAACCGACGGTCATTGCAATTCCCGTATTCGCGGCCCTGATCGGGCTGGAGGCGTGGCTTACGCATCGCCGCGAAGCGGGAGATTATCCGGCCCGGGACACTTGGACAAACATCTTCGTCGGTTTTATGAGCGTTCTCTTCGACGCGCTTTTCGGGCTTGGGTTTATCATTATATACACGCTGGTTTACGAATACGCGCCGTATCATTTTCCGACGAACGCCTGGTGGTCCTGGGCGATCTTGTTCTTTGCAGACGATCTTGCCTATTACTGGTTTCACCGCGTCAGCCACGAATCGCGGCTCTTCTGGAATTTTCACGTCGTTCATCATTCGAGTTCGCAATATAATCTGAGCGTCGCGGTTCGCCAGAGCTGGTTTTCGGGCACTTTGCATTGGATATTTTACGTCCCGATAATGTTCATGGGCTTTGCTCCGTGGATGTTCGCAACGATGCACGGCTTTAACCTTCTGCATCAGTTTTGGATCCATACAAAATTGGTAAAAAGCCTCGGCCCGCTGGAATATGTCATCAATTC
>CBFGSN010000152.1:0-5852 GCA_965651435.1 uncultured bacterium | reverse complement strand
GTCGTAAACACCCGCGAAGCCGGCGACGAACGCAGCGAAACACGTTACGAAAAGACGCATTCGAATATGGTCGAGGTAAAGGCGCGCGACGGCATCGTGCTCGCCGTACTGACCGAAGGCGACGGCATGACCTCAAAGGTCGCCGACCATTCGATCTTCGTTCCGGAAACGTCGGACCTGCTCGCCCCGATCCTTTCGATCGTGCCGCTGCAGCTCCTTTCGTATCATATCGCCGTCCGCCGCGGCTGCGACGTTGATCAACCGCGAAATCTGGCAAAATCCGTTACCGTGGAGTAAGATTAGCTGCGTTCAGAGCTTCGCCTTTTAGTTGTGAGCTGCACTACGATACGGAAGTCGTGCTTACCATTTATGAAAGCAATAATTGTTCGTGAATTCGGTTCGCCGGATGTTTTGAAGATCGAGGAAACGGCCGATCTGGTTCCGGGTGAGGGCGAAATTCTTGTGCGGATAAAAGCGATCGGTGTTAATCCGGTTGATACTTATCTTCGCACGGGAAATCACGCACACGCGCCGAAACTGCCGTATACACCGGGAAAAGATGCCGCCGGCGTAGTCGAAGCCGTTGGCGGCGGCGTCACCGAATTTGCCGTCGGCGATCGTGTTTATACGGCCGGCACGCTTACCGGAACTTATGCCGAATACTGCCTCTGCCGCGAAAACCAGCTCGGCCGTTTGCCCGATAACGCGAGTTTCGAATCCGGTGCCGCGATCTGGACGCCATACGCGACCGCTTACCGCGCCTTGTTCCAAAAAGCTAAGATCACGACCGGCGAAAAAGTTCTGATACACGGAGCTTCGGGCGGCGTCGGCATTGCGGCTGTCCAGTGGGCAAAACACGCCGGAGCAAGTGTTTTCGGCACGGCGAGTTCTGCCGAAGGGCGTCGACTCGCGAAGGAAAACGGGGCCAACGCGGTGTTCGATCATTCTGAACCCGATCACTTGGAGCAGATCCGCGATGCAAGCGAAGGCGGCGTCGATGTCATCATCGAAATGCTCGCTAACGAAAATCTCGAAAAGGATTTTACGGCGCTTTCGATGTTCGGCCGCATCGTCGTTGTCGGAAACCGCGGCAGCATCGAATTCACACCGCGAAACGCGATGACAAAAGACGCCACAATCTACGGCATGTCGCTTTTCAATGCACCCGCCGATGCGCTAAAAGATATACACGGGGCGATCTTCGACGGACTGTCCGCGGGTTTTCTGAAACCGGTCATCGCCCGTTCGTTCACACTTGCGGAAGCACCGCTTTCGCATAAAGAGGTCATTGATTCAAAGGCACATGGTAAGATCATCCTGATCCCGTAACCGATATATATGAGCAAAGCTGAAAAATATTACGAAATGATCGTCAACGATGATATGCGTCACGTCGTTTCCGAACAAGCCGCACTTCATACAGCGACCGAAATACGTCGAGTTTACGAATTTGATGACGGTGCTGTTGTCGAATACGAATGGCGTTCGGGCGACAGCGGACGAAGCGGCGAAGGATTTAATCATCGGTTCACGCTGGTAACAACACCTTCGCCAAATCCGGATAGACTCAAAAAGGGTGTTATCAAAACCATCATGTTCCCGCAATAAAAAAAGGACGGCAGAAGCCGTCCCTTTCTGTTTTCGCCGAACTACCCCCAAGTTATTCGGCGGCCACAAAATCAAATCCCGTCAGGTCGCCATCCAAATAGATAGCACGTGTCGGAACCTCAAAAACACTTCCCCTGGCGCGGACGTTCACAAAATACATCTGTCCGGCGGGAACCGAAAATTGAAAGAATCCGAATGAGTTCGTCATCACGGTATTCCTAGCCGGAAGATTTCCACCGCTGATGGTCACCATAGCTCCGCGAATACCCGCTCCGTACGGACTAACAACACGGCCCATTAGCGTTGCATCCGCCGCGGTCGGCGAAAGCAATGTCAGATTAGCCGCAACGACCGAACCCGTGTCGGCCTGTGCACAATCCTGAAACCGCAGCGTCCAAACGCCATTCGGATTTGCGACATTCGTGAATGCCGTGTTCAGGCTTGTTTCTTCCGGTCCGACGCCGTCGTTTCCGTATGGCCCCGGATATTGTGTGCGATAACTGCCCTCCGGGATCAGGTAAGATCCGCCGCCGGCGGCAGCAGCCGTCCATATATTGTTAGTTGCGGTGTCGCTGAAGGTATAGGTTCCGCTCAATCGGGAACTGTCCCCGTTATCGCCCGAACCTTCCTGCTGACCTACACGTGAAAAGATCGTGAATGTCGTCAGGTCCGGAGCGATCAGAGCCACCTGCAGATCGCCTATCCACGTGTGCTCCGGATACATCGTGAAATCAACCGAAGCACCTGCGATCGGTGCGCGCATTCCCGTAACGTCAAAATGAATGTCACGGAAAACCTGTGTGCAGTTCGGCGGTGCGCCTGCTCCGCCGTCGCTGATCGGGCCGGTGTCGCGGCCGGTGAAAACCGTTGCGGTCGCCAAAGAGGAAAATAACGATACGATCGCCAGAACAGCGAACGAGGAAAGTATATATTTTTTCATTAAAGGAAGGATAAATGTGATTGACATGTTTGATCTCCGGTCGAAACAAAAGGATTCTTTCGAATAAAGAGAAACTCAGAAAGGTCTGAGCTGTTCTGATAATATCAGGAGTGCGAAAACAATGTCAATACATTTATAAACATCGTTAAACGTTTTGGGGAAACAGGAACCGGCGAATGAAAATTGTCGGGTTTTGCATTAAACGGCCGCCGAATCGGAAGCACGCGTCCGAAATTCGTCGAGCACCTCGAAGACCTGTAGTGCGTAACCGACATTATTGAAAGGAGCCGAAACCTGAACGCCGGCGATAACATCGCGAACTTCAAGCAGCGATTCGCGGGCGATCGCGATGCCTTCTTCGCGGGCGTGGTCTTTGCTTTTGTCGGAGGCGGCACGCATACGTTCCAGTATTTCGGGCGTCACATTCACGCCCGGCACTTCGTTATGAAGAAATTCGGCATTGCGAAAACTTACAAGCGGCCATATGCCGGCAACGATCGGAACCTTTACATGAGCGATCGCGTCGATAAATCTGCGAAGCTGTTCCGTATCAAAAACGGGCTGCGTGATGGCATATTCGGCACCGGCTTCGACCTTCCATTCAAACCGGCGTATCTCTTCTTCTAAATTGACCGCGCCGGGATTAACACCGACGCCGATCGAAAATGCGGTGGGTTTGCCGATCGGGTTGTTGCCGAGATCAAGCCCGTGGTTAAGTTTGTTCGCCATGTTCGTCAGGCCTATGGAATCGATGTCGAATACGGCCGTCGCATCCGGATACGGACCCATCTTCGGCGGATCGCCCGTGATCAAAAGCAGGTTGTGCAGCCCAAGCGCGGCCGCCCCGAGCAGGTCGGACATCATACCCAAAAGATTTCGGTCGCGGCAGCAATAATGCAGAACGGCTTCGATGCCGATCTCTTTTTCGACGAGAACGGCTGTCGCCTGCGCGGACATACGCGTTTGGGCACGCGGACCGTCCGGAATATTTACGGCATCGACTCCGGCGTCTTTCAGCATGCCGATGGACTCGAGCGTTTTCGACGCGTCACAGCCTTTCGGCGGCAGAACCTCGACCGACGTGACGAATTCGCCCCGGGCGATCTTTGCCGACCATTTCGAACGCAGGACCGGATCGACGACCTGAATATCATCCGGCGTCAGCTCATCCACGCGCGCGGTTCCGACGCTCGGGAATGATGTCGATGTTCGCGGGCTGATGGAACGAACCGCGTCGGCAATAAGTTTTATGTGCGTCGGCGTGGTGCCGCAGCATCCGCCGACAAAACGCGCTCCCGCCTGTACGAAACGCTTCGCGAACGTCGCCATATATTCGGGCGAACCCATATAAAATTGACGCCCCTGAACATCGCGCGGCAACCCCGCATTCGGCTGTGCCGACAAAGGCTTGTCCGTCAGCACACGCATTTTTTCGAGCGCCGTCAGAACGTGGTTCGGGCCCATTCCGCAATTCAACCCGATGATATCAACGCCGAGTTCATCAAGCTTTGCCGTGAACGCTTCGGGCGAAGATCCGTACAGCGTGTTGCCGTCCATCTGGATCGTCATCTGCGCCGCTATCGGCAGATCGCATACTTCCCGCACGGCCCTGATCGCCTGTTCGATCTCCGGCAGGCCCGAAAAAGTTTCCAGAACGAATAGATCGACGCCGCCTTCGAGCAGAGCTTCGGCCTGTGTTTTATAGATCTCTTTGGCTTCGTCAAACGATGTCGGCCCAAAAGGTTCGATGCGGACGCCAAGCGGCCCGATCGCACCGGCGACCAAAGCCCTGTCGCCCGCGGCCGCACGCGCGATCCGCGCCGATTCCAGATTTATTTCGCGGACTTTTGAATCGAGCCCGTACGGTTTGAGCTTGTGATAGGTCGCGCCGAACGAATTTGTTTCGATGATGTCTGCACCGGCTTTGACATATTCTTCGTGAACTTCGCGGACAAGCTCCGGCGCCGTCAGGTTCAGTTCGTCATAACTGCGGTTAATGTAAATTCCTTTGTCGTACAGGCGCGTTCCGACCGCGCCGTCAAAAACGAAGACGCCGTCGGAATCAAGCAGTTCGCGAAAATCTTTCATAATTCAATGCCGATGCAAGTAAAAAAGCCTCGCTTAAACAGCAAGGCCTTTTTTTGAAGCTGAAAACAAGTCGGCAGCTGTTTAGCAGATTATTTAACGTGGTCGCAAGTCGCATTAACTCACCACAATATAGCAATGATGCGACTTTCAAAGCGAAGTGTCAAACGCCGCGATCAGCGCCGCTGGCACGCCGGACAAAAGAATGTCGAACGGGCCGCCTGACGGATGCGCCGGATCGGAGTTTTGCATGAAACGCACGGCTCGCCTTCGCGGCCGTAAACGCTCCATTCGCCGGACGCTCCTTCGCCGTAGAAATTTCCGCCGATATTCGCCGGTTCAAGCGGCACGCTTTCGCTCACGCCGATCGAATCGAGCAAAACTTCTCGGATCGACGAATGCAAAAGCTCCGCCTTTTTTCGCGAAACGCTGTTCGCACGCTTTGCCGGATGAAGCCGCGAACGGAACATCGCCTCGGCCGCGTAAATGTTCCCGAGCCCGGTGACCTTTGTCTGATCGAGCAAAAATTCTTTCAGCGTCCGACCGGACGCTTTCAGCTTCGCAAAAAGATATTCCTGGCTGAATTCGTCGCCAAAAGGTTCGGGCGCAAGTTTCTTCAGTTCCTTTGCGTCGTGCAGCTCCGCCGTCGGCACGATCTTCATCAAACCGAAATGCCGCTGGTCTTCGAAAACCAATCGGCCGTCGTCAAAATAAAAGACCGCGTGCGCGAATTTCGGGTCGGCCGCCGCCGGGTCAAGAAGCATAAAACGCCCGCTCATCCGCAAATGCGTTATCAGCGTATCGCCGCTGCTCAGTTCGAAAAGAATATGTTTGCCGCGTCTGCCGACCGCCGCTATCCGCGAATTTTCAAGCCGTCCGGCAAACGCGTCCGCATCCATATCCGGCACGAGCTTTTCGCGTCGAAGCTCCGCCGAGCGGATCGTTCGTCCGGGCAAGATCATCTGCAAATGGCGTTTTACAAGGTCAACTTCGGGCAGTTCGGGCATAGGTCATATCTTGCTGTAATCCGGAACGCTGGCTTTGTCGCCGAGCACACAACCGCCGCCGACGACCACGTTCTTTCCGATGTGCCCAGAACGGCCGATGACCGCACCGGTGATCTCTGCATGCGAAGAAACGCGCGAATGCCCCCAAAGTACGGAATCTTTTATTACGGCGCGTTCCTCAACATGAACGCCCGGACCGAGCACCGAATTCA
>CBFGSN010000151.1:0-5899 GCA_965651435.1 uncultured bacterium | reverse complement strand
GACTGACTCGACACATTTACCTTTAACCATCCGCTACCGCGGACGGTACTGACTGTCTCCCCTCTCCCCAACCACTTCCCTCTTCCTCATCTTCCTCTTTACTCTGATCGCATATCGCTTTTATAATCTCAACAAACCTATGAAACTACGATCTGCATTTATCGGCTTAATTTTCTTTGCGTTCACGGCAATTCCGGCATCGGCACAAACGCCGCAGCCGGCACCCGAAGCTGATGTTGAGTATCAGCTTGCGGCGATACTTTACACTCAGAAAGCGGCGGAATATCGAGCGCTTTGTTATCAGGCGTATAACATCGCGCGGCTTCGGCTCGATGCCGACCTCGATAAAAAGAACGTCAAAAAACTTCCGAAAGCCGAGCGGAAACGGCCACGCGCGATCATTGTCGATATAGACGAAACGGTGCTTGATAATTCGCCCGCACAGGCATATTCGTACACGAAAAAGCTCGGCTTCGATCTGAAGAACTGGTATGCATGGGGCGATATGCGAAAGGCGAAAGCCGTTCCCGGCGCCGTAGATTTTCTGAATTACGCCGTGTCGAAAGGCGTTAAGATCTTCTACATCTCCAACCGCGACGAAGTTCAGCGTCAGGCGACGATCGACAATTTGCGCTCCGTCGGTTTCAAAGACGTTTCGGATCAGAACGTGTTTCTTCGCGAAACCGAGTCGGGCAAGGATGCTCGACGCGCGCGCGTCAGCGAAAAATATCGCGTAGTCATGCTGATGGGCGATAACCTTGATGATTTCACGAGCCTTTTCGAAAAGAAACCGGTCGATGAACGCTTTGCCGAAACGGACAAGGCTCGCAACGAATTCGGCAAACGTTTTATCGTC
Organism: uncultured bacterium; assembly: GCA_965651435.1. Lineage (GTDB taxonomy): Bacteria > Acidobacteriota > Blastocatellia > Pyrinomonadales > Pyrinomonadaceae > OLB17. Next base: position 5,043 of record CBFGSN010000151.1, on the reverse strand, counting down.
CTGCCGAATGCTATCTATGGGACGTGGGAAAACGCGATCTACGAATACAAACACTTGACCGACAAAGAAAAGGCCGAAATGCGAACCAAAGCTCTCGAATTGCCGTAAAATATTGTTATGAAGCGTACACCCGAAGAAAAATTGCTCAACCCAAAACCCGGCAGCAAGATCGCGGCCGCGCGTGACTATGGTATCGACCTGACACAACTCGCGGAAAATCTTCGATATACGCCGGCCGAACGTATCAAGCGAAATGACGCTTTGGCTAATTCGATGTTGAAATTTGAAGAGGCGATGCGTCGCGCAAAAGCCAGTAAAAGAGCAAAAACCAAATGATCAATCTATTTGAATTGGCTCGTCGGTTCAGCGAAGCGGAAGTAGATTTTGTAATTGTCGGCGGTGTCGCCATACGGAGCCACGGCGGCAACTACATTACTGAAGATCTGGATATCTGTTATTTGCGAACGACCGATAATCTCAAAAAAATAGCTGCGGTTTTAGGGCCTTTACATCCACGTCCGCGAAATTTCCCAAAGGAACTTCCATATGTTTTCGATTGGTCAACTTTGCAGCATGGAACTAATTTTACCTTCGAGACGGCAATGGGAGATGTCGATCTTCTCGGTGAAGTAAAAGGTCTGGGAGTTTACGATGACCTGTTGGATGACTCCATAACCGTTGAACTTGATGACTACAAGACGAAGATACTCTCAATTCCGGCGCTCATCGTCGCCAAACGAGCCGCGGATCGTCCAAAAGATCAAGCCGGCCTACAGGTTTTGTACGCTTTACAAGAATCAAATCAAAGTGAAGAAGATAATATTGATGAATAACTTTACCCTCCGTTCGATCTGCTTTTTTACTTTTGCTCTTCTATTTACATTTGTCGCGAATGCGCAAACCCTAACGGTTCGTCAGATCATGGCGGAGCCGTCGATCGCCGGGCAGCGTGTCGAGGGCGAGAAAATTTCACCCGATGGCCGTTTCGTCATTTATCTGTGGAATGCCGAAGGCAAGCCGCGGCGCGATCTTTACCTTGTGCCGACGTCGGGCGGCGAACCGGAGATCATTCTGCGGACGAGCGATCTGCCGCCGCTTCCGAAACGTCCCGAAAAAGAGAACAAGCTCGATTACGGCGTCGAACTTCGCGACGATTTTGTAAAATCGCGCGAAGGCGGCCTCGGCGGTTTCGAGTGGTCACCCGATTCGAAAAAATTGGTTTTCACATACGGCGGCGATCTTTATGTTCTTGATCTCCGGCAACGATCACCGGAATACATCTTGAAACAAAGGAATAAGCGGTGGTCGGAATATGAAGAACAACTTCTTCGCCAGACTGATCTCGTGCCAAATTTAATAGTTGCCATCAAATCCGCAGGCGTCCAAGAAGACGAAACATTTTCTCGAGTTGAAAATTCACGAACAGCGTTGCTGACCAAATTAGAAGAAAAACCCGCCGGCAGTAATGGTATCAGGTCAGAATATCAGCGACATGAGATCATCACAGCGGCCGCAAACTTATCCGCTGTTCTCGAGATAGTTTCCCGCTTGCCACAAAATTATCCGATACTTGAGGATACCGAGTCGTTTTCAGTCATTAGCGACGAGCTTCAAGGCGTACAAAATCGGAGCAACGTTTATCTAATGGATCATAAATTGGTCGAGCTGGAAGACAATCCAAAACGTTACACAAAAACCGAAGCGGGCGAATTCGGGGCAGATTTCATCGACAACGACCGCATAATGTATCGTTCGGGCGGCGATATTTTTATACTTAATACGGCGGATTCGACTACGACGCAGCTCACGAAGGAAGCCGACGCTGCAAAGAGTATTTCGGTCGGAAACGCCGCGGTCACAAAAGACGGAAAGCTGGCGGCGTATGTCGTTTCGGACAGTTCGAAATATCGTTCGCTTGTCGTGCCGAATTACCTCGGCGAATATGTCACAGCGGGAACGCGTCGCCGCGGCTGGTCCGATCAAAAGCTTTTTGTGACGCTGACCGATGGCAGCCGCGACACGCCTTTTGAAATAGAACTGCCGAAACAACAGGGCGTCGGCGGCTTTCGGCGTATCGCGTGGGCGGCGGATAACCGCAGTTTGATCGTTGACCGCGGCGATATGGACACAAAACGGCGGCAGCTTTTTTACATCCGCAATGCCGGCGCGAAAGATCAACAGATCGCGCTCGTAACCGAGGAAACCGACCCGAAATGGCTCGCTCCGCTTTCGTACATAGTCGAACCGAATCCGAAAAACGCCGATCAGCTTTTCTTCGCATCCGAACGCGACGGATTTAATCACCTTTACCTAGCGACCCTCCATTCCGCGCAGGTTGAACCGAAAGCAGATGAACCCATTGATGCGAACGGCGACGCAAAAGTTACCGGCGTCGAACCGCCGCTTTCCGTAAAGGTCGAACAGCTTACAAAAGGAGACTGGCAGGTCGAATGGGCAAAGTGGGACCCGAATGTTTCTCAGATAATTTATATGTCAACTGAGAAGGGGCCATCGGAAAGAACATTTTCCGTCATTACAGATATTGGCAAGAAAGTCGCACCTTTTAACGACGTAGCAAATACCCGCTCTTTAGGTATGATCAATTCTCCTCAACTCGCCGCGGACCCGTCCGACGATCTGATTCCACAATTGATTTACGAGAGTTCTAAATGGAACGAACCGGGCGAACTTTACGCATTTAAACTCTGCTTGAACTGCTCCGCAACCGAAAATGCCACATATCCGATTCAACTAACCAAAACTGTCCCCGCTGCTTTTTCGGCGATGAAATGGAACGAACCAAAATTCATCTCCATTCCGTCGCGTGACGGCAAAACGATCCCGGCGAAGATATATCTTCCGGCGGGCCACAATGCGAAAACAAAATATCCGATGGTCGTATTTGTTCACGGTGCGGGCTATCTGCAGAACGTGATAAACGGCTGGAACAATTATTACCGCGAATTTATGTTCAACGAACTTTTGACGAAGAAAGGCTACGTCGTTCTGGACATTGATTATCGCGGCTCGGCCGGATACGGACGCGATTGGCGAACGGACGTTTACGATTTTCTCGGCGGCAAGGACATGGACGACCACGTCGATGCCATCGACTATATGGTCGCGAATTATAATGTAAATAAAGACAAGGTCGGCGTTTACGGCGGCAGCTACGGCGGGTTTATGGCCGGAATGCTCGCGATGCGCGCTCCCGACAAGGTCGCGGCCGCGGCGGCTCTTCGGCCTGTTTTCGATTGGAAAAATTATTACGCGTCGTCGCCCGGCTACACGGCCCAGCGGCTCGGTTTTCCCGACAAAAACCCCGAAGCCTACAAACGTTCGTCGCCGATAACATACGCCGACAAGCTCGAACGCCCGCTGCTGATACTGCACGGAATGTCGGACGACAACGTTCCGGTTCAGGATTCGGTCCAGCTTATCGAAAAGCTTATACGGCTCGGCAAAACCGAATATTTCGAGGCGATGCTTTATCCGTCGGAAAATCACGGCTTCGTGCGGCCCGAAAGCTGGACGGACGAATACGAACGCATTTTGGCTTTCTTTGAAAAGCATCTAAAATGAGTTGGCGGTTCTGGTCGCCCGCGCGTCACGCCCGGAGAGTTTTATGAAAACTGTGATACTTTGCCTTGTGTTCCTTATTGCGGGAATCGCCGCGGGTTCCGTGTTCATGGCGTATTTTCTGAACATGGCTCATAAACGCTATTACGTCACGCTCGCGTCCACGGATCTCGGCATTGCCGCGATGCAGGCGGAACAGCTCAAATTAGGCGAAGCACCGACGGTATTACAGACGCTTGAAAACGGCATTCCCGACCAGGTTCTGTTGGTGAACGAAACCGAAAGTATGCGCGGCACGCCGCCGGTCGAATCGGCGTTAAAGGCGGCAAAGCGTTTTTACGTCTGCACAAAAACGCCGATACCGGAAAAGATCGCGGCGATACTGGAGCCGGTCGAACTTGCTGCAAATGCGTGTGCACCGAACGCCGAATAAATTTATATGAGAATTTTAGTCACCGGCGGGGCCGGTTTCATCGGTTCGCATTTGTGCGAACGCCTTTTAAGCGAAGGCAACGAGGTAGTCTGTCTCGATAATTTCTTTACGGGTAGAAAACAGAATATCGAACACCTTCGCGACAACAAGGATTTCGAACTCGTCCGCCACGACGTGACCGAACCGATAATGTTCGAAGTCGATCAGATCTATAATCTGGCGTGTCCGGCTTCGCCGATCCATTATCAATACAATCCGGTAAAGACCGTGAAAACCAGCGTGATGGGCACGATAAATATGCTCGGGCTAGCAAAACGCGTAAAGGCGCGCATCCTTCAGGCATCGACCAGCGAGGTTTACGGCGATCCGCTCATTCATCCGCAGACCGAAGATTATTTCGGCAACGTGAACCCGATCGGCCTCCGAAGCTGTTATGACGAAGGCAAGCGCGTCGCCGAAACTCTGATGATGGACTATCACCGCCAGAACAATGTTGACACACGTATCGTTCGTATTTTCAACACTTACGGGACGCGTATGCTGGAGAACGACGGCCGCGTCGTGTCGAATTTTATCGTTCAGGCACTTCGCGGAATGCCGTTGACGATATACGGCGACGGTTCGCAGACGCGTTCGTTCTGTTATGTCAGCGACCTTGTTGACGGCTTAGTTCGATTGATGAATACCGAAGCCGAAGACATTCATATGCCCGTAAATATCGGCAATCCGTCCGAATTTACGATGAACGAACTCGCCGCTGAGGTTTCAAAAGCCATCGGAAAAAACGTGAATATCGAATATCATCCGCTGCCGCAGGACGACCCGAAACAACGCCAACCGAACATCGAGCGCGCCAAGGAATTATTAGACTGGTCGCCGACCGTACCGCTTGTGGATGGTTTAAGGAAAACGGCGGATTATTTTGAAAAAACGCTTATTTAACTGTTCGGAGTTCCAGCTTTAGCTGGCCCGATCTTGTTCGGAGTTCCAGCTTTAGCTGGCCCGATCTTGTTCGGAGTTCCAGCTTTAGC
>CBFGSN010000150.1:0-5988 GCA_965651435.1 uncultured bacterium | reverse complement strand
TCTGCGATCGACGCGCTCAATGATTATCATTGGACGGGAAATGTCCGTCAGCTTCGCAACTGTCTGGAACGCGCAGTCCTGCTCGGCGACAACGGAAAGATCACGGTCAAAGATCTGCCGCCCGAGGTCGCGAACCGCATTCCGCCGCAGAACGTGACGACGATGAACTATCCGCAAGGTTCGCCGAACGGCGGAAATTTCACGCTGCACACGCCGGTGAACCTTCGCGACGTCGAACGCGAACAGATCATAAACGCTCTGGAAAAAACCGGCTGGCACCGCGGAAAGACCGCCGAGCTGCTGGGCATTTCGCCGTCAACGCTCTATCGCCGGCTTCGCGAATATCATCTCGATTCACGCTGACGCCGCAGCCGTTTTCTGAAGTGCTTGCGCGAGATCCGCGATCAGGTCGTCTGCATCTTCGATACCAACCGAAATGCGTATCAGATCTTCGGGCGGCGCAAGTTTATCTTTCAATGCGTCCGGAATGCTCAGATGCGACATTCTGCACGGCAGGCTGACGGTCGAATTCACCGAACCGAAACTTACCGCTATCGAAAAAAGCCGAAGCGATTCGGCAATGCGTTTTGATGCATTCGCGTCGCCGGTCGTAAAGCTGATGACGCCGCCGTTTCCGCGCGCCTGCGCGGCTTGGACGGTGCGCGAACTTTCGTCCGCAAGCGACGGATAAAAAACCTGTCTCACCGCCGGATGCGCGTGCAGAAAAGCCGCGATCCTTTCGGCGTTCGACGTTTGGCGTTCGACACGCAGGGCGAGCGTTTTCAACCCGCGAAACAGCAGCCACGAATCGAACGGCGCGAGCCCGCTGCCTTCCGCATTCTGCAGGAACGCGATCTTTTTATACAACTCTTCGTCATTCGTAATAACAGCTCCGCCGGTAACGTCGCTATGTCCGCAAAGGTATTTCGTCGCCGAATGAATGACGATGTCCGCGCCGAGTTCGAGCGGATTTTGCAGCGTCGGCGAAAGCATCGAATTATCGACAGCCAAGATGATCTCGCGGCCCGCCGTCAATTTCGCAACAGCCGTCAGATCCGTTATCCGCAGCGTCGGGTTCGACGGCGTTTCGATCAGGATCAGGCGCGTTTTGTTCGTGACGGCGGCGGCGACCGCATCCGCATCGGTCGTATCAACATATCGAACACCAAACCCGTATGCCGCGCCGGCGCGTTCCAAGAGCCGTATCGTTCCGCCGTAAAGTTCGTCGCCGGCGATGACCTCGTCGCCCGGTTCCAGCAGCCGAACGACGGCGGTGATCGCGGCCATTCCGCTCGAGAACGCAGCCGCAAATTTTCCGTGTTCGAGCTGCGCGAGTTTTTCTTCGAGCGCCCGTCGCGTCGGGTTCCCGCTTCGCGAATAATCGAATTCGCCGAATTCATCGGCCGTCTCCTGGCGAAACGTCGCGGTTTGATAGATCGGCGGTGACATTGCACTGAAATTGTCCGCCGGTTCAAAATTTACGCATTGTGTCGTGTGTTTCATATTGCTGCCTCCGCCGTTCTTGCTGCGAGTCGCCTCGGTGCGTTTTTATGTTTGCGGTAAAGCTCGAATACGTCCGCGATGACGGATTCTGCCGTCGGATAACGCCCCGCACCGGCAGCTTTTATTACGCGTTCGCGGCCGTCGCTCTCTCGTATTACGAGGCAATTTCCCGCGCCTGTAACCGTGCCGAAAACTCCGTCCGCCGCAACCTCGCGCGGAGCGACCGAACATTTCACACCGTCGTCGGTTCGTGTGATCTCGCCGATCAGGCGTATGGTTCTTCCGCGTGACGCGGCTTCGCGAAATGCTTCGGGCGTAAGATCTTCAATGCCTTTCCGTTCGATGGCGGCGACCGGAATATCCGCGCCGAAAGCATTTTTTGCCAGCAGGGAAAGTTTTTGCGCGGCATCCGTTCCGGTGATGTCGAGCGTCGGGTCGGCTTCGGCAAAACCCTTCGCCTGCGCGGCGGCGACAGCCGGATCAATGTCTTCGCCCGCGGCAAGCCTTTCGCAGATAAAGTTGCACGTGCCGTTCAAAATGCACGTCACGGCGGCGATGTCATCCGTATTTTTTCCGATCAATTCGAACGCAGGAAGAGCTCCGCCGACCGACGCGCTGTATAAAAGCGAAGCTCCGGTTTCCGCCGCGATGGCCGTAAATTTGCCGGGCCGTTCGGTGAGCAAAGCCTTGTTCGCCGTGACGACGCTTCGGCCCGAGCGAAGCGACCGTTCGATAAATTCGCCGGCCGCATCCGTACCGCCAATGAGTTCGATAACGACGTCGTGTTCTTTTGCGAACAATCGCTCGGCATCGTTTTCGATAAGATGTTCGGGAATTCCCGCGGCTAACGCGCGGTCGCGTTCGCGGTTCAGCACGCCGACAATTTCAAATTTTTCCGGATATTTTGCGAGCAATTCGAAAACGCCGCCGCCGACCGTTCCGCATCCGAGCAGCGCGATGCGAAGCGGACGAGCGTCGCGCGTGTCCGCAGCGAACGTATCCGGCAGATTCGAGATGACGGTTCCCGTGTCTGAATTTAGCGAACGAAGCTCGACCGTCAGCGAATTTTCCGCCGCGAATTCGACGGCTTTTTGCTGTATCAAAGGGCCGCCGATCCGCGCTGCCGCTACATACGACGCCGACGCGAAACGCCGCGGTTTTGTCGTAACGGCCGGGTCAGATTCGTACAGGCCGTCAACATCTTTGACAAGAATGCAGCGGGCGTCGAGTCGTTCGGCCAGGAATAACGCCGTCAGGTCGGAACCGCCGCGGCCCAAAAGCGTCGGCGCACCGTGTGCGTCCACGCCGCCGAATCCGCTTACGACAACGATGGAAGACGCCAGTTCGTCGCGGAGCTTTTCGGTGTCCGCCCAGATCGGTTCGGCATCGAATGTTTCACCGCGCGTCAGCAATCCGATCTGCGCGGGCGTCAGTACCTTTGCCGGAAGTCCCGCACGCTGAAGCGCGAGCGTCAAAAGCGCGGCGGATTCGCTTTCGCCGGTCAGCAGAAGCGACGCGGCCGCCGCATTGTCGTCCGCTCCGAAAGCCCGCGCCGTTGCAAGAAGTTCGTCCGTTCGTCCATTGAACGCCGACACGACCACGAGGACCTTCGTGCCGCTGCGTAGATTCCGATAAATTTCATTGACCGCTTTTGCAAGGTCGCCGGTGTCCTTCAGAACCGAACCGCCAAATTTTATTACGGTGATCTCTTTGCTCATTTTGCGGCCGCCTCCGATCTTTCTTTTGTGAGTGCCGCGTCGAGATCGGCAATTATATCGAGCGGATTTTCCAGCCCGACCGAAAGCCGCACGAGTCCATCCGTGATCCCGGCGGCAACGCGCTGCTCTTTCGGAACATCGCCGTGCGTCATCGAAGCCGGGTGCGTGATCAGCGTTTCGGCGGAGCCGAGATTTTCCGCCAGCGAACAGAGCCGCACCGAATTCATCACGTCCTTCGCCGCTTCGAACCCGCCGCGAACTTCGAATGCGATAAGCCCGCCGCCCGCGGATTGCTGGCGCTTGGCGAGTTCGAATTGCGGGAACGAATCGAGCCAAGGATAATGCACCGTTTCGATCAGCGGATGCGACGCGAGGAATTTCGCCACGGCCAGAGCATTTTCGGAGTGTTCGCGAACGCGGAGCGGCAGCGTTTTCACGCCCTGCAGCGTCAGCCAGGCATCGAACGGAGCCTGAATGGTTCCGGTCGATTTTCGGAGCAGGTCGAAACGCGCGTCGAGCTCAGCATCGTTCGTGATAAGCGCTCCGCCGAGCGTCGCATTGTGGCCTTCGATAAATTTTGTCGTCGAATGAAGAACAACATCCGCGCCGAGTTCTAATGGACGCTGAAGCGCCGGCGAAAGAAGCGTGTTGTCAACGACAAAAAGAGCTCCGGCGGCGTGTGCGATATCGGCCGCGAGCGCGATGTCAGTCAAACAAAGCGTCGGGTTTGCCGGAGTTTCGATAAAAACGAGGCGCGTCGGTTTTTCGACGGCCGTGCGAAATTCCGCTTCGTTCGTCGTATCGACAAAATCGGCTTCGACGCCGAACGAACTGAATATCTGGCGCAGAAGCCGAACGGTTCCGCCGTAACATGTTTGTGAAACGACGACGCGGTCGCCCGATCTGAGAAGCGCAAGGAACAGCGCCGTCGTCGCCGAAAGTCCGGACGAAAAGCACTTTGCGAATTCGCCCTGTTCAAGCGATGCGAGCCGTTTTTCGAGCGCCGTGACGGTCGGATTTGCCGCGCGGCTGTACGTGTAGCCTTTGTCGCTGCCGACGGCCGTTTGCCTGTAGGTCGTTGTTTGATAGATCGGCGTCAGGATCGCGCCGGTTGCCGGATCGGGTTCGGCTCCGGAATGAAGAGCCTGTGTTTCGATAAAATTTTGATTTTCTGCCATCGCTTTCTCCTTTTTGGATATCGCGCGGCTTTTTTCAAGGTATGCTCAAAAGCTAGAAGTTTTTTGCAGGATGCCGGACAAATGAAAAAGACCCGAGCATCTGCAAAAGATGCTCAGGCCTTTCGGATCCTGTCGCAGTTCTTTAGCAGTTTTTATCGTGGAGCAAGTTACCTTAAATCGCCACGTTGTAAATTTCAAATTCGGCCGTTTGGGCCAAAAACAGAGTCACATATTTTTTACCGGCTTGTCAAACGCCGCTCGCCGCGAATGCGAAAAAGATATCGCTGCTCGGAAAACGGCATCAGCTTTTCCTCGACGCGGCAGCCTTGTTTTATCAGCTCTTCGCGAAGATTCGGGCCGCCGAAAAAAAGTTTTTCGCGGCCCTTTGACCAACGTAAAATTTTCGGAAGTTTTTGGGTAAATTTATCAAGCGCGCGGCAGGTAATTATTTTCGCCGCACCTGCGTCGGCTTCTTCGAACTGTTTATTGACGACGTTTGTGCGTTCGCCGATGCCCAGACGTTCCACCACTTCCGTTAAATAGCGAGCCTTTTTTTCTTTCGATTCGATCAGGTCGGCGGACAGGTCTTTGCGGACGATCAGACACGGCATCGCCGGCAAACCCGCACCCGTTCCGATGTCGCAAAACCGCGCGCCGGCCGGCAAAAATTCGAGCATCGTTAGCGATTCCAAAATATGCCGCCGCGCAAATTCCTCCGGCGAACACGGCGCCACCAAATGCAGCAGTGAATTGTGCTCAGCCACGATCTCATAAAACTCCGCGAGCCGCTTGATACTCTCCGCATCGAGCCCAACGCCGTATTCTTCCTGATCCGCCGCAAGTGTTTTTTCCAGGGCTACTAATGACATTCAAGATCCTACTTACCAGGAAAGTATATATTCTAAGCTCTTTTAATGATCCGTTCGCAAGTCTTAGTGTTAAGGGTTTTCAAATCAACGACGTACCATTCTAGAGGCTGCGCCTCGCAGCATGATATCACGGGAGAGTTTTCGGGATTGAATGGAGAAACCAAGAATCTCCCGTAAGTGATCGGATGAGAGAGGATAGTTACGAATCCGGCTACGATATCCAAGACGGAGACAAGGTATCGACATCTAAACCGAGCGTTCTTTTTCCTCGATCAACCTGACGAGCTTCTCAAAAGTTGGCTTGAACTGCGGCCTATCGGGAATCGATACGGTCGCACTTATCCAGCCCCGTTCAAGGCTCGTGGTGTCGATGGCATCGATCGTAGCCGATAGATCCGAAGGTAGTTCAGTTGATCGAAAATCGAAGCAGCGTTTCAATGCCCGTATCAGAATTTCCGCGTTCGCTTTAGGGAGGAAGCTGACAAGATCGTAAACATCCTTGGATCGTGAATTAAGGTTCCCGTGAGCTATCAGAGCGTGCATCTTCTCGGCAACTATCGTTTCGATCGGATAGACGGACCAGTTCAACTCCTCATCTGCTGAGAGTAAGGACGGAGTTCTGATCCGCTGCGGACCGGGTGTGATCGGATCGCCCATTCCAACGTCGAAATGGATAATGCGCGCCTTCTTTGTATTCTCAGGGATCTTTCCTATGCCGGC
>CBFGSN010000149.1:0-6009 GCA_965651435.1 uncultured bacterium | reverse complement strand
GCGCGGCCAGGCCGTCCGCTTCTTCCCAAACAGTGAGGTCTTTGCGCTGCAGATTTTCGATGAGTGCGATCTCGGCGACACCTTGTTCATCAAGGTCCATTTCGATGCACGGAACTTCGGTGAGCCCCGCGGCCTGTGACGCACGCCAACGCCTTTCGCCGGCGATGATCATGAACGTGCCGTCGCCGTTGGGCCTGACTAAGAGCGGTTCCAGAACGCCTTTTTCCTTTATGGAGTTCGTCAGATCGGTCAGGTCGCCGAATTCGCTTCGCGGCTGTTCCGGGTTCGGTGCGATCTTTTTGACATCGATCGAACGCCCGATGGTGCGGTTCGTTCGCGATATTTCCTCTACATAATGCGAATCGTGACGCATTTGGATATTCATCGGCAAGCCTTTTTTAGACACGTTTGAGTACCTCCTTGGACAGGTCTGTGTATTCGAGGGCTCCGGAAGATCTCGGGGAAAAAGTGAATATCGACTGTTTATGCGCCGGGGCTTCCTCTAACCGCACGCTGCGGGTAATTATTGTTTTGAAGGTCTTCTTACCAAAAACGTTGCGGATATGCTGTTCGACGTCTTTGGAAAGGGCAGTTCGCCGATCGAAAAGCGTCACCAGAACGCCGAGCAGATTTAGCTCCGGATTTGGCCGCGAACGAACTTTTTCTATTGTTTCGAGAAGGTCGTCAGTTCCCTCCAACGCAAAATATGACGATTGGATCGGAATGATGACGTGTTTTGCGGCGACCAGTGCGTTTACCGTAATTAGCCCAAGCGTCGGCGGCGTGTCGATAAATATCAGGTCGTAATTTTCCCGTATCTGATCGATCCGGTCGCGAAGCCTAAACGCGGCGTCAAAATCGCCGACGAGCTTTGCCTCAAGCTTTGCAAGGTTTATCTTTGCCGGGACAATGTCGAGTTTCGGAACCGGCGTCTGATAGATAAAATCGCTGAACGGCCGATCGAGTTCAGTGAAAAGCTCGTACGCTCCGTCATTTATCGTTTGCGGATCGATAAAAGAAAGCGAGCTGTTGCTTTGCGGATCGAGGTCGATCAGCAGCACGCGTTTACCGCGCATCGCGCACGCCGAAGACAGATTTATCGCCGTTGTCGTTTTTCCAACGCCGCCTTTTTGGTTGGCAATTACAATGATCATTTAAATTAAAGCTGCTGAGAAATCTCTTATCCGATCAGGTCCGGCCATTCATCCGGCGAAGCCGCCTGATCTTCGGTAGCCGCATCAGCGGGCGGCGTCGTGGATCTGGCGGAAAGTTCCAGAACGCGTGAGCGAACAAATATGGGGCAATCAAGCCGCAATGCGAGCGCGACCGCATCCGACGGGCGTGAATCGAGCATCACGGGCGAGCCTGTGTCGTCGGTCAATTCAATACGAGCGTAAAAAGTGTTCTCGAGCAGATCGGTAATGATCACACGGCCGGCCGTAAGTCCGCATTCCATGATGGCATTGCGCAAAAGGTCATGCGTCATCGGCCGTTCGGGAACGACCTTTTCGATCTCCAGCGCGATCGCATTGGCTTCGAACGCACCGACCCAGATCGGCAGAACCGCTTCGGATTCGACGCCTTTAAGCACGACGATCGGCGTGTTGGTGTTCGGATCCATTATCAGGGCTCCGATCTTTACTTCTATCAGTTCTTCGTTTTCCACAAAAGCCTAAAAAACTAACACGATTCGCCGTAAAGCGAATTTGATTTTACCTGCGTAATGCGAACATCTATCTCAGTGCCGATAACGTCCGCGTCGCCCTTGAAATTGACCAATTTATGGCATTCCGAATGCCCTGTCAGATCTTCCGAAGAGCGGGTAGATCTGCGTTCCGCCAAAACTTTTACCACACGGCCGACATATCTTTCAAGCCGAACGGCCTGAAGCGCTTTCTGAGTTTTTTCGAGCTCCAGAAAACGTTCGGTCTTTTCATCCGCCGCGACGTCGTCCGGCATTTTCCAGGCCGGCGTCCCGAATCGCGGCGAATATTTGAAGATATACGCCATGTCGTAACCGCATAATTCTACGGCGCGTTTCGTATCCAGAAAATCTTCGCGCGTTTCGCCCGGAAAGCCGACGATTATATCTGTCGTCAAAGCAATGTCGCGTTTCGCGGACCGGATCTTTTCGATCCGCTTCATATAATCGGCGAATGTATGTCCGCGTTTCATAGCCTTTAAGATACGGTCGCTGCCGCTTTGAATCGGCAAATGCACCCATGTCGAAAGATTTTCGCATTCATCGATCGCATCGACAATGTCCGGATGAAAATCGCGCGGAAACGATGTGTTGAATTTTATCCGTTCAATACCTGTCGCGGCAACGGCACGGAGCAGCCGCGAGAACGGTGTCGCACCCGGAAATGTTTCGAGCCCGCTGTCGGTTTTCGGGCGATAGCTGTTCACGTTCTGGCCGATCAAGTGAACTTCCCTGATTCCCTGCGACCGAAGCGTCAGCACGTGCCTAATTATTTCCGAAGCGGGAAGGCTGACTTCCCTGCCGCGTGAGAACGGAACGATGCAGTATGTGCAGAATTTATTGCAGCCTTCGATGATCGGCACGAACGCAACGTATGGCGAATTCCGCTGTTTTTCGCTTACGGACCAATCATAATCGTCTTCGCGGCGGCCTAGGTCGGCAACGAATTCTTCGCCGTCCAGCACCTTTTCGATCGCGTCCGGAACACGCCCGACGGCTTGAGTTCCGATCACCAGGTCAATGCCGTCCGCCTTTTCAAATAGCGTTTCGCCTTCGAGCTGGGCGACACAGCCCATAACGCCGATCATCGGCTTATTTTCGCGCGAGTTGCGTATTTCTCCGACGCGCGTGTAAAGTTTATTTTCAGCCTTTTCTCGAACCGAACAGGTATTGATAAGCACGATATCGGCCGCCGATTCGTTGTTCGTGATCGCGTAACCCCTTTTTTCAAGCGAGGTTAGCACACGTTCCGAATCAGAAACGTTCATCTGGCAGCCAAAAGTTTCGAGAAAGACCTTTTTCATTATCGCGTCGTTTATGCCGAGTTTAGAGTTCAAAACCCAAGATTTCGTTCATCTGCATCTGCATTCGGATTATAGCCTTTTGCAGAGCACAATCCAACTGAAGCCGCTAGTAAAAAAGTTGGGCGAATTCGAAGCAAAGGCGTGTGCGATCACCGACAACGGCAATATGTACGGGGCCGTTTCGTTCTATCGGGCGATGAGATCCGCCGATATTCATCCGATAATCGGTTACGAAGCGAACTACACGCTCGAAAGCATTCACGAAGACGAACTTTCGCGTTCCGGCGGAAACAGGCCGTTCTATTCGCTGATACTTCTCGCAAAAGACCTCGCGGGCTATCACAATCTGGCGTATCTTTCATCTAAAGCATTTACTGAAGGTTTTAAGCATAAACCGCGGATAGATAAAGAGTTACTGGCGTCACATTCCGAAGGTTTGATCGCCCTTTCTTCCGGAATGGACGGCCTGATCTGGGATCTGCTTCGCTCCGGCGAAAAGGAAAAGGCCGCGGCCTATGCCGGAGAATTTTCAGAGATATTTGGTAAAGACGGCTTTTATCTGGAGGTTCAGGACCACGGAATTCCCGAAGAAACGCAGATAGTTAAAGGAATACTTGAACTTTCGAAAGAACTCGACATTCCCGTTGTCGCGACGAATGACGCACATTATCTGACACGCGATGACGCCCGGGCCAACGAGGTGCAGAAATGCATAGGCGAAGGCCGGATTCTTTCGCGGACCGAATCGGCAGGTAGCGAATTTTATCTTAAATCGGCGCGGGAAATGTGGGATCTTTTCGGAGCCGAAATGCCCGACGCATTGAGAAATACGTTAAAGATCGCCGAAATGTGCGATCTGGAACTTTCCGTCGATGGCGATTCGCTCACCTTGCCCGAGTTCCCTATTCCCGAAACTTCGACCGCAAAAACGGTCGACGAATATTTCCGTCAGGTCGTTTACGAAGGTTTCGAAGTCCGCAAACGCGACGTTTTGCTGCCGATGCTCGAAGCCGGCACGCTCAAATACGGACTCGACGAATACGAAAAACGACTCGAACGCGAGATCGGCGTCATCAACCGAATGGGCTATCCGGGATATTTTCTCATCGTTTGGGAATTTATCGCGTACGCGGTCAAAAAAGGCATTCCGGTCGGGCCGGGGCGCGGTTCGGCCGCGGGTTCGCTGGTCGCTTATTGCCTGGAGATAACAGGCATCGACCCGATCCAATACGACCTTCTGTTCGAACGCTTTTTGAATCCGGATCGCGTTTCGATGCCCGATATCGATATCGATTTCTGCATACGCGGACGCGGCGACGTCATCCATCACGTGACCGAAGTTTACGGCCGCGATTCGGTATGCCAGATCGTGACGTTCGGAACGCTTGCGTCAAAAGCTGCGATCAAGGACGTCGGCAGAGCTCTGGGCATCGAGCTCGGAAAGGTCGAACGCATCGCCAAACTCATTCCGCCGCCGGTGCTCGGGCGAAACGTTCCGATCGCGACCGCGCTCGAACAGGTTCCGGATCTTGCCGCGCTTTACAAAACGGATCCGGAAGTTACGGAGATCATCGATCTTGCATTAAAGCTCGAAGGCTGTTCGCGGCATACGTCTGTGCACGCGGCCGGCGTCGTCATTTCGCCGAAGCCTTTGCACGAACTCGTTCCGGTCGCGCTCTCCAACAAAAGCGAACTCACCAGCCAATATACGATGAACGACCTGGAAAAGGTCGGTATGTTGAAAATGGATTTCCTCGGCCTGACGACGCTGACGATCATCAGCGACTGCCTGGCTTCGATGAAGGAAAAGCTCGGCGCCGAGATCGATTGGAGCAAGATACCGCTGAACGATGAAAAGACGATGGCGCTTTTCGGCGACGGCCGCACCGATGCGATATTCCAATTTGAATCGTCGGGAATGCAGGAACTTTGCCGGCGGATGAAGCCCGCGGAGCTCGAAGATCTTTCGGCGCTGAACGCTCTCTATCGTCCGGGGCCGCTCGGCGGCGGTATGGTCGATGATTTTATTGCCCGGCACCGCGGCGAAAAACGTGTCGCGTATCTGATCCCGGAAATGGAATCCGTCCTGGACCGCACATACGGTGTTCTGGTTTATCAGGAACAGATCATGCAGCTCGCGCAAAAGCTCGGCGGATATTCGCTCGGCGAAGCCGATCTGATGCGTCGCGCGATGGGCAAAAAGAAACGCGAGGAAATGGCCGTTCACGAAAAGAAATTTGTGAACGGAGCCGTCGCGAACAAGATCCCGAAAGACAAAGCCGAAGAGATCTTTCACCTCATGGCACAGTTCGCGGATTACGGATTTAACCGCAGCCACAGTATTGCGTATGCATATGTCGCCTATCAGACCGCCTATCTGAAAGCTCACTATCCGGCGTTCTTTTATGCGTCCGTTCTCTCGCACGAATCGGACAACAGCGCAAAGGTCTATAAGTATTCATCGGAACTTCGATCGCTCGGGTTGGAGCTTTTGCCGCCCGATATCAACGAAAGCGATTCGGGTTTCACGCCGTCCGAGAACGCCGTGCGTTTCGGTTTGAGCGCGTTAAAAGGCATCGGAGCCGGAAGCACTGCTGTCCTTATGGAAGTGCGGAAAGCCGGTAAATTCAAATCGCTATATGATTTTGCGTCGCGTTTTGAACAGGGCGTGTTCGGCAAAAGCGGTCTCGAAATATTTGTAAAAGCCGGTGCATTCGATTCGCTGAAACCCGAAGGCATGGACACAGCTCTTTGGCGGGCGAAACTTTTTGCGCAGATCGAACCGGCGCTTGCCTACGGCCAGCGTGCGGCGAATGACCGCCGAACGGGACAGACCGGCTTATTCGGCGGCGGTGATGAAGCTGCCGAACCGGAGATCGAACTCCCGGAGGTGGAAGCATGGACCGCGGCCGAAATTTCGCGTGCCGAAAAAGAAGCCACCGGCCTTTACCTGACGGCCCATCCGCTGGATGCCCACGCCAAAACGCTGGATCGGATGAAGAT
>CBFGSN010000148.1:0-6095 GCA_965651435.1 uncultured bacterium | reverse complement strand
TGACAACACCGCCGACGGCGTATCGCCAGATCGGGAACGGATCGAGCCGAAAGCTCGCCAAATATAAAAAACCCTGCGGATGAACCTTTCCGGGAAAACGGTTCGTCGAAAGTTCGTACCGTTCGCCGCCAATGACGACCGTTTCTTCGAGCTTTGAAACCATCGTGAAACGGCCGAGCGGCGCGTTCGCGGCCGATGTCAGCACGCCGTGATAGCGCCGCGTGTTGCAGCCCGCGATCGTGCCCATCGCAAAGCCGCCGATGCCGTTCGCCTCAAGCCATTCGCGGCCGGCGGCGGCACCAAGGTTCGTGCAGATGTCCTTTCCGAATTCGATCATATCTATCGGCCGTTCGCTATTTCGGCGTAAAGTGTTTCGATGCTGTCCGCCATTTTCGACAGCGAAAATTCTTCGGCGGTTTTGGCCCTCATTTCCTTTGCGGCGGCGACCGCACTTTCCGGAAATTCGATCATTTCGTTTATCTTTTGCGAAAGCGCTATCGGATCTTTTACCGGAACGATGTTTTCGTTCGGAATGCGAAGTTCACGAGCTCCGGCGGTCGCGGTCGCGACGACCGGCGTTTCGGAAACGATCGCCTCCAGCATCGATATGCCGAAGCTTTCCGAATGCGACGGCGACACAAAAACATCGAGAGCGGAATAAAGCATCGCCGTGTCATCGACCCAATCGAGCCATAAAAAATTATCGGCGATGCCGAAAACTCCGGCAAGCCGTTTTAATTCGCGGCGAAAAGCTTTGTCGAGCGAATTGTCCCTGCCCGCGATCAGAAACCGCGCGTTCGGATGCTTCTTCAGAGTTTCGTTTGCCGCGAGCACAAGGTCGCGTTGGCCTTTTAAGGGCAAAAGTTCGCCGACGGTCCCGATCAGCGGAACGTCGTCCGGAATGTTGTGAAACGAACGAAATTCGCCGCGGAGCTTTTGCCGTTCGGCGGTGAGCCAATTGGTCGTATCGATGCCGTTCGGTATCGTTCGGATCTTTTCCGCGGGAAAGGTTCGGCGAAGTTCATTCGCGACACCGGATGAAACGCCGATCGCGCGTGCAACATTTTTAAGTGCGAATCTGTTAAAAGGCTTCAGCGGCAGCGTGACGTGGCGCGTCAGAACGAACCGCGTGTCTTTTGCCAGAGCACAGGCAATGCTCGCGGGAATATAATCGCGCGCGATGTGGGCATGAATGACGTCAATGCCATTGTCACGTGCGAATTTTGCGATGCGCGACGCGCTGAAAACGCCGATCGAATTGCGTATCGAAACGGTCAAAATATTCTCGTCCGGCAAAAAATCTATGTGCCGCCGCCATTCGTTCGTCGGACGCACAGCCGCGAAAACCTGGTGCCCGCGTTCCTGCAGCGCGCGCGAAAGATCGGCGAAATGGCGTTCGCCGCCGCCGAATGTGCGTGCCGATGATATTTGTAAAATGCGCAGCATTTCTAAGGGCATTTTACAACGGAACACCGATAATCCGAATAGAAATAAGAGGAAAGCTACTGCGTCTGGATCTGAAGGCCGATATTTCGGCGGCGAAGTTCGGCAACGAATTTTTCCGGGTCGATCGCCTTTTCCTGCGGTATCGCGCCGCGTTTTGCGACCTCGCCTTTCGCCATCATTTGGGCAATGATCGATGCGGGAAACGCCGTGGTGCGCATCATTGCCGAAAGCCCGGTCACCTCGTCCTGACGATCGACAAGGTCATAGCGAAGCCGTTTTTGCGCGCCGTCTTTTGTCCCCGAAAATTCGAGCCGCACAAGCACGAGGTCCGGTTCGTCCGCCGGCAGATTTTTCTCCAGCAGCGCGCCGAAAACCTTTCGCGGCACCGCCTTTTTGAAATCGGCAACGATCTCATCGCTTGAACAAAGCCCGAGATCGATCATCGTTTTGAATTTTTCGCAGTGGCCGGCAAAGCGTATGGTTTTGTAATCGAGTTCTTTTATTTTGCCGAGAAAGCTGTCGGGCAGCGTCGATGTTCCGCCGGACGTTTGAAAGGCTTCGAGCGGCGGAAAGCCTTCGAATTCGAGCGATTCGACCTCCGTCATCGAATCGACCTCTGTTATTTCGCCGCGGCGAATAACGCGTGCACGTTCGATGTATTCGTTGATCAGGCCCTCGACCGAAAAGACGAGCTGATATTGCAGCGGCCCGCGCGGGTTCTGCGGCAGACCGCCGACGCGTATGTGTATCTCATCGACCGCGTCGAACGCCGCAGCTCCGTGCATCGCCAGCACCGAAACCATTCCCGGAGCCAATCCGCAATCGGGAATGATGTTGACGCCGGCTTCGGCCGCGGCGTCATTCAGCGCAAGCTGTTCATCGACGACGTAATTATTTCCACCCAGGTCGCAAAAATTCGCGCGTGCCTTTATCGCGGCTTTCGAAAGCGGAACGTTGTACCAATAATTCACGCACGAAATTACCGAATCGTGCCCATTCATCAGTTCGGCCGCGGCTTCGGCATTTGCGGCGTCAAAATGCTTTGCGGTAATGTTACCGCCGATCTTTTCGGCAGCGGCATTCGCTTTATCGGCGACGGAATCTGCGATCGTAACCGCGGCCACGTCCGGCGAATTGTGTATAAGGTCATATGCCGCACCGAAGCCCATTCGGCCGGCGCCCAAAACCAAGATCTTCATAGCTTACCAATCTTCGTCGTCGTCCGGCGCCTGGCGGAAAAGCTCGCCCGCCATTTCCCAGACCTTCGATTTCCAAACGCGCATTCCCGAAACCAGATTCATCGCGACCTGCGGATGCGCGGCGTTGCGTTCAAGCCGGATGACCTCGGCCTTTACGGTGACTTCGTCCTTTAAATTTTCGGTGACGGTCAGATCGACCTTTGTCCCGACGGTCGGAAGTTTTCGCGGAAGATAGACAAGTGTTCCTGTCGGCCCGACATTTTCGGTCAAGCCCTCGTCCATTACTTGGTCTCCGTTCTCGTCTTTCCAACTTACGCGGATCGGAAACGACACGGCATATCGCGATCCTTGGCGACGCTCTTGCTGCATAGGTCAGTTCCTCGGTTTCAGGTGGTGATACATTGGTTTCGGAGCGATATCGCCCGAAAATTACCGCCATAGTCTATCAAAAAGCTGAAATTTTCGCATTCCTAAACGCTTTTTTTACACCAATTGCATAATTTACAAGGACTTAGGCGATTTTTTCGCCTTTACAGGCTTTGTTCGGAAATGCTATTCTCGCAAAATGTTTGGCCGTTCCGCGGCCAGAGCATCGAAGCGGCAATTTCGCCGCATCGAAACGGTTCATGTTTTTTATGCAGTTCTAAAATATTCGGGATCGAGCCTTTTGTCGATCCGTTATTTTTTATAAGGACATGTTCCAAAAATCAGGAGCTAGAATAAATGAAAAAACTCGTTAGAGGAAGCATTGTTCTATCGCTTATTGGATTGTTCGTTGTTTTTATTTATGCACAATCTGAGATAGGAACGGCTACCAAAGAAGAGAATAATTCGGAAAACGTAATTTTAAAACAGGAACTTAATAGAAATAATTTAATAGCAAAACCGACGGCAACGCCGGAAGTAAAAAAAGTAGTAGATAATAAAGAACAAAAAGAAACAGCAGTAAAAGAAGAAGCCGGACAGAAAAAGGAATATAAGTCCAAAGTTGAAAAAACGGCAATGGTCAGAAAGGCGGTAAGCAAGCGGAAATTTATTGCGACCGCATACTGCCTGAAAGGGAGAACGGCATTGGGACATCGCGTAAGAAAGGGCTTGATCGCCGCCGACCCGCGTATTCTTAAGCTAGGTTCGAGTGTGACGATCGATGCCGGTTCATACAGCGGAACATACCTTGTTTCCGACACCGGCGGAAAGATCAAAGGGAACCGGATCGACATCTGGATGCCGAGCTGTTCGGAAGCACGCCGTTTCGGCAGACGTTCGGTAATGCTTTACCCGGCTCAGTAACAATTACAACTAAATATAAAAAAGGCCGCGTTCGAAATGGACGCGGCTTTTTCTTTTATGACCTATGTCGCGAATTATTCTGCCGCGCGGATCGTCGATGCTCCCGACGAATTCCTGCGGACTTCCGGGGAACCTTTATACAAGATCGTGCTCGCTCCCGAAGCATCCGCGAAAAGCCGTGACGACGCGTTGATATACGTTCGGCTCGCGCCGCTCGTATCAACGCTCGCGAGATCGGCCGTCAGGTCGTATGCCGCCAGCGAACTCGCGCCCGAAACCGTGGCCTCCACCGAGTCCGAATTTCCGGCTGCGGTCATTTTCGATGCTCCGCTCAGCGACAGCGAAAGCGATCTGTTCTGAACACCCGAAAGATTCACGTCCGCGGCGCCGCTTGCTTTAACGCCGGCTATGTTCGGAGCCGTTACGCGAACGACAATGGGCCGCGCGCTCTCTAGGCGACTGTCGGTCGATATTTTGAGTGTATCGCCGCGAACTTCGGTCTCGATAAGCGGCAAAAGATTGTCGTCAGCTTCGACGGATACGGAAAAATCCTTGCCGGCAGTGATCTCCGCCTTAAAAACACCGCCAACGGAAACCTGCGAAAATTCCGATACTTCGCGCAGTTCCGTAACGATGTTTCCCGAACCTTGTACGGATCTCGAAAATAACAGCGATTCACCGTTGATCTTAAGCTTCCCGAATGTCGTAACGCTCGCGGCGACCGAACCGAGAATGACTGCTCCGGCAAATGCCAAAAATGCGATCTTTTTCATTATAAGTGCCCTCCTATCGTGCCTGTAGTAGCTAATAAACGCTTCGCTGCCGTCCAAAGTTCCAAAATCTGCCCAAAAGCGCACCAAATTGTTTCCCGCCGATACGATATCGAATACGCAGCCGCTTCGTGCGGCCATATATATAAACAGAACCGCGGCTGGAACGCATATTGCGTCATTTACTGCGGAAACACATTTTTTTGTGGCTTTTTGACAGGGGGAAATATGAGATCGTTTAACCTTAAATTTGTGGGTTCGACGGCGCTTGTCGCCGTTTTCGCCTTTGCCGCGGCAGGCGACGCGAACGCGCAAAAACACCGCGGCAAAAGCAATCACGCCGATCGGGGAAGCCGGGCGAAAGCTGTGAAAGTGCAGCGTTCGAATCGCGGCTCGGACCGCACGGACCGCTCAGCGGCACGAATGAAGCGCTCTGCGCCGAACGCACGTTCCGCCTCGCAGGCGAGAACCGGCGGACGCGACCGTGCCCGGCCGCAGAGCCGAAATCGACCTATTCGCGCGGCTCAGCGAAACAACGACAGCCGGCGAAGCCAACGCCCTCAGCGTAATGCGCGGATCACGGCCCGGCCGCAACGCGTCAACAGAACGATTCGGCAGCCGCAGCGGCGCAATGACAGAGGCCGCTGGGACAATATCCGGCGAAACGACAACGCGCGTCGCGAGGTCCAAGCCCGCCGTAACCGTTCCATTGATAGACGCGACAACACACGCACCATTGACCGCTATCGCCATCCGCAGATAATCGTTCCGGCTCAGGCTCAAAAACGTTACCCCCAACGTTACAGAACGGCACGACGCGGTAATTCGTGGGAAAATAAGGCGTGGCGCGACAATAGGAACCGCGAGCGACGTGAAAATTATTATGCGCCGCTTCGGAACAATTGGCGTGACCGGCGCGGCCGTGACCGTGACCGATATCGTTATGGACGTTATTCGCGCCGAACGGCGATAAGGACATATCCGGGACGCACGGGGCGTTCGTGGGGAATGTACAATCGTAACCGGAATATTCTTGCTTCGTATTATCGAAGGGACCAACACAACCGCTGGAAGACGTACAAACGCGCACAGAAACAGCGTGATCGTTATTGGCGTGAGGTAAGAAAGAACGAACGCCGTTATCGGCGCCATCTTGCACGTTTTTACCGTGATCGGTATTATTCGCAACCGTATTATTACCAACCGTATTCGGTATATTATCAGCCGTATAGGTCGGTACGTTATTACGGTTACGCAATACCGCGCCGCATATATTACCCGCAGACATACACGGTCTATAACAGTTATCCGTCGGGATACTATTATGACGATCGTTATTACGACCCGTATTATCAGCAGTCGTATTACGACCCGTATTATTACGACGATG
>CBFGSN010000147.1:0-6239 GCA_965651435.1 uncultured bacterium | reverse complement strand
GGACAGAAACTTCCGGAGCCGCATTCATTGCTTATCGCAGCCTAGGATTTGCTCACCCAAACACTCTCTCAAAAACCTTATCAACATTTCGCAGATAATGTTTCACATCAAAAACGCGTTCGATCTCTTCGGGCGTGAGCGCGGCGGAAATGTCGGCGTCGGCGAGCACGAGTTCGCGGTATTCGCCGCCTTCGTCCCAGACCTTCATCGCGTTTCGCTGCGTGTAAACATATGCGTCTTCGCGCGAAATTCCCTTTTGCGTTAGTGCGAGCATAAGCTGGCCGCTGAACACCAACCCGCGCATCAGGTTCAGATTTTTCAGCATATTTTCGGGATAAACGACCAGCGTATCGAGCAGCGATGTTGCCTTTGCCAAAATATAATCGGTCGTCGCGGACGAATCCGGCAGAACGATACGCTCCGCCGAAGAATGCGAAATATCGCGTTCGTGCCAAAGAGCGATATTCTCCATTCCGACGATCGAATTTGCGCGAACCGTCCGCGCCATTCCGCAAATGCGTTCCGATAATATCGGGTTCCGCTTGTGCGGCATCGCCGACGAACCTTTCTGTCCCGTCTTGAATTTTTCCTGCGCCTCGCGAACTTCCGTTCGCTGCCAATGCCGCACCTGAAGCGCCATTTTCTCAAGCGTCGAAGCGATAATTCCCAGTGTCGAAAGATATTCCGCGTACCGGTCGCGTTGGATGACCTGCGTCGAAACGTCCGCCGCCTTTATGCCGAGCTTTGCGCAAACGCGTTCTTCGACATCGGGCGACAGATGAGCAAAAGCACCGACCGCACCGCTGATCTTGCCCACGGCGACGGCATCTTTTGCACGCGCGAGCCGTTCGCGGTTACGCTGCATCTCCGAATACCACAACGCCCAAACAAGCCCGAATGACGTCGGTTCCGCGTGAATACCGTGCGTTCGCCCGATCTGCGGCGTGTCCTTGAATTCATATGCGCGGCGTTTCAGCACAGGCAGCAGTGCGTCGATCTTCGCGAGTAAAATATCGCACGCATCGCGAAGCAAGAGCGCATTCGCCGTGTCCACGACATCGCTTGACGTAAGGCCGTAATGCACGAAACGAGCAGATTCGCCGATGTTTTCGGCAAGATTTGTCGTGAACGCGATAACATCGTGGTCGGTGGTCTTCTCGATCTCGGTAATACGTTCGACGGTGAAGGCGGCTTTCGCTTTGATCTCGTCCAACGCTTCGCTCGGTATCGTGCCGTCTTCGGCATGCACTTCGCACACGGCGATCTCTACATCCAACCACTTCTGAAACTTGTTCTGCTGCGACCAAACGGCGCCCATTTCGGGCAGTGTGTATCTTTCGATCATGTTAAAAAGATAACGGCAAATATTTTTGCGTTCAAACGTCTAGATTAAAATATTCAGAAAGCAGGAAAAATATGTCATCACGATCAAGCCAAATGGGAACGAAAACGCAGCTTTCGAAATTGTTGCGGATGCAGCCCATCACCGGCTCTAACAGTTCGATCGCGCTGACGCACGAAGTAAACCGCCAAAGCGTGGTGAAAGAACTGCTTGTGCACATTTTTCTGATGTCTAAATTCGACATCATCGACACTGTTCTGACGGCAAAGGCCGCAAAGAGTCAATATTTTACAGCGACCGGCGGGAATCAGGCCGCGCATTGCGCTCCCGGCCAAATATACAGCCGCGCAAAACCGATCCAGGAACTCGTGAATGGCGCGAACGATCTGGACCTGGTCGTCGAAAATCTGTTCGGTCGTACCGACGACATCCCGGCAAAATTCAACATCGCGGATTCGCGTATCGAAGAAAATGGCCTTCGTGAGGGCTTTGCCTCCGCGTGCCGCCAAGTAGCCGAAGCCGCCCGGAATTCAAGTTTTAATCGCGCCGAGGATTTCTATCCGCAGATCGCGTCAGCTTTCAGCACTTACCGTGCGAGCGGGCTTCAGGCGTTTACACGTGCGATCCTCCGCCAACGAACCCTTATGAATACGCCGGGCGGACCGACAAACGACCAGCGGCTTGAAACAATAGAAATAATAGATAACTATTACGACACACTCGCAACGGCTCCGGACACGCACGAAACGGTTCAGGGTTTGTATGCCGAAGACCTCTGGCGCCAATACCGAGCATCGATCCGCTAGTTCTCTGCGTCGCCGGCTTCCTCATTCGGAGTTTCCGGCTCCGTTTCGTTGTCGAGCTTTTCGTTCACTTCGATATTCCTGTCACCCAGAACGCCTTCGATATAAACTTTTTGTATCAGCACCATCACGACCGCGAGCAGCGGCGTCGCTAGAACCAAACCCAAACCGCCTAGAATTATGCTGAGTGCGATCTGAAAAACCACGGTTAGAGCCGGCGGCAGTTCCACAGTTTCGCGTTCGATGATCGGCGTGACGATGTTCGATTCGATAAGCTGCACGCCGATATAAAGACCCGCCGTGTAAAGCGCCGTGATCGGACTTTCGATGAACGCCAGCAGTATCGCCGGAATTGCCGAAAGGATCGGCCCGAAATTCGGAATGAAAGACAAAAGTCCGGCGAGCAGACCGAGTGTCAGAGCGAGCGGAACGCCGATGATCGACAGCCCGATCCACGTCAGAACACCGATGAACAGCATCGAACCGGCTTTGCCCACAAGCCACCACCGAAGCGTATCGCCGATGTCATTGAGCACCTCGACCGCACGCGGCCGAACGCCGATGGGAAAAAGTTTCGTAAAGCCTTCCGCATAGAAACGCGGTTCGCTCGCCAGGTATATTGCCAGCAGCACGACAAGGAAAAAGTTCCCGACCGCGCCGATCGTCTGCGTAAAAATGCCGCCGACACCCGAAAGAAACCCCACGCTCGTCAACGCGTTTATCACGTCGGACGTGTTCGGAAGCTGGGAAATTATCGCCTGTCCCCAACCGTAATGGCTAATGTAATCGGCTACGCTTTCGGCGGATTGCGGCAGCGTGACGCGGAGCTTTCCGATCTGTTCGGCAACGCTCGGCGTAAGCAGTGCGATCGCCCCGCCCAGCACCGCAACGAGCAGGATCGACACAAAAAGCACGGCCCAGCCGTCGCCCATCTTCAATTTGCTGTTTACGATATCACTTACGCCGCGCAGAAAGATCGCGAGCAGGATCGCCGCAAAAAGCAGCAAAAGCACGTCGAACGTAAAATACAAAAGCGCGGCCAATGCGACCGTGACGAGACAGACCGCGACCGCGATCATCACTTTTTGAACGTATGTCCGCGGCCTTTCCGCATTGTCGAACATAGTGTTAAATGACCTTTCGGTCGATCAGAAGCTCGGCATTCAGAATAGCGGAACCGGCGGCTCCGCGAACGGTGTTGTGGCTTAAGCCGACAAAACGGTAATCGAAAATGTTATCGGGAAACACACGGCCGACCGTGACCGTCATGCCGTTCCCGCGGTCTATGTCGAGCCGCGGCTGCGGACGTGCCGGTTCATCTGAAACTTCGATAAAATGCTCCGGCGACGAATAAAGATCGAGCCGCGGAAATGTTCGCATCGCATCGACGACCTCTTCGAGCGTCGCTGTTTTTTTCAGATCGACGCGGACAGAAGCCGTGTGGCCGTCCAGAACGTTGACGCGGAAACACTGCGCCGAAACGCTGAAATCGGCTTTGACGATGGATCCGTTCTCGAATTTCCCGAGTATCTTTTGCGCTTCGATCTCGACCTTTGATTCTTCGCCCGGAATATACGGCAGGACGTTTCCCGTGATGTCCATCGACGGAACGCCCGGATAACCCGCGCCGGAGATCGATTGAAGCGTCGTGACCGCGACGGATTCGACGCCGAACCGCCGGTCAAGCGCCGCTATCGGCGGAGCGAATGCCGTAACGGCGCAGTTCGGATTCGTGACGATAAAACCGTCGCCGAAACCGCGGTTCTGCCGCTGCACGTCGATCAGCGCAATGTGTTCGTGGTTGATCTCAGGTATCAAAAGCGGAACGTCTTCGTCCATCCGAAAGCCGGAGGAATTGCTGATCACGGGATAACCCGCGCGGGCGAAGGCAAGCTCCGTGTCGCGTGCGACGTTCGACGGCAGGCTCGAAAATACGATCTCGCAATCGAGCGGCGGTTCTATCGGAAAAACCTCCAGTTCGCGAACGCTTTCGGGCATATCGCCCGCAAGTTTCCATGCACACGCCTCGGCATAGACCTTTCCCGCGGAACGCTCGGACGCCGCAAGCGCCGAAATTTCGAACTGCGGATGCCCCTGCAAAAGCTGTATAAAACGCTGCCCGACCGTCCCGGTCGCACCCAATATCCCGACTCTGTATTTTCTAGGCATAAAAAAAGACGTTATTTTCGATATTCGATCGCCCGATCAAGCGCCGCCAATTTATACAGGGCATTCTTGCCATCGTCGCAGCGCGTATCTAGTCCAGCTTGTAAATGAACTCGATTATATCTTTCTGCCGGGCATTCGCGAAACCGCGATCCTCGCCGATCTTCACAAAGCCGCATTTTTCAAGAACTCTCCGGGAACCGAAATTGTCGAACGCCACGCGGCCGTAGATAGGCCTCGTTTTTTCGATCAGCAGGAATCGGTCAAGAGCAGTCGACGCGACACCTTTACCCCAAAACTTCCTGTCGATCCAGTAGGTGATCTCGGCTTCATTTTCGACTTCAAACTTTGAAATGCTGCCCGCGATGACGCTGCCAACGAGTATGGTTTGCATATTTACAGTCGGCAAATCGAGTAATCCCGAATACTTACTCAGATACGCCGACTTATCCGTAGGGTCTTTCGGCGTAAACGCAGCGAGTCTGATGCCTTCTTCGTCGGTCTGAAATTCGAACAAAGATTCCAGGTCATCTGACACGGTCGGCCGCAGAACGATCTCGATACCATACACCATTTCAGGAAATGGCTTCCTTCATCCTGCGGACGCCTTCGGCCATTTTTTCTTCGGTGTTGCAGAACGATATCCGAAGAAAGCCTTTTGCCTCCGGGCCGAACGCGACGCCGGGAACGGTGATGACGCGGTTCTGCAGAAATTTTTCCGCGATCTCGATGTCGTCGCCGAGCGGGCGGACGTCGAGCATCGTATAGAACGCGCCTTCGGGTTTTGTGGCATCGAGTCCCAGTTCGGTTTTGAAAAGATCGACGATGAACGATCCGCGGCGTGCGTAAATTTCGCGGGCTTCGTGTTTTGCCGCTTCTGCTTCGGCGGTCCACGCTTTGAGCGCCGCTTTCTGCGAAATCGTCGAGGTGCAAACGGTCAGAAATCCGTGCAGCACAAGCGCGGCTTTCGATACGTCTTTCTGTGATGTCGCAAGCCAGCCCAGACGCCATCCGGTCATGCTCAGCGATTTTGAAAGCCCCGAAACAACGATCGTACGGTCGTAAAATTCGGACGCGGAATGCGGCCTTTCGCCAAAATAAAGGTCGGAATATATTTCATCCGAAATTAGATAAATGCCTGTGCCGTCAAGCACTTCGGCGATCTGCCGCAGGTCGGATTCGGTAAAAACACGGCCCGTCGGATTCGAAGGGCTGATGACGACGGCGGCTTTCGTCCGCGGCGTGATGCCTTTTTTGAATTCCTCGATATCGAACGCGAAGCCTTTGTCTGCCGGCAACCGGTAATAGGCCGCCGTGCCTTCTGTAAGCTTTACACAGGCTTCGTACGCCGGAAATGACGGATCGGGTAGCAGAACCTCGTCGCCTTCTTCGATAAGCGCGAGAAAAGCGGCGGTCATCGCCTCTTGCGAACCGACGGTCACAACGACATCGGACGCACCAATGCTCAAGTGCGGATATTGGGCCGCGATAAGTTCCCGAAGCTGCGGCAAGCCGGCGTGCGACGTGTATCCGTTCTGTTCATCGAGCGTAACGCGTGCGGCTTCTTGGCGAATGAATTCGGGCGTCGGCAGATCGGGTTCGCCAAGCCCGAAATTTATCGAATCAGGCAAGGCACGTTCAAAAAATTGACGGATCAGCGTCGGTTTCAGGCCCTGCAAACGCTTCGGCAAAATGAGTTCTCCGGCTTGTGTCGGTTTCATTGTTCGTCCTCCGCGTCTTTCTTTCCCTTGCCGCCGTTTTCCAGATCTTCGCCGATCTCTTCGCGGATCGAACCCGCATCGACGTTATATTCGCCTTCGGCCGCCGTTATCGGATCGCCCGTCAAAATGCCGCCGAGCTCCTCGAGCCCGCCGATCGTTTTTTGAACAAGCCCCGCGATCTTTTCACGCGGCCCGTCTGTTTCTTCG
>CBFGSN010000146.1:0-6249 GCA_965651435.1 uncultured bacterium | reverse complement strand
CGGTGTTTCCGCCGCCGCTTCTTCGGCGGGGGCTTCACCTTCGGCGGCTTTTGCCTTGGCTTTTTTCTTCTCCTTTTTCGAAGGTTCGGCCGGCTCTGCTTTCTCTTCCGCATTGCCGAATTTCAAATTGGCGAGTTCGCCGAGCGATGCCATTCCGCCTTTTGCTTCTGTCGTATAGCTTCGCGTATCGATGATCGGTTCATCGTCTTTGCCGACAGCTCGGAATGAAAGGCCGATCTTCTGTTCGTCCGGTTCGATCCGAAGGATCTTGAATTCCATTTCCTGGCCAAGCTGGGCGACCTGTTCGGCACTTTCGACGCGTTCGTCGGAAAGTTCCGAAATATGGCAAAGCCCTTCGAGTCCTTCCTCCAGTTCGACGAAGATGCCGAACGAAGTAAAGCGCGAAACCTTTCCCTTAACGACATCGCCCGGGCGGTGCGTCGCAACAAAGCTTTCCCATACGCTTGGCGTAAGGTCCTTCATCGAAAGTGACAGGCGTTGGCCGGCCGAATCGATATTGGTAACGATCGCGTCAACTTCCTGATCTTTCTTGAGGAGCTCTTTCGGATGTTTGAGCTTCTTGGCCCATGTGATGTCCGAAACGTGAACCAGCCCGTCGATGCCTTCTTCGAGTTCGACGAATGCTCCGAAATCGGTGAGATTACGGATGCGTCCGTGGATCTTCGTGCCGACCGGATAGCGTGTTTCGATATCGTCCCACGGGTTAGGCTGAAGCTGTTTCATGCCGAGGCTGATGCGTTTTTCGATGGTATCGACGCCCAGAACCTGAACTTCGACCTCGTCGCCGCGGTGGAACATCCGCTTCGGATTCGCCGCACGTTTTGACCACGATATTTCCGATACGTGCACGAGGCCTTCGACGCCGGGTTCGAGTTCGACGAAAATGCCGTACTCCGTAACCGACGAAACTTTGCCCTTAACACGCGAATCGACAGGATAAACTTCGACGACGGTCGACCACGGATCCGGAAGAAGCTGTTTGTATCCGAGCGAGATCTTTTCCTTTTCGCGGTCGAGTTTCAGGACTTTTACCTGAACGTTATCGCCAACTTTGAAATGATCTGCCGGATTCTGAATGCGTCCCCACGACATATCCGTAACGTGGAGAAGTCCGTCGATGCCGCCGATATCGACGAATGCACCGTATTCGGTCAGATTCTTTATCGTGCCTTCGACAATGTGGCCGACGTCGATCGTACTGAGCGTTTTTTCCTTTTGTTCGTTGATCGCGACATCCGTGATCACTTTTCGCGACAGAACGATGTTATTGCGGCGGCGGCTGAACTTAATGACCTTGGCTTCGATATCCTGTCCGATATAAGAATCGAGACTTCGGATCGGCCGCGAATCGATCTGTGAACCGGGAAGGAAAGCTTCGATGCCGTTCAGATCAACCAGCAAACCGCCTTTCGTCTTATCGGTTATCTTGCCCGTGACCGGAAGTTCCTGGTTGAATGCTTCCTCGATCTCGTTCCAGACCTTACGCGAAGCCGCGTCGGAAAGTGACAAAAGAGGCGGAGTATCGCCGGCGTGGATCGTTTTGATGACAACCTCTACGGTGTCGCCGACGTTCACGCTGTCCTTGGCGGAACCGGCAAATTCCTCGGACGGAATAATGCCTTCGCTCTTATGGCCAAAATCGACCAATACTCCATGATCCGAAACACCTACGACCTTGCCTTCGACAAGTTCGCCGGCGTGATAAACGGTCTGATCCTGTTCGAACTGTTCCAGGATCGTTCCGAAATCGACTTCGCCGGAAGCTTGGGTTTCGTGTGTTTCGTCAGCAGCCTGTTGTGTCGGAGCCGCGGCGTTCACCGTATCGGTCCCGTTTTCTTTCATCGCAGAAGTTTCGTCGGCTTTCGAAGCTTCGGCGTCCTTGTTAACCTCGTTTGTCATTTACTTTGTTTAATTATCCTTACGTTAAAAATTTGAATTGCGTCTGCCCGCAGGTCGTCGGTCTTTTTTTTCATTCAGCCCCTTTATTTAATTGGCCTTTCCTTTGTTGTTTTGACAAAAAACAAGATGGATCCGAATCCGGACGCAGTTCGCCGTTTCGGCGTGCGATGCGGCTTGAACTGACGATTGGATTCCGACCATTGAATTTGCGACTGAGTAAAACTAAAATTTACACGCTCAAGTGCTTTTATGTCAAGACTTGAGGCGCGTTAATGCGATACACCACAACGCACCGCATCCATTTCGACCATCGAAATGAACGCGCCGCGAACCCCGCTTTGCAAAAACGTAAATATCTGACCCCTTGCCGCTTAGAGGTGACGTATCGGTCTAAAACTTTTTGCGTAGATCACATTCGCGTGATCAAATTTCCAAGATCGCCGACGGTCATCTGTTCCATCTGTTCTTTCGCCATTCCCGCGGTATTTTGAATGCCCGCGAGCCGCAGCCGGAATTCGTCCGGATTTGTCGAACCGCGCAAAGCTTCCTCAAGCGATATCATGCCCGATTGATATAAGTAAAACAGCGATTGATCGAACGTTTGCATGCCGTACTGCGACGTGCCGGAAGCGATGGCGTCGCGGATCGAAGCGGTCTTTTCTTCGTGCAGTATGTAATCTCTGATAAGCGGCGTCGAAATAAGCACTTCGACAGCCGGAACGCGGCCGTTCGAATGCGCCGACCGCATCAGACGCTGCGACACGACGGCTTTTAACAGGCCCGCGAGTTGAATTCGTATGGATTTCTGCTGATATGGCGGGAACGCTGAAATGATACGGGTCAGCGTTTCCGAAGCGTCAAGCGTGTGAAGCGTCGATAGCACCAAATGTCCCGTTTCGGCAGCAACGAGCGCCGTTTCTATCGTTTCCAGATCGCGCATTTCGCCGACAAGTATTACGTCAGGATCCTGGCGGAGCGAACCGCGCAGGGCTTCGGCGAACGAACGCGTATCGACATCGACCTCGCGCTGCGTGACAAAAGATTCCTTGTTCGGGTGCAGGAATTCGATCGGGTCTTCGACCGTTACGATGTGGCAGTTTCGTTCTGCGTTTATCTTATCGACCATCGCAGCAAGCGTCGTCGATTTACCCGAACCCGTGGTTCCGGTGACCAGAACAAGTCCGCGGTTTTCCGAGGCGATCGAATTCAGGATCGGCGGCAGGCCGAGTTCGGTGAAATTGCGGATATTATCGGATATCACGCGGGCGACGATGCCGATCGAATTTCGCTGCTGGAAAATGTTTACACGAAAGCGGCCCAATCCCGCGACGCCGTAGCCGATATCGACCTCGAACACTTCCTTAAAATGCTGCTTTTGGCGGTTCGACATCATCGAAAACGCCATTTCAAGCGTTTCGTCCTGCGTCAGTTTGGCCACGCCCGAAAGCGGTTTCAGATCGCCGTTTATGCGTATAACCGGCGTCGAACCGGCACGCAGATGCAGGTCCGATGCTCCGAAGCTCATCGCCATACGCAAAAGGTCGTCAATTCTGGTGGCCATAGATCAAAAAATGAAAGTGTGAATCAGGTGCAAAAGTGAAAAATGCCAATGCGGAGGAAAGACCAATAGGTCAAAACAAAGTTTAACGCACGGAAAGCCCGTGCGTCAATCTTTTTCTTTACAAATTTTGGCGTATCGTCAGTCGGCGGTGAAATCGACCTGGGCAAGGTCTTCGTTGACGATAAAAGCCATCGTCGGCGAAGCAAATCTGCGGTTCTTGGCAGTAACGCCGAGTATCACGAAATCTCCTGCGGTTATGTCCAAAAAGCGGTAATAGCCGAAATGATTCGTGATCGCGGTCCGCTGTTCGCCGTCGCCGGTCGTGAGCGTGACCAACGCCCGCGGAATTCCCCGGCCATTTGCCGCGATAACGCGTCCGGCTAGGTTGACTCCGCCCGCCGTCGTGAGGTCGTCGTTGAGGATCGTGTAGCTCATCGCCTCGATCGGTGCGGCGGTGCAAGTCGTCAGATTTGCGACCGTTGCGCCGGTTACGTCGGTCACCTCAAAATTGGCCGTTTCGTCGTCCTCAAGCGACATGTCGGCGGCTACGGACAAGGGAACACGAAAGATGCTCGATTCGCTCACGCCGTCATAGGTTCCGGGCGGGATGATGATAACGGCTGTATTTGTCGTATTTCCGTATTGATACGGAACCGACATACTGAAATCTTCGCCGATCGTCGCGGTTCCGCCGGTGTGCTGAACGGTCAGCGTCACGTTTGCAGTAACATTTCCTGAAATACGTATGCCCGGACGGTTCGCGGGTGTATTGTTTCCGCCCGTTCCTTCGAACCCGGAATCGGACGACGCGGAAAATTCAAGATACGGCGCAAGGTGGATCTGCCAATCGTCGATAAAATTGCCGAGCGTGCTGCCGCCTGCCCCGCTTATTGACCGAAAGCCGATATTTACCATTTGTGTCGGTCCGGTGTACGTATATGCTCCTGAATATCGCACCCATCCGCCGTCAACCGCGACCGGAGTGTTGATAGTCCCTGATCCTGTGGGAGTATTTATCGCACCGTTGTTCGTGGTTCCAACACTTAGGATCGGATATGAATATGAATCAGCCGGAAGCGAACCGGATGGTAACCCGGTTGGGATACCTAGTCGGAACTCAGCTCTGTCGCGTTCGGATGAGCTCTGTCTTCCGCGATGAAGGAATGAATAAGTGAACGATTCGCCATTCGTCATACAGACGGTTTGAAAGATCATCGAAACAGCATCGGCATTGAGTTCGGCGAACTGATCTCCGGCGCCGGGAGCCGTATTTACACCTTGAAAGCCGGTTTTCCAGATCTCGATCAGACGGCCGTTGGTTCGAACCGGATGCGTCGTTTTCCAACCGGGCACAAGGTCCGCGTTGATCTGAGTATTCGTGTCGGCGATCGCCGGTTCTTCGATGCTCGGGTTTGCGATCGCCCTCTGCTGAGCAAGCACCGGCATAACCGGCATTGCAGCGATTGCAAGAAGTAAAAAAGCCGTGAGGAAAAGGTGCGAAGGCACTCTTTGTTTTCGCGCCGTTCGGTGTGAAGGCGCAGTAGTATTAGAACGCATATGTTTTTCTTAACTAAAGTTTTATGGGGAACTGTGGAAGAGCCCGGAAAAGGCCTATAAGTATGATAACCAAGCAAACAACGTTTTGCAATCTTTTTCTTCGCCGAAGACATTTATTCTTTCGGGCTTCATTCGACACTT
Organism: uncultured bacterium; assembly: GCA_965651435.1. Classification (GTDB taxonomy): domain Bacteria; phylum Acidobacteriota; class Blastocatellia; order Pyrinomonadales; family Pyrinomonadaceae; genus OLB17. The sequence continues at coordinate 1,070 of CBFGSN010000146.1, read as the reverse complement.
TCGCCGCCAGAACGTAGAATCAAGGTTTAATGTGTTGAAAGCAATGAGTGAACGTTCCAAGATCATCGATATTAGTCCGCGCCACGCTCTTCCGGGCGGTGAACTGACCGTTTCATGCAGCGGCTTTGACGCGGCTGACGAGGAAGCCGGCGTTTATTTTGATATTGAAAAGGCTTCGATCACGGCGGCTTCGCGAAAACGTGTCATCGTCCGAACTCCCGAAAATATCTCCGGCGACATCGAGGTGACATTGGTTTCGGGCGGCGAAACGAGCAATGCGATAGGAATTACGATCGCAGATCAGCTTGCGGACACGATGCATTTTGTCGGAAATCCGGCGGTCGATCCGATCGACGATTCCGTCGTGATGACGCGTTCGGGCGGCCGCGGTTATTCGCTGCCGGCAACGCTCTATCGGCTCGAAGGTGAGGAAGATTGGGATGAAATGCCCGTCAGCGTGATGAACCCGACGGGGCTTGCCTTTGATCACGACGGCAATCTTTTCGTGTCGAACCGCGCGAACGGCGAAATTTGCCGCATCGACCGCGAAGGCAGCCTTTCGATATACGCGACCGGACTCGGTATCGCGACCGGCATTGCATTTGACGGTGAAGGAAATCTTTTCGTCGGTGACCGCAGCGGAACGATCTATCGTGTTCACGAGCTCGGGATCGTGGAACCTTTCGCCGATATCGAACCGTCGGTGGCGGCGTTTCATTTGGCATTCGGGCCGGATGAACGGCTCTATGTTTCCTCGCCGGGGCTTGCGAGCAGTGACGCGATCTATGCGGTCGATGGCAACGGCCGCGTCGAACGTTATGCACGCGGCTTTGGCCGTCCGCAGGGCCTTGCGTTCGCATCGAACGGCGATCTTTACGCGGCGGCGTGTTTCGGCGGCCGTCACGGCATAGTCCGCATCGATCCGGAAACGCGTGCCGCGGAAACGGTCGTCGCGGGCGACAACATCGTCGGGATCTGCTTTGACCGCGACGGCAATCTGCTGATCGCCACGAACGACAAGCTTTTCGCAATGCCGCTCGGCATAACGGGCCTTCTTTTGGGCAGTTAAT
>CBFGSN010000145.1:0-6256 GCA_965651435.1 uncultured bacterium | reverse complement strand
TGAAATATTCGATTTTCGTGCGTTTTTATTAACTTTACGTAACTTCCATTTCGACGGTCGCCGGCCGACGATTGTTGTAGATCACGCTCAGAATAACGCCCGCGACGACGAGCGCCATTCCCGCCGCCGTCGTCAGGCCGAGCGTTTCGCCGAACACGAACCAGCCGATCACGATCGCGTACAAAAGGCCGGAATAATTGATGATCGAAACGCTCGCCGCACGTTCCTTTTGCAAGGCTTCCGTCAAAAATATCTGGCCGAGCTGCGAAAATATTCCGACAAGCAAAAGCCAAAGCCAATCGAGACCGACCGGCGTTCTCCATTCGAAAAATAAACTCGCCGCACCGACGATCGCACCGATGCCCTGAAAATGCAGCACGACCGTCAGCGGATGCTCGCGGCCGCGAAGGCTCCGCACAAAATTGTACGCAAAACCCGAACAGATCGCCGAAAGAACGCCGAGCGTTAAATAGAACAGCGACACGCGCGGATCGAATTTCTGCACAAGCAGAACGCCCGCGAACGCCAGCCCGTAAAAAAGCCACTGAAAGCTTTTCATCTTTTCACGCAGAACAAAGATAGCGATTATGCTGGTGAAAATAGGCGAAAGATACTGGATCGTCACGGCCGATGCGAGCGGAATGTTCTGCAGCGTCGTGAAGAAAAAGAACAAGGCCAGCGTTCCGAATCCGCCGCGAAGAAGCAGCAGCTTTCGGCTGGAACCTTTCCAGCCGGCTTTGGCGCGGTGAAGGCCGATGAAGCAGAAGATCGTCGCGATGGAACATCGAAAAAACACGACCTCCATCGGCGGAATGTCCGAAACTTCCTTGACGAAAACGTTCGCGCAGCCAAAGGCAAGCGTCGAAAGGAACATCGCACGCACGCCTTCGGTAATGAATGGCCGTTCGGTGCTCAATGAGTTATGCCTTGCGCGTTTTGCCGCAGCCGCAGTCATCGGCACACGCGCTCTTTCGCGAAAACGAACGGGCGCGTTTCCAGAGCAGCGACCCGACGTAGGCAAGCGCCGCCAAAATGATCAAACCCGCGATTATAGTTTGTGTTTCCATAGGCCGATCCTATCCGTTCTATTATGAATACCCGAGCAGACGCCCGCCCTGGTATGTTATCAGCGACGCGACATAAGCCAAACCCGTCATATAAAACACCATGAACAGAGTCCACGCCCACGAATTCGTTTCGCGCCGGACGACCGCGACCGTTGACATACACTGCATCGCCAAAACGAAAAATACCATCAGCGTAAGCGCCGTCAGCGGCGTCCAAACGGGCGTTCCGTCGGGCCGCTTTGCATTCTGCAGAGCCGATATCAGCGACGGCGATTCCTCGGTCGCGTCGCCGCCGACGTTGTAAATAATGCTCAGCGTCGAAACCAGAACCTCACGCGCCGCAAAGCTCGATATCAGCGCGACGCCGATCTTCCAATCGAAGCCGAGCGGCTGTATCGCCGGTTCGATCAGATGGCCGAGCCGTCCGGCGTAACTGTTTTTGAGATGTTCGGATTCTTCGACGACCTCCGCGTCACCGGCCGTGTCTGTCGGTGCCGCAGCTTGCGTAACGGCGGTTTCGGACGCGGCCGCGGGTTCTTCGCTCCGCGGAAAATATGTCAGCACCCAAAGCACGATCGATATCGCCAGAATGACTGTGCCCGCTCGCTTAACAAAGATCCACGCACGCGTGAACATATTTTGCAGAACGGTCCGAACATTCGGCAAACGATACGGCGGCAGCTCCATCAAAAAAGGCGGCGGCGGCGATTTGAGCAGCGTTCGTTTTAGAACAAATGCCGTCCCGACCGCAGCGAGTATGCCTAGAAAATACATCGCCAGCATCAGGACCGCTCCGAGCGATATAAAGCCGAACACCGTCATCCCCGAAAAGAACGCCGCGATCATCAGCGTATAAACCGGCAAACGCGCCGAACAGCTCATGAACGGAGCTATCAGGATCGTTGCGAAACGGTCGCGACGATTTTCGATGGTCCGCGTCGCCATAATGCCCGGGATCGCACAGGCGAAACTGCTGATAAGCGGCAGAAATGCTTTGCCGTGAAGCCCGACGCGGCTCATCAGCTTGTCCATCAAAAACGCGGCGCGCGCCATGTAACCAGAATCTTCGAGGATCGAAATGAACAGAAAAAGCAAAAGTATCTGCGGCAAAAAGATCAGCACGCCGCCGACGCCCGCGATAATTCCGTCCGACAAAAGATCCGTCAAAATGCCCGGAGCCATGTTCGCTTTGACAAGGTCGCTTAGCCCGCCGAACGCCGAATCGAGCAGGTCCATCGGCAGCGTCGCCCATGAAAATATCGTTTGAAAGATCAAAAGCAGGATCGCCAGAAGTACGACCAGGCCGAAGACCTTGTGCGTCAAAACCTTGTCTATCGTTTCGGAAAAACGATGGCGTTCGATGTCGTTGTGAACGACCGATTCCTGAACTGCGTCCGAAATAAAGTTATAACGGGCGAAGATCTTACCGTTGCCGTTCTCGTCTTCGTCCGTCGAAAATTCGAACGGTGGTTTTATCGTCGTTCCTTTTACCTTCGCGACCGCTTCGGCCAGTTCGTCAAGCCCGCGGCGGCGGCGTGCATCGACCGCAACGACCGGGACCGTCAGGAGCTTTGACAATTTTTCGATGTCGAGCTTGTGCTTCTGTTTTTCGAAAACATCCATCACGGTCAATGCAACGACGACCGGAATGCCGTATTCGAAAAGCTGCGTGACCAGATAAAGATTTCGCTCAAGGTTCGTCGCATCAACGACCGCGATCAGGACGTCCGGCTTCGGCAAACCGTCGAGCTTTCCGACCAAAACGTCGCGCGCGATACCTTCGTCGATCGAGGTCGTGTCAAGGCTGTAGAGTCCCGGCAGGTCGATCACGCGGGCGTTTATCTTCTTTTCTTTCCAATTTCCTTCTTTGCGTTCGACCGTAACGCCGGGATAATTCGCGACCTTTTGGCCGAGACCGGTCAGCGCGTTGAACAGCGTGGTTTTGCCGGCATTCGGATTTCCGGCAAGCGCGACATAAAATCGCGGAAGGTCAATGGTTTGATCTGTATTCATTTTTCGTGAAGGACGAACGTCAGCCCGCAACCTCTATCGCCACGGCTTCGTTCTGTCGAAGGGCGAGGCTGTACCCGCGAACTCGGATCTCGAGCGGATCGCCGAACGGAGCTGTCTTCAGCGGCGTAACGAAAACGCCCGGAATGACGCCCATTTCCATTAGCCGCCGCGTGATCCGGCTGCCGCCGTTCACGGCGACAACGCGAACCGTCGAACCAAGCGGAACCGCATCGAGCGTGGTTGCATTGCTGTTTTCCATCACTTCGATGTTACCTTAATTGAAAATGGATTTCAATTGTAATAGGCAGGTCTGTTTTGTTATTTTCCGAGCAGATTTTTCTGCGAATTCAGATCGAACTGATATTCGCCGATGGTTATGCGGACAGGCACACGCGGCGTTTCATTCGTCAGCCAGACCTTCGGATTCAGGCCCGAGATCTTCGGGTCCGCCGCCGTTATGGATATCATTTGTGCTCCGATCTTTTTGCCGTTGATCGTGAGCTCTTCGCCGTTCGCCGGCCGCAGCGTGAAAACATTTACCGCTCCGTCCCAGAAAACGGCGACACGCGTGTCGTTCACGGGGCTTTGCGGATCCGGGCTTCGTTTAAGGTTGAACGAGCGCATTGCATAAAGCAGCGACAGAACGCTGTGCGTTCCGGCGGGCGAATCAATGCGCTGATTCGCATTGACGGTTATTGAGTTTGCCGCGGCATTGAACAACGCGATCGCGTTGTAATTCGAAAGTGCACCGCCGAACTTAAGCTCGATCGAACGCGGTGTAAGGCTGTACGGATCGACCTGCGCGCGAACCGAATCGTTGAGTTTAAAGATCTGATTTGCCTGGTCGATGCCGGTTATGGTCGCCGTCAGCAACAGGCTGTCTTTATTGAAAACCTGACGGCGTTCCTTTGCGTCGAGCGTCATAAGCCCGATCGGCACGCCGCTTTTCGTTATGCGGTATTCGAGCCGTTCGCCGAGTTTGAACGCAAGGTCCGTCGAAAGCGGCTGATCGTTTACGTAAACCTCCGGCGTTGGCACCGGCCGCGGCGTCGGATTCGGCATCGGCGTTGGAGTCGGCGTTGGTACGGGAGCAGGTTCCGCCGTATCAGGAGTCGTATTTGAAAGGCTCGCGACCACGCCGCGAAACTCTTCTTTCTTTCCTAACCTTGCAGAAAAGGCGACCGGGACGCGGTCCTGATCCATCGTCAGATTAATCGTAACTGCCGTAAAACCGCGCTCGGTGAAATAATCGCCGGTCACCGAAACGACCGTCGTTTCAAAATCCCCGAGCGCCGAGGAAATTTTCGCCGTGCCGGAAGTGGAGAAAGAAACTGCATAAGTTCGACCGTTCTCATTTATCGTCGCGGTGCCTGTTCCGGCCGACTGGCGAATTCGGTAGATCAGCGAAAGGATGTCGAGCGCGGTCGAACCGGTGGTGCGGTTGTCATATGTCGTAACTTCCGGCAAACCGCTTATATTGCTTGAGACAGTCGAATAGATCGGAACGCCCGTGTCGGCCGCGACAAATGTCGTTCGGTCTTCGTCCACGAATGTGAATCTTTCGGCGATGAAGTTCTGTGTTCTGAATTTGCCGTGAAGTTCGACGGCGTCGCGGTCCGCGAACCGTCCGCGCGAAACGACCTCGGTTTCGGCGTAAGCGACGTTATCGAATTTCTCGAACCCGATCTCATACGAAATGCGCTCGCCGATGTTGAACTGCGTCGGCGGCAGCGGAACGCTCTGCTGGGCAACAGCAGCAAAAGCCGTCAGAACCGGCAGCATTAAATAAAATGCGATCCGTCCGGCAAAGAAAAACCTCATATCGTGTTTAGTTTTCAGGTCCATTTAAGAAAGTCTCGATCTCCGCAACGACGGCGCGGGCGGCTTCGGCGCGGTCAGCCGCTGCCGTTATTGGCCTACCGATCACAAGTATATCCGACCCGGAGCGGAAAGCTTCCGCCGGTGTAGTTACACGTTTTTGATCGTCGATCGTTGCATTTTTTGGCCGAATGCCGGGTGTTACGATGAGAAACTCGTCATCATCGACCGCGTTCCGTATCGCATTCGTTTCAAGCGCCGATGCGACGACGCCGTCCAAACCGGAATCGGCGGCGAGCTTTGCATACCGAACCACGAGTTCCTCAGGCGTGAGGCCGATTCCCTGTTCCTTCAATGTTTCGGCGTTCGAACTTGTCAAAACCGTCACGGCAATGAGTTTAGGTTTCGCAAGCGAACGCGACCCGCAAACATCATTAAGAGCTTCGGCGGCCCGGAGCATCATTTCGCGTCCGCCGGACGCATGAACATTGAACATCCAAACGCCGAGTTTTGCCGCTTCGGCCGCGGCTTTTGCAACGGTATTCGGAATGTCGTGAAACTTCAGATCTAAAAAGATGCGGTCGCCGGCATTCACAAATTCGCGGACTATTTCCGGCCCGGCCGACGTGAAAAGCTGCAGGCCGATCTTAAATCCGCCGACGATACCGCGAAGTTCGGACGCGATATTCCGAGCTTCATCCGCCGTCGATACGTCAAGTGCGGCAAAAATGCGGTCTTTCGCCGCGATGTTTTTTTCGTATTCTTGCCGGGTTCGTGGCATTTTATATTAATCTAGATCGAGCGGATTTTTGAACGGAATGTCCGCCGTCTTGTCCGCCTTTTTGAAGGCTTCGTTAAATTTTTCTTCGAGCAGGCGTTCGCGGTCTTTCATTGATGAAAGCTCCTGCGCAAAAAGCTGGTCGCGGAGTTCTTTCTGTTTGCCGAGGCCTTCCTTAAGTTCGTCAAACGACGCGGGCTTTACTGCCTTTTCCTCGTGCGCAAGAATAGCTCCGGTCTTTGCATCGACCGTCAGCGAAGCTTCGCAACACGGGCAAATGATCTGAAACTTGTCCATCACAAACGATTATACAATGCTATTGCTGCTTTGAATACTTCGGGTCGAGCGACTTCGGTTTTGGCGTTGCCGCCGGAGCCGCAGATTCGATTCCCGCAGCCGCCAGGATCTGAGCCGACGAGGCAACCGAAAGATTGGCGATGCTGTCGCCGGAGATCTCGATCACCTTTCCGGAACGCAAAAAAACCTTGATCGTCCGGCCTTTCGCGTCCGTGATGCGTTCGACCTTTGCGAGCAACGGATGCTTTTTGAACGTACGTGTTTCGACCGCGACATCGGTCAG
>CBFGSN010000144.1:0-6312 GCA_965651435.1 uncultured bacterium | reverse complement strand
CACGGAATACGCCCCGGACTCGCTGTGGTGCGCGTCGGCGACGACCCGGCGTCCGCAGTATATGTCGCAAGCAAAGTGCGAAGTTCCGAAGAGGTCGGAATCGTTTCGCGGCATCATCACCTGCCTGCCGAAACTTCGCATGACGAAGTTCTGGAGTTGGTGAAAGCTCTGAACGCGGACGATGAGATCGACGGAATTTTGGTCCAGCTTCCGCTCCCGAAACAGATCGACGAAACCGTGATCCTGGATGCAATCGACCCGGCAAAGGACGTTGACGGGTTTCATCCGGTTAACGTCGGCCGTCTGTCGCAGGGACGCGATGCGCTTGTGCCCTGCACGCCGGCAGGCGTTATCGAAATGTTGAAACGCGCCGGTATCGAGATCGCCGGAAAAGAGGCCGTCGTTCTCGGCCGCAGCAATATCGTCGGCAAGCCGATGGCGGCTTTGCTGCTGCAGGAGAACGCGACAGTCACGATCTGTCATTCGCGGACAAAGAACCTTGCTGAGGTGACGAGCCGTGCGGAGATACTGGTCGCGGCGATCGGCCGCGCGGGATTCGTCTGCGGAGAACACGTTCGCGAAGGTGCCGTCGTCATCGACGTCGGTATAAATCAGGTTACGGAAAAGGAACGCGTGCCCGAGATATTTGCCGATGAGGACATCGAAAAACGGCTTGCAGCCATCGACAAACGCGGCTTTACGCTATGCGGCGACGCGGGGCCGCGCGAGATCCTCGAAAAAGCGGCGTATTACACGCCGGTTCCGGGCGGCGTCGGCCTGCTGACGGTCGCAATGCTTATGAAAAACACGGTGAAAGCCGCAAAAATGAGACGAAATTTATAAAAAACTATGACATTCGAAGAATATCAGGACCAGGCAAAAACCACGGCGCTTTATCCGCGCCGGCTAAGCAATCTGGAATACCCGACGCTCGGGCTTGCCGGCGAAGCGGGCGAGGTCGCGAACGTCGTCAAAAAGATACAGCGCGATCACGCGGGCGTCATCACGGACGACACGCGTGCGAAATTAAAAGACGAACTCGGCGACGTTTTGTGGTATATTTCCGCATGTGCCGACGAACTCGGTATGACGCTTTCTGAGATCGCCCAATATAACGTTGCAAAACTGGCAAAACGCCACGGCCGATAAAGATACACGATGATAAGTGTCGGCTTAACAGGTTCCATCGCCGTCGGCAAGACATTTGTCTGCAATGTTTTACGCGAACTCGGATGTTACGTTCTCGACGCAGATCTGACGGCCCGCGAGGTCGTCGAAAAAGGCTCGCCGGTGCTCGGTGAGCTTGTCGAAACTTTCGGCGGATCGATCCTGCTGCCGGACGGAAGCCTTGACCGCAAACGTCTCGGGTCAATAGTTTTTGGCGATAAGGAAAAGCTCGCGTCGCTGAATTCGATCGTGCATCCGCCGGTTATCGCACGCCAAACCGAATGGCTTCGTGAGGTCGAAGCAAAGGACGCGGATGCAATAGCCGTTATCGATGCGGCGTTGATGATCGAATCGGGAAATTATAAGCGTTTTGACAAACTTATTGTCGTATGGTGCGAACCTGATATACAATTTGCGCGTCTAAAGAAAAGAGATAAACTTTCGGACGAAGAAGCTCGCCGGCGAATAGCATCGCAAATGCCGCAGGACGAGAAGAAAGAGTTCGCCGATATTTTGATAGATACATCCGGAACGCCGGAAGACACGCGAAGGCGAACGACCGAGGTTTTTCACGAGCTAGGCAGACTGAACACGAATGAAAAAGACACGCGAAAACGTAAAGACCAATGATCGGTTCAAAAGGTTTGCCGCGTCTTTTTTTGTCTTTGCAATCACTGTTTTCGCGATGTCTTGTGCCGAACTGCAGACGCCGAAAACAGACGACCTGATCTCCGTAACGCCGCCGCCGCCGATCCAGGAAATTCGCTGGAGCAATGGTTCCAAATTCACAACGCTCGATCCGGCAAAGGCCGCGGCTCCGCCCGAAACGGACATTGTCCGCGCAGTTTTCGAAGGCCTGACGACCATTGACCCGCGAAGCCTTGAACCGCGTGCCGCCGCGGCGGAAAGCTGGGAATCTGACGACGAAGCAAAGGTATGGACGTTTCATCTTCGCAAAGGCCTGAAATGGTCGAACGGAGATGACCTGACGGCCGAAGATTTCGTTCGCGGATTTTCGCGGCTTGCTGAAAAAGCTCCGGACACAGCGCACGTCGATCTGCTGAAAAACATCGCCGGGTTCAAGATGCCGGAAAAGACGGCCGAACCTTCATCCGAAGAAACCGCGGCGAGCGAAAACCCCGAAGGTGCGTCAGTTAAAAAGCCGGAGCCGATACCATCGCCGACGCTTGAACTTCCGCCGCCGCCGCGGCGTCCCGACGGAACGTCCGTCGTTGCGGAAAAAGAAAAAGCGCCCATCGGCGTAAAGGCCGCGGATGAAACGACGCTTGTAATATCACTTGTGATGGCGGACAAGGACCTGCCGAAGATGCTCGCGAATCCGATATTTATGCCGGTTCACGCCGACACGGATTTCGAAGCAGGTGTCGATCCGGCGATAATTACGAACGGTCCGTTCAAGATCACGGATTCGAACGACGGGGCGTTAACGCTCGAACGTTCCGAAACGTATTGGGACCGCGATAATATTCAGCTTGCGCGCGTTCATTTCATCGCCGCCGAAAGCGCCGAAGCCGCATTGAATGCTTATCAATCCGGTGCGGTCGATATCGTTACGAACGCGAGCTTCGAACCGCTTGCGCTAAAACTTTTGGCGCCGTTCGACGACCTGCGGCATTCGACGCACAGCGCGATAAATTTTTACGAAGTAAACACAAAGAACGCGCCGTATAACGACCGCCGCGTGCGCGAGGCCCTGGCAATTTCGATCGAACGCGAACGGCTGACCGACGGTGAGCTTGAAGGTACTACACAGCCGGCACGAAGCTTCCTGCCGTTCGAATCGCGCGAATCGAAAAAGATCGTGCAGGACACGGCGAAGGCGCGTGCTCTTTTGGCGGACGCCGGCTTTCCCGAAGGCGAAAACTTTCCCCCCGTGCGGCTCGTAATAAACCGCAACGATGTTCAGATCCGCGTTGCGAAACTTGTCGCGAAAATGTGGAAGCAGAATCTGAACATAGAAACTGATATAATTATCAAAGAGGCGGACGAACTCGTGAAAGTTCGTGACGCGGGTGATTTCGATCTGATACGCCGCGGTTCGGTTCTGCCGACCAATGACGAGATCGCGAGTTTCGTTTCGATATTCGGCATCGAATCGGTCGGTGCTGTTGCGGAACGATTGCATATCGCCGCTGCGGATGCGAATGGTTCGAAAGGAACGGAGCCGCTTGTTCCGCCGATCATCACGGACCCGAACGCGGTCGAGAAGGTCGATCACACGGCGGAGAATACGGCAAAAGTTTTGAACGAAGCGGAAGCGTTGTACCAGCTTCGCGGAATTCCGCTTTATTTTCCGATATCTTACTCCCTTGTAAAACCGTACGTGCGCGGTTTTAATGTAAACAGTCTGGATGCGCCGTCGCTGAAGGACGTAACTATCGACAGCGAATGGAAGCCGAAAAGCGGCGGCCGCGCGTCGGAATAATTTAAACGGAAAACGTTATTTACGGGATGTTTTCCGAACTCTCCTTAGCCAATTAAGCTGCGGATCATTTAACTGAATAACCGAAGGAGTCGCGTTATGAAAAACGAACGGATACGCCTTTTTCTAAGCGGAATTGCCATCGCCGCATTTGCGGGGCTGCTTGCCGGATGTACGGCCAGCGCCGGCGGACGCTATTACGGAAAAACGGTCGCGCCGGCAGACAACGTTTTGCGTTATATCTCCGGCTCGGAACCGGAATCGCTCGATCCGGGAATTCCGACCGGCCAGCCGGAAGCACGTTTGCTGATGGCGTTGTATGATGGCCTTGTCGAATACGACCCGAAGACGATGGAACCGATACCGGGAATCGCCAAAACCTGGGAAATAAGTCCGGACGGCACGGAATATCTATTCCATCTGCGACCGGATGCAAAATTTTCCAACGGAAAGCAGATAACCGCACGCGACTTTGCATACACATTCCGGCGTAACCTGGATCCGATGCTGGCCGCAAAGAATGCGTATCTTTCGTATTATTTGAAATACGCCGAAGCCTATAACGCGGGCAAGGTTTTCATTAAAAAACCGGACGGCACTTTCCTTCATAAGGCCGATCTTTTGCCCGCGGCAGGTCCGGCGGCCGACGAAGTTTCCACAAAAGAAGATGACGAATTCGGCGGCGCCACGGAATTTCATAAATATTTGAACGAACCGGAACGCTATGTTCTGCCGGCGTCCGAAGAAGAACGCGCGAAGCTGTTCGAAAAAGACCCGAAACTCAAAGCCGCCGCGGCGAACGCGGAATTCGTTCCCGTCAAAGCCGAAGACATCGGCGTCGAAGCGATCGACGACCTCACGTTCCGCATAAAATTAATTCAGCCGGCGCCGTTTTTCCTCGGACTTCTCGGCCATCAGTTCTTCCGCGTGATCGATCAGGAAACGGTGGAAAAATACGGCCGCGATTGGACAAAGCCGGAGAACATCGTCACAAGCGGTGCGTTCAAATTAAAGGAGCACTTACCTTATGATCGTGTGATCGTCGAAAAAGACCCGAACTACTGGGACGCCGATATGGTTCGGCTCGACCGCATCGAATTTTATCCGCTGGACGAAGCGACGACGATGATGAACCTTTACAAAGCCGGCGAGGTAGATGCGATGTATAACCACACCGTTCCGGCGGCGTGGAACGATGTCATCAGCAAATATAAGGACGAATATCTGAACGCTCCGGAAGTCGCCATCGAATATTACACGATAAACGTAAAACAGGAACCGATGGACAACCTGAAGCTTCGCCAGGCGCTGGCGCTTTCCATCGACCGTGAGGCTCTTTCGAAATTCCGCAAAACGACAAAGCCGCTCGTTGATTTCACGCCCGAAGGCATCTTCCCGAAATACGAAGAAGCACGCAAAAAGGTCTATACCGAACAGCTTGCAAAACAGGGAAGCTCGCTCGAAGATTGGAAAGCGCGCGAATTCGACCCGGAAAAAGCTCGTGCGTTGTTAAAAGAACTCGGCTACAACGTCGTCGAAAACAACGGCCGATATTCGGTTCCGGATTTTCCGCTTGATAAGGTCGAGGTTCTCTACAACACCGCCGAAAGCAACAAAGCCGTCGCCGAATTTATGCAGGCACAGTGGAAACAGAACCTCGGCGTAACGATATCGCTCAAGAACATGGAATGGAAAACGTTCCTCAACGTTCGCAAAGAGCTTTCGTATAACGGAATGGCACGCGCCGGATGGGTCGGCGATTATATGGATCCGTTTACCTTTCTGAACCTTTTCTATTCGGAAAACAACGACAGTTCGACAGGCTGGAGCAATCCGAAATACGACAAGCTTTTGGACGACGCGAACAAAGAACAGGACGAGATGAAACGGTTCGAAAAACTCGCCGAAGCCGAATTTATGATGATGTCGCAGCAGCCCGTCATACCGCTGCAGACACAGGCGACGAACTGGATCAAGAAACCCTATGTAAAAGGAATGTACCCGAATCCGGGAACGCTGCATCCGTGGAAATTCGTTTATATCGAACACGATCAATCAAAATGGGATCACGATGTCGATAACATTATGGATACAAAAGATGAATGGGTCGAGACCCAGCTTCACCGCCTGCGTGCCGAACAGGACGCATTAAAAGCGGCAAAAGAAAAGGCCGCGGCCGCAGAATAGAACCGATAAAAAATGCTTAGCTTCATACTGAAACGATTATTGATAATCATTCCGATGGCTCTGCTGGTCGTGACCGTGACGTGGGGTTTGATACGTCTCGCACCCGGCAGTTTCTATACGGATGAAAAGGCTCTGCCGCCGGAGATCGAAGCCAACATCAAAAAGAAATACGGCCTGGATAAACCCGGTTACGTGCAGTATCTGATGATGCTCGGAAACGTAACATGCCGGACCAAGGCTGCGGATGAGGTGACCGACAACGGCGTTCAGTTCACGCTCGGCGGTTATGATCTCAAGTGCTTCGATTTTGGCGATTCGCTCAAATACGTCGGCCAATCGGTGAACGAGATAATATTTCGCCATTTGCCGTATTCGGCGACGATCGGGCTTATGGCGTATATTCTCGCGTTGCTGATCGGGCTTGCGGCGGGCATTATCGCGGCGTTGCGGCAAAATTCTGGTTGGGATTATGCCTCGATGATATTGGCGATGTTCGGGCTTTCGGTGCCGAACTT
>CBFGSN010000143.1:0-6369 GCA_965651435.1 uncultured bacterium | reverse complement strand
TTTCGACCGGCGTATTTTCTTATCGCGTGTCAGCAGCGGGATCTTTTCGACTATGCTGGTCGCCGCGATGATCTCGTCTGCCGGATCGGATGAAAAATCCAGTTTTATGCTTTGACGGGCTATCTCCAAAGTTATCGGATAAACCGTTGCCTGTCGAAGAAATCGTTTGAATGCGGCACTGTCAATATCAATGGAAATCCGTTTGTGTTGTACGAGTTTTGAAATTTCCCACAAAACAATACCCGAAATAGCAACAGGCACGCCTTCGACCAATTCGAGTTCGCGTTTCGATAGGCGTCCGATCAGGCCATCTATAACTATGTGCGTGTCAAGATTCAGCATCCCATTTGATCCCAGTTGACATTATGTCCCCGTGTATCTTGATCTGCCCCTTCATAGATCCGATCCATTCTGAGTCGTTAGGCTTGATGGGCATGATCTTGGCGACCGGTTTGCCTCGTTTTTCAACGACGATGCCTTCGGCTCCTAGATTGTCAAAAATACTCAGACATTTTGCCTTGAATTCTGTTGCGCTTATCGTTCGAGTCTTTGTTTTCATAATACTGAATTATACCAACTAACCAGTCATCTGACCAGTCATTTAATCACTCACATTACACAGCCCGATCATCGGCTGATGGAGCATCGAAATCTCTGCGTTGCGGCCCATATAGCTGCGTGCCATCGCGATGGCCTCGGTCAGGTTGTCGGCTCGTTCCCAGCCGAGCATTTCGGGTACGTGAGCGTTTTCGGCGCCGGCGACGATGACTTTGCCGACGTGCTGGCGGCCGTTCTCGCCCCAATACCACATAAAGAATGGATGCGCTCCGTGATAGGCGTTGCCACGCCGGTACATTTCGACGTACGCCGGATTCGACGCAAATTCGCGTTCATATTTTTCGCGAAGGTAAAACGCATCGCGCGATTCGGGCAGCAGCCGGTGAAAAAATTCGATGTACGCCGGATGAAAGTTATGGTCGAATTCGTCAAAACACGGATGTGTGATGATCATCACGCCGCCTTTCCGCAGCAAAGGCTTGTTTCGGTACATATTGAAGTGGTATCCGAGTGCCATTACCTGAACAAGCAGCGGATTCAGCGCCGAATAGACGTTATACGGCGAAATATCCGGAATGCCCGTGATCATTATGTCGCACTGCCCTTTTACCGGAATTTCATACTGGCGGTAATTCAGCTCCAAAATTTTCTCGTGCACCGGTTCTGTCTTTCCCGCAAAGCATCCGATCAGCTCATATTGAGCCGGTATCGCGTGCAGCATCTTTCGCCGGGCGGCGCGCGGCATCTTCGAAAAAGTCCGCGCCATTGCTTCCCATTTCATACGGTCCATGAACGAAAATTCGTCCTCGTTCCGCGTCAGGATGTCGTAGCCTTCGGGAAACATCTTGTTGTTCAGCGCGGTTTCGACGTGAAAAACTTTGCAGTGTTCATCGACGAGTTTGCCCAGCCGAATGACCTTATGATTCAGTGCCGATCTCGGCGGATCCATGTACGAATCGCTGTCGCGGATGGTCTGCGGTTCGTGGTGCGTGCGAAGGCTTTCGTAATCGCAAAGCCCGACCGCGACCGATTTGTGGCCGCCGTCCATCGGCACCAGATTTATGTTCAGATAAATAAGCAGATCGCTTTCGATCGCCCGGCGGTTTACGCGCAGCGGTTCGTCGTGACGCGTGTGGCCGATCGTCACCAGATTTTCGTCGTCTTCGGCGTCGTGATTGTAATAGCGGTCCGGGTAAAATTCGTCAAAGATCACGCTTCCGACCATCCGCTTCATTTCCCATTCGGTCATCTTGCGGTGAAGCGAATTCGCAATTATCAGATGGACGTCGTCAACGCCGTTCGCCGCGCACATATCCAGCACGACCTCAAGCATCGTCTGCCGCAGATCGGGCGTCGCCATCGGCGGCAGCGGAAGCGAAATGTCGTCCATCGCTATCGTCACCCGCATCCCCGGTTCCAGCATCGCATAAAGCGGTTCCGTTTCCAGCGGATGATTCACCGCATAACGGATCGCGGCTTCGCGGTTCGGCAAACCTTTGATCGGCGGATTCGGATAGATCACGCGCGTCCCGACCGGCAGGTCGTTCAATATGAAATCCTCGCCGAAAGGCATTATCCTCGGCGCGCTGTCTTTATCTATGTACACGATCGATTCGTGCGTTTTTCGTCTTAGTTGCAGTGCCATGTTTTAATTTCCCAGCTTCAATTATTTAATTGTTTGGTTCCTCATCGCCTGCCATTCTCAACTCCATTTCGATCTCGTCGATCGTAGGTAAACTGCCGCGAAGATTCTTTGGCAGAGCACGATTTAGATCGTATCGGGAAATGCCTATCGGTTTAGACATATCACGCAGTGCGTATTCGGCGATCGTTTTATTGTCGGATCTGCATAGAATTAAGCCGATACTGGGCGAGTCACCGTCATTTCTCAGCATGTCATCCACCGCCGAGAGATAGAAGTTGAGTTTACCCAGATATTCAGGTTTGAACCTTCCGGCTTTTAACTCGATGACAATATAGCAGCGGAGTTTTAAATGATAAAAAAGTTGATCGATGAAAAACTCATCACCATCAACTTCGAGCCGGTATTGACTGCCGACAAAAGCAAAGCCAGCTCCAAGTTCGAGTAGATAATCGCGGATGTGCCGCATCATCGCTACTTCGATATCACGTTCGTGAGCTTCATCGCCAATGCCGAGAAAATCGAAATTATACGGATTTTTTAAAAGCTGCTCGGCGAGATCGGACTGTGGTTTCGGCAATGTCAGCTCAAAATTATTGATCGCCTCGCCCTGCCGCAAATGCAGGCCAGATTCGATCTGGATCTCAAGAATATTACGGCTCCAACCATTTTCGATCGTCTTGCGTATGTAAAATTCGCGGTAAATAGGCTCTTTTATTTTGTCGAGGATACGGACATTGTGCCCCCAGGGAATTTGTGCAACAAGCTGTTGCACAAATTCATAATCGGGATAGCTATTAGCAAAATTGCTCATATACTTAAGGTTGCGTGACGAAAGACCCTTCATCCCGGGAAACGCCGTCCGCAGATCGACAGAGATCTGCTCGATGACCTTTGCACCCCAGCCGAGTTCCTTTTGCTTTACCAGAATGCCACTGCCGATCCGCCAATAGAGCAAAACAAGCTCACGGTTCACCGCCAGAGCCGCTTTTACACGTGAACGCGCAATGTCCGCCTTCAGCCCGGCAACAAACGCCGCATAGTCATTCGTTGTTATGGATTCTGTCATCGTCCGCCGCCCGCGTTGCGGGCTTCATATATATTTCGATCCTCTCCCCTAGAGCTTACGCTCTAGGCTATATTCTATCGCCGCGTTCCGCGGCTATTGCCATATGTTCCGCTCAATAGTCCAGAAAGATCTTTCGACAATTTTTACAACGAACACCAGACACGAAGCTCCCTTTGATCATTCCATAGCTTCCTAAAGGTTCATCCGTCTCTTGCGAGTCGCTTCTCCACATTAGACGGAAGTCACCTAGGTCGATACCCGATGGGCGTCGAAACAAAATACCCTTTTCCAATTCCTTGCCGCACACCGGGCATTCGCCATCGTCAGTCATTTTCATTTAAGATCCAATATTGCCCAGTCGTGTTGGCGGGCGGTTTGTTTCAGGCGAAAATCCGGACAGACGGCGACGGGATGGCCGACGATCGAGAGCATCGGCAGGTCCGATATCGAATCCGAATACGCATAAGAACCGCTGAGGTTTATATTCTCGCGTTCGGCGTATTCGCGTATCCATTTCGCTTTTGTTGCGGCGGCCATCACGGGCGGCAGAACGCGTCCCGTCGCATAACCGTTCACGAATTCGAGCCGATTCGCGACGTAATCGTCTATCTCCAGATATTCCATCAGCCGCTGTATCGTAAAATCCAACGCGCCGGTCAATACCACCTGACGCTGGCCGATCTTCTTTCCCTGTTCGATCAGTTCGCGCGTGCCCGGAAACACGGCCGGTTTCAACACTTCCTCAAAAAGTTCGTCCGAAAAATACCGTAAACGGTCCTGCGAGATGCCTTCGTAGCTCCGAAAAAATACTTCATTAAAAACATTGCGCGAATAAAGCTCCGCAACGCCGAACAGCGGAAGTTTTGCCAGCGTTCCGATGCTTTTTTTCGCGCTTTGCCAAATTCCCTGCTGCCGCTGCGTATAGAACGCCAGCGTATGCACCAGATTTGTGCTGACAAGCGTGCCTTCGAGGTCGTAAAATGCCGCAGCCTGACCGTTGTTTTCCATACTGACCTTATTTTTTTCTAGTGTGTTCGTGTCAACATCAAATATTACCACTTTTTCGCAAAAACAAAGCACCCAAAACCGATATTCTTACAAAAGATTTACGAAATGTAATTACATTGTAATTATCACAGAGGCTAAACTTATCCGCCCGCCGCAGTTTGCGGTTTCCGCGAATAGATTTACAATGCAAAATAATATGCGACGAGCGATCTTTCCCGGTTCATTCGACCCTTTGACCAACGGCCACCTCGACGTCATCAGCCGTGCCGCGCCGCTTTTTGATGAGATCGTCATCGCCGTGCTCAACAATCCGGACAAACATCCGATGTTTTCGGTCGAAGAGCGTTGTTCTATGATCGAAGAGGTCGTCGCCGGCATCGAACACGACGGATGCGAACTTTCGGTCGAAAGCTTTCTCGGGCTGACCGCCGAATTTGCCAAACGCCGCGGTGCCGCCGCGATCGTCCGCGGCATTCGTGCCGTCAGCGATTACGAATACGAACTGCGAATGGCTCTGATGAACCGCAAACTCGAACCTTCCATCGAAACCGTCTTTTTTATGGCGGACGAAGAATATTCCTACGTGTCATCGACGCTGATGAAACAGGTTTTCGAACTCGGCGGCCGCGTCGCCGGATTGATACCGGACCTGGTCGAACGCAAGATGCGCGAAAAGCTCGGCAGTTGATCTTCGGCTTGCACCTTTTTTTTCTTTGGTTAAGATAGCTAATATGTCCAATATTTTTCCCGTATCCGAAGATGTCGCGGCGATGCACGGTTCCGCGACGCTGAAAGCGGCACAGGCCGCGGCCGCATTACGCGAAAGCGGCGTCGATGTCATTGACCTGTCGGTCGGCGAACCCGATTTCGATACGCCCGAATTTATAAAGGAATACGCCCGCGAAGGCCTCGCCGAACATTTCACGAAATATACGCCGAGCGCGGGCCTAAAGATGTTTCGCACCGCGATCGTCGATTTTTACGGAGAACGGTTCGGTGCGAACCTGGAGATGAACGAGATAGCTGCGGCGTGCGGCGGCAAACAGGCTTTGTTCAATGCCGCGTGTGCACTGCTCAATCGCGGCGACGAAGTGCTTATCCCGAGCCCGTATTGGGTCACTTTCCCGGAGATCGTGAATTTTTGCGGGGCAAAGAACGTCATCATTGACACCGAACCGACAGATTTTATCCTGACCGCCGATGCCGTCCGCGATGCGATAACCGACCGGACGAAACTGCTTATCGTTAATTCGCCGAACAACCCGACGGGACGCGTCATTCCGCGAGCGGAACTCGAAAAGATCTTCGCCGTTTGTGCCGAACGCGGTGTTTATGTGATCACGGACGAATGCTATTTGTTCTTTGTTTACGGACCGGCCGAGGTATTTTCGTCGGCGGCCCTGCCGCGCCAGATCCGCGAAAACATATGCGTTGCCGGAAGTTTTTCGAAAACGTATGCGATGACCGGATGGCGAAGCGGATACACGATCGCTCCGGCCGAATGGACGGCGGCGATGATAAAACTCCAAAGCCATTCGGCAACGCATCCGACGGCGTTCGTGCAGTACGCCTGCGCGAAAGCTCTGAACAATGCCGAAGCTTCGCAGCGGGCCGTGACAGAAATGCTGGCCGAATACGAACTCCGGCGAAACTGGCTGATACCGGCTTTGAACGGAATAGATGGCATAAAATGCAATATGCCGGAAGGTGCGTTTTACGCATTTGCCGACGTCCGCGAACTTATCGGCGACAGATTTCCCGATTCGGCGGCGGTCGCCGATCATCTGTTGAGCGAAGCTCACGTCGTCGTTACAGACGGCACGGGCTTTGGCTCGCCCGGATTCCTGCGCATTTCATACGCGACGTCGATGGCGAATCTTGAAAAGGCTGTCGAAAAAATGACCGCGGCTCTGGCCGGATAAAACGACATATTCGCATAAAGAAACATAGTCATTCTTCTATGTTCTCTATGTGCCTATGTGATGGAACTGCTTGTCAATTATTTTGGAGCCAAGCAATGCCACCTAGGTCTTTAGGCCTGTTCATCGTTCGCTTATTTATTAGCAGATCGGGTCTGGAGATCACCGGAATT
>CBFGSN010000142.1:0-6492 GCA_965651435.1 uncultured bacterium | reverse complement strand
TTTGTGAGTTTTGAGCCCGCGTCGCTTCCGGCGATGACAAAATCGGTCTTTTTGCTGACGGACGAAGATACGCGGCCGCCGCGCTGTTCGATAAGCTTGGCGGCTTCGTCGCGGGTGTATTGTTCGAGCTTTCCGGTCAGTACGAAAGTTTTGCCGACAAAGCGTTCGTCCAGATCAGCGGTGCTTGCGGCATCGACATCGGTTCTTACGCCGGCGGCTTTCAGCCGTTCGACGATATCGATATGTACCGGTTCGCGGAACCACGCGTAAATACTTTCGGCGACCGCCGGGCCGATCTCGTGTATCGCATCGAGTTCTTCGACACTTGCGGCCGCTAGTTTTTCGATGCTTCGGTAATGATTGGCAAGGATCTTCGCGTAGCGTTCGCCGACGTGGCGGATATCCAGACCGTACAAAAGCCGCTGAAGCCCGCGTTCCTTACTCGCTTCGATCTGATCTATCAGCTTCGCCGCCGATCTTTCCGCCTTTCGTTCAAGGTCGGAGATCTGCTCTTTCGAAAGTTGATAAAGATCGGCAACGTCGCGGATCATTCCGTTATTGACCAATGTTTCGACCAGAACTTCGCCGAGGCCTTCGATATCCATCGCCTTTCGCGATGCGAAATACAGAATACGGGCCTTCAGCTTCGCCGGGCAAACGTCATTTATGCAGCGGCGGGCGGCTTCGCCTTCGACGCGGACGGCAGGCGAACCGCACACCGGACAAACCGTCGGATATTCGAATTCCGTTTCGCTGCCGTCGCGTTTTGCCGCAACGACGCCAAGCACCTGCGGAATTATCTCGCCGCTTTTTTCTATCAGCACAGTGTCGCCGATCCGCACATCGAGCCGCTTGATCTCGTCTTCGTTGTGCATCGACGCACGCGAAACGACCGTGCCCGCCAGCAATACCGGTTCGAGCAAAGCGACCGGCGTAAGCGCACCGGTTCGGCCGACGTTTATTTCGATGCCCACGAGCTTTGTCGTCATCTGCCGCGCCGGATATTTATATGCTATCGCCCAACGCGGGGCTTTCGTCGTCGCGCCGAATTCCTGCTGGAGAGCGGTCGAATTTACCTTTACAACGACACCGTCGATATCATAATCGAACGTATCGCGAAGCGGTTCGATCTCGCCGATGAACTCTGTCAGCTCTTCGAAATTCGAGCATTTCCGGCGGTGCGGATTGACGTTGAAACCATTCCTTTCCAGCCATTCAAAATTTTCCCAATGCGTCGCGAACATCTTTTGCGGACCGGTGAAAAGGTCGTACGGAAACATATCCAGCCGCCGCGACGCGACGATCGCCGAATCGAGCATTCGCAGCGTTCCGGATGCCGAATTACGCGGATTCGCGAATGTTTTCTCGCCCTGCATCTCGAGTTCGGCGTTGATCTTTGCGAATTGCGACCGCGAAAGAAAAACTTCGCCGCGAACCTCGATCTCCGCCTCGCCCGGATGCTTCAGCTTCAACGGGATCGAGCGTATCGTGCGAACATTTTGCGTTACGTCATCGCCGCGTGTGCCGTCGCCGCGGGTCGCCCCGACCTTCAAAATGCCGTTCTCATAATGAAGTGCAACGCTCAAACCGTCGATCTTCAGTTCGGCGACGTATTCGAGCACTCTGCCTTCGGCGAGCCGTTCGCATCGTTCGGTAAAGGCTTTCAGGTCGTCGAGGTCGTAGGAATTATCCAGCGACATCAGCGGGACTTTGTGAATGAAAGGATGCAGGCTGTCGGCTTTGCCGCCGATGCGCATCGTCGGGCTGTCCGGCGTTACAAGTTCCGGATTCTCGGCCTCCAGTTCCTGCAGACGCCGCAGCAGCGCATCAAATTCCTGGTCCGATATTTCGGGCTCGGACCTTTGATAATAAAGCTCGTTGTGGTGCTCTATCTCCGCACGGAGTTTTTCGATCTCGGCCGTAACTTGCTCGTCGCTTGGTCTCATTTGTTTAGCTCGGTTTCTTTTCTAATGAAACAACTCTCAACAAACCTTTATCGATCTCATCCAACTCTGCTTTCGTGACGGTTCCGATCAGTTCGATAAGCTCGACCTTATCAACCGTATAAAGCTGCGTCACGTTTACAACCGAATATTTTTGGATGCCGTTCCGTCTCGGTGTAAGCAGAACGTTCCCATCCATCGCGGCAAGCCGCAAATTGGACGTTATCACGGCGATAATGACTGTGTGTATTCGCGCGTCGTTCAGATCATTGTCTTGTATAACAACGACGGGGCGAGCAAAACCCGGCCCGGAACCGCGCGGCTCTCCTAAGTCGGTCCAATAGATCTGTCCGCGCCTTATTCCCATTCAATATTTCGGAGTTTCCTTCGTGTGTATTCCTTCAGAACCGGATCGACGGACGTATCTACTTCATCACAGACCCTATTTATACGAGCTATGCGGGCATTGCGATCCAGATCGTCCTTTAATTTTTCAACGCCCATGGCAAATACAGCACTGCGCGAAACTTTTAATTTTTTCGCAAGCTTTTCACTTAGTTCGAATACTTCGTCGGGAACTGATATCGCTGTTTTCATATTCTAAGTATAACCGTGGTTATACCGGCGGGTCAATATTTTTACCGCTTGAAAAGCAAATACTTCGGCTCGCCCGCATCACGCACAAATCCGCCGGCGACGAGGCCATTTCCGAACGCCGTTCCGAATTCTTTTTTCAGGCGTTCCTGTTCGGCGAGGGCTCCCGGAATATCCGAATTCAGAAGCTCCGCCCAATCCGGAGTGACGGCGATCTCGGCTTCCGGCGTTCGTGTTTCGACGTATTTTTCACCCGCGGCGAGCGTGCGGACCTTTTCGCTTTCCAGATACCATTCGGCGAAAAGCCGGTCGCTGGCAAGCCCGATGCGTTTGCCGACGGCGGCGGAAGTTGCATAATCTACTCCGTAAAAATTCGGCTGATATTCGACCGCCACGGCGCCGAGCTTTTCCAGGTTGAAAAAAGCGTTACGCGCCTTCCATGGTTCGAACGTCCATTTTATGGTTCTGATGCCTTCGCCAAGAGCACGCGTTCGCTGAGCCCATTTCAGTTTTGCTCCGGTGCCGTAGCTCTGATAGCCCGCTTTTACCGCGGTCATGTGCGAATAGATCGCCCGTTCGCCGCGAAGGAACGCCGGTACGCTCAGCACAAATCCGATAAGTTCTCTACCGGCAAAAGCTCCAAGAATAAAACCGCCCGCGTTCTTCGTAACGACCAGGTGACGCACGGGCGACAGTTCAATATCCGGCAGCACGAACACTTCGCGCTGAAGGCTTACGCAGTTTTCCAGTTCTTCGAATGTCGTACATTCGCGAATTTCTATGTTTTCGCTCATCGATCTAACGCATCTGACCGAAAAATTCTATCGCACCGAACGGGCATACTAGAAATGACATTTCAAAGTTTTTCGCGGCGCGAGGCGGACACGAAAAAATTCGCCCTTGAAGGCCGCTCTTTGCTATAATACGAACGGTGCCGAACTCCTTGACTCACCGAATCGGCACAACCTTTTCAGAACGCATGGAAGATCAGAACAAGCTCGAAGTAAACGGAAGCATCGCCGCAAATCCGCCGGCCGAGATCGCCGCGGAGATCCGTCAGGCGGGGCTCGACGGTTCTTTGCGCATCGCGAACGGTTCGCAGAAAACGATAATTTATTTCAGCGGCGGCGAGATCGTTTTTGCCGTGTCGAACGCCCGCGGCTTTCGGCTGTTCAGCATTCTTCTGGAGAAAAAAGCCGTCGATAAAGCCGTGCTTGCAAAATGCCCGGAATTTGCGGACGACCGCCGGCTCGCGGCCGAACTTCAGAACATCGGCAAATTTACAAAGGAACAGATAGACGAATTTACCGTCGCGCAGATCGAAGCGATCATGACCGACGCTCTTTCGTGGACCGAGGGAACGTGGACGTTCAGCCCGCTTGCCCGGCTTCGCGAAGACATGAAATTCAAGGTCGGCGTTACGGAAATGCTTCGGCAATACGCGCGCTGCCTTCCGGGTTCATTCGTTTTCGGCAGGTTTCGGAGCATGGACGAAACCTTTGTCCGCACTTCAGGCGAAAACCCGGCGAACGGCTTGATGCAGCATGAAAAGGCATTGCTCGAAACTATCGGCGAAAACGATCTTTCGCTTCGTCAGATCATCGACAAATGCGGTCTTCCCGAAAACACGGCCATCCGGTCGCTGTACGATCTGTGGATCGGCGGCGATGTTTTGCGTATGAATTGGAACGCCGCGATACCTTCGCAAAAGCTCCTTGCGATCCGCGATGCAAAAGTTTCGAAGGTTCGTTCGGCCGCGGTGAACAGTGCGTATGTCGCGGCTCCCGAACCGAAGCCGCCCGTCGATGAGCCGAAACCGGAGATCGCGGAAGAACTCACGGTCGAAGAATATCTGGAGCGCATCGACAAAGCGTTGACGCATTACGAAACGCTCGGCGTCGATCTAAAAACGGACGCCGCAAAGATCAAGCAGACGTATTTTCGGCTGGCGAAACAGTTTCACCCGGACCGGTTTCACCGAAGCGAACCGGAACTCGCCGCACGCGTGCAGAAGGCATTTTCGAATATCGCTCAGGCATACGAAACGCTTAAAAATCCGAGCCTCCGCGAAAATTACGATTTCAAGATGCGCAAGGAACTCGAAAAGATCGAAAAGCGCCGTGCCGCCGGGCTTGCCGATCTTCCGAGCGACGCCGAGCAGAAAGACATCACGGCCCGCGAAAGCTTTCAGGCCGGTTTCGACCTACTTGCCGAGGACGATCTCGCGGCGGCGATCCCGCATCTTGCGCGCGCCGTACACATCGACCCGTCCAACGCCCAGTATCACGCCTATTACGGCCAGGCTTTGACCGCGGACCCGAACAGCAAACACAAAGCCGAATCCGAACTGCAGACGGCGATAAAGATGGAACCCGAAAACATCGAATTCCGCATTATGCTGATCGAATTTTTCATCGAAATGGATCTGCTCAAACGCGCCGAAGGCGAACTCGTCCGCATGCTGGCGATAAAACCGGATCATAAAGAAGCGATGGAAATGCTCCGTCAGATACGCGAACTCACGCAGCGTTAAATTTTCGGACTTGAAAAATTTTCGTTAAAAATCGAAACTGTATTTGATGCAAAGCACCTTTGCCGAACGGCCGGTTATCGACGACAAACTTTTGGACCTTTCTTCGAAGATCGACGAATTCGAAGGATATGCGCACGCGCACGGGCTTCGGATAGCGGAGATCGCGGACGCGCTCGGCGCGCGTTTCAAACTTTCGATGCACGACCGCACGATGATGCAGCAGGCCGCTCTCGTCCACGACATCGGCGAAATGACGATGAACCGCGGCTACATCCACGAACACCGCGTTCTGCGTATGGACGAACGGCTCGACCTTCAGCGGCATCCGGTCATCGGCGAACAGGAAACGGCAAAGCTCGGTTTGCCGCGTGCCGTCCAGCTTCTCGTCCGCTGGCACCATGAATGGTGGAACGGTTCCGGTTATCCGGACGCGATCGAAGGCGAACAGATACCGCTCGCCGCACGCATCCTTCGCGTGGCGGATTCCTTCGACGCAATGACACAGGACAGGCCGCGGCGAAAAGCCCGCAGCTTCGAGGAGGCTATAAAATATCTGGTGGAATGGTCCGCGATCGAATTCGACCCGCTCGTCGTCAAAACATTTCTTTCACTTCACAACATCGACCTGTCGTAGTTCGCTTTGTTACGCTCGTGGTTCTTCCAAGGTCATCATAGGCCGGAGTCGTCCATTCGAGGCTCGATGAACACGTCGGAGCTGAACTCGCCCGCACCGGATTCATTGAATATTTTTCTGGCCGGCATCGCAATCTATGTAAACATTCCAAACAGGGTAGCCGAGCAGAGCTTTTATCGTTTCCGGCAATCCATAATACGATGTACGATACCCGATCGTGACCGGGATATCGTCCTTTGAAGCTTTTATATGCCATTCGCGAACTGATTCCACTTTATAACCGCCTTCAAATCCCAGACTTGGAAGCCGCTCGGAATAAAATGCATATATCTGGTCAAAGCTCATCCTTGTCGTGAAACTCGTTCTATACCAAGCATGCGGTGCTCCGATCCTTTGGCCCCAAGTGGCGCTGATCGGTTCGAAATCCTCGGGTGTCGGGACTTGCTTGCAAACCGATCTGGCCGCTAAAACCTTCGGTAAAGTGATCTCGCTTTCGTCATGAACATCCGGCGAGATGTAGATCTTAAAAAGCAGCCAGCCAAGCAGCAAAAACGCCACAAACAGGAAGAACAATCCTATTTTTCCTTTTCCGCTTCGGAACATTGAGATCATTAGTTAACTAACCGGCTTTACCTTACCGCATGATCAGGTCAGTTCTGCCCAAACATACGCCGTATCTAAATATAAAGTCAAGACTTTGTTACCGCTTGGAGTTCCACCTTTAGGTGGCAATAAGGTTTGTCGCGGTGATCGCAGGAGCCAGCTGAAGCTGGAACTCCGAACGGTGC
>CBFGSN010000141.1:0-6493 GCA_965651435.1 uncultured bacterium | reverse complement strand
TGTAATCGCCTTTTGACGTCGGCACCGTGAAAATATCGCCGCGTCCTTCCACGGCCGTGCGCACGCCGGTCGGCGAAAGCTGCGCACTGCGGATCATGTTTCCGACTTTCTTGAACTGCGGTCGCGTCCAGGGAAGGTCGCCGGTTACTTGAATATTCAGCTGCTTTGATCTTCCGGAATTCGTATCGATAATGTGGATATATCCGGCCTGTTCGTAAACGACCGCGTCAGGGCCGGATGAAGCCGTCATTACGTCAAAACCTTTGTGGTTCGTGACCTTTGTTACTTTTTTTGTGTTCGTGTCGTAGGCGTAAATGTTCGAGGTAAAATCGCGGTCGGAAACGAAATAGATCGTGTCGCCTACCCACATCGGCCAGGCGTCGTTGCTGTTTGTCCACGGAAGTTTTTCGACCGAATTGTCGCTCAGGTTGAATATCGATATAGGATGCGTTCGGCCGCCGCGGTAGTGCCGCCAATAGCTTGCTTCGAACCACGGAGCGAACATTGCGAAAGGGAACTCTTCGTAAGCGATCTTAGATCCGTCCGGCGAATACGAAGCCGAAAACGCCCGCGGCATCGGCAGAGCTTCCGCAAGTCCGCCGCTCGGGCTGACCTTCCACAAACGCGCCGGAGATTCGAGCGGTGCGCTTGTTCTTACCGATTCAAAGATGATAAAACTGCCGTCCGGCGTCCAGCCTTTAACACGGTCATTGGCCGGATGGAACGTGAGCCGCGTCGGGTCGCCGCCGTTCGCCGACATTATATAAACGTCGGTGTTGCCCGCAACGGTGGACGAATATGCTATCCGCGAACCATCGGGCGAAAAGAACGGATCAATATCCACGCCGGGCGTCGCCGTCAGGCGTTTTGCCGCTCCACCGTCTCGCGAAACTGTCCAAAGATCGCCTGCGTATTCGAATGCGACCGCAGTTCGGCTGACCGCCGGATGCCGCAACATCCGTGTGCCCTGGGTCAAACCCGTGGCCGCAAACGTTAATACAAACGTCAATAAAAGTATCGGTTGTCTCATTATCATTCTCAGATTCGGCAGATCATCTCATAAAGTGCGGCAGCCGAAATGCCGCACTTCGTTTCATTCGACGGCAGATCAGAACGAGATCCTGATGCCGACTTGTCCTTCGCGTCCCTCAAGGTTCTGCCAGGTTTCGCCGAACGGTTCCGTCGGTCGTCCTTCGCGGGTGAAAACGGACCGCGGATTCGTACGATTCAACAGGTTGAAAAATTCGAACAGCAGCTGAACGTTCACGCGTTCACCGAAATCGAACCTTTTGGCGACGCGAAGATCGACGTTCACGAAAGGTGGTGCGGTGAATGCGTTCCGGCCGGCGGTGAAATCGATCGAATTGAAATTTCCGTTGCCGTCCGGATCACGGGAAAGTTCGTCGAACTTGCTGAAATGGAAACCGCTTTGGGCACGAAAGATCCCGCTGACCTGGAATTTCCACGGCAGATCGACCAATCCATTTACCTGGAAGATATGATCGAGCGATAGATCCGACGGGCCTTTGTCAAGATCAGGTCCGTTCACAAAAGTTCCTGCCTGTGCGACGAAATTTCCGTTTCTGCTGATGAACGAACCGTGCTCGTTCGTTTGCGGGGTACAGCCCGGGTCGGATGCGGGACACGGTTCGACAACGACGGGCGCGATACCGATGAACTGATCCGTCCCCGCCGTGTTGATGCCCAGCGAATTATCGGTCGCTTTAGCGTAAGTGTAACTCGCGCCGATCTGATAACGGTTTGAAAGCCGCTTTGTAAAGCTCGCGACGATCCCGTCATATTTTCCTTCGAAGAACGGCCCGAAAGTACGGAGTTCAGGCGACCCGGGCGGATCAAAGCTTCTACCGATCCCTGCAACGCGTGACCTGAACGCGAGATTGCTCAGACGAACGCCGAGAAGGTCGCGCATTTCGCGATGATAATAATCGACGCCGATCACCATGTCCCGCGTTAGTTCTCGTTGGATACCTACGCTGAAGCTTAGCGTATGCGGCGTTTTAAAGGTGCTGTCCACGGCCGTCGGCGTCGGAGCCGGCGGAATTATCGGATTATTGAGAATACCGAACTGTCCCCACTCGAAATAGCCTGCCGGTTGGCCGATGGCCGCAGCGGCCTGAACCAGCCATTCGTCCGGCGACAAACCCGACAGAGCCTGAATATTGCTGATGTTTATCACCGCATTTGCCGGGATCGGAGTATGTCCCGGCGCGACGACGTTGTTCAATCTGTCCACGCCCACCATCGGGCCGCCGCCGAGCGGACACGTTGCACCCTGGCTCTGGATCTCGGCATCCGTCAGCCGGTTCGAAAGACATGGGCCGGGAAGGCCGCTTGCGAAAGCCAGCATCGAAACCAGACTCGGTGAGCCGTAAAAACCGCGAGGGAAGTAGAGTGACTGAACGGTTCTGCGGTCGCTGCCGCCGAACGCCGGAACCTGCCTGACCAAGCCAAGTCGAAATTGATCATAGAACACGCCGAAGTGCGACCGAAGAACGGTCTTCGGCGTGATCGACCATGCGACGCCGATCCGCGGGGCAAAATTCTTGTTCGAGGAGAATTCGGAATCGTGATCCCAGCGAAGGCCAAGATTAAGCGTCAGATCTTTTCGAAGCCGCCAATCATCCTGGACATACAGGCCGTTGTAATTGTTCTTCAGATGTATCTCGCTAGCTTCTTGATCCGGCCCGCCGCCAACTAACAGAAGGAATATACCGCTGTTCAGCGGCCCAAAATTCAGATAGTCATCGACCGTCGCGAACACCTGATTCGTCAAAGTTTGGGAATCGATCCCGTCAACTTTTGTCCGCATGAACTGCCATCCGAACTTCAATTCATGATCGCCGAACATCTTATCAACGCTTGCCGTAAAGGACGTGTATTTTTGATGAAGATTCGAATTCGACGCAGCGCTGCCGAATCCTACGCTCGGCGGATCGTCCGGGCCGCCGAAAAATCCGCATGTCGGCGGACACACCTGCGGCTCGATGAAAGAGTTCAGAGTTGTCAGTCCGGCTATCTCCGGATTTGCCGGCCTATTGTCCGACGGTTCACCGCGGTACGTTCCGCGAAGCGTCACCAGCCAGGGATCGCCGATGTCGCCCAGCATCATCGTGTCGCCGAAACCGAGCATCAGGTGGCGTGCGCTGGTGTTACGACGGGACGACGGAATGCCGTTTCCGGCGCCGCGGCTGTATCCGTTCGTATAGTTAACCTCTTGGACAAGCTGGTGGCGGCCAAAGCTTTGATTAAGCTTTAAGAAACTTCTGATCTCGCGGTCGCGTTGCGGCCCGTCAAGCGGGTCTTCCTGATCGTGTAAAAGATTGTCCAGAGCCGGAGGGAAGTCGGAGTATCTATATTCGGGAACACGGTTTTCCTGTATGCGCTCGATCGAACCGAAGAAAAAGATGCGGTCCTTCCAGATCGGGCCGCCGCCGGCTATGCTGTAATCGAACCGGCGAAGTCCCTGCGGTTCGGTCACCTCCGGATCGAGCGAATTTGATGAATCGAAAGCCTCGTTTCGATGAAACAGCGAAGCAACGCCGTGGAAAGAATTGCCGCCGCTCTTTGTAATGACATTTACAACGGCACCGGACGCTTGGCCGAATTCCGCCTTAAAACCGGTCGTCAGAACCTGGAATTCCGCGATAGTTTCTTGATTGAACGGAGCCGCGGCCCCGCCGTTGACGGTGTCCTTATTGGAATGGCCGTCAATGAAAAAGTTATTGTTGCCGCTTCGTTCACCGAGGACCGGATTTGCGTTGTCGCCATCCGGATTCGCCTGGCGGTTGATCGCCGTGCCCGGGACGAGCTGCATCAGGTCGAGGTAATTTCGGCCGTTAACCGGAAGTTCAACGATCTGCCGCGGAGTAACGGTCGCCCCCGTTTCCGAAGCCGTGCTGTCTATAAGGGCAACCTCGCCGCCCGACACCGTGACTTCGGTCGCCTCGGCACTTCCGACCGCAAGAACGGCATTCAGCGTCACCGTGCGGTTGAGCGTCAGTTCGAAATTCGTTGTCTGCTCGGCAAAACCTGTTTGGGAGAATTTAACCTGATAAGTTCCGGCGGGAAGCGCGACAAGCCGATAATTTCCCTGCGAATCAGTGACCGCCGTCCGCTCGGCAGCCAAATTCGAGCCGGTCGCCGTGACCGACGCTCCGGCGATGACCGCTCCGTTCTGATCGGTCACGGTGCCTTCGATGGTTGACGTGGTCGTTTGCGCGAACGAATTGAAGGCTCCCACAGACAAAACTACTACACAAAAACCGATAAAATTCCTGAACTTTTCCATTTTCATCCTCTCTCCAAACGGGAATTAGAAACTATTGAACCGTAAACCTTATTCTTCTTTGCCGCTTTAATGTGTGGGTGCGTTAGTTCTTCGAAAGCCGTGGACAGTGGCAGCCTCAGCCGTTCGAAGAAGTTCCGTTATTTTCATACCACCGCCGCGCGGATGCCGATTCCTTGTCGAATTGTTCGAGCATTTTCAACGCCCGTTTCGGCTGGCTGTGCGCACATGCGACAAGGATCGCGTTTATCACAGCCGTCGGGGCGACGTATGAATCAATAAAAGATGCGCGTTCCGTCGAGGCCGTAACGTGCTGGTCACAGATCAACCCGATCGGGCTTCGGTCGCTGTCCGTAATTCCGAATGTCGGAATGTTTCGGCGACGAGCCTGCTGGGCCGCCTCCACCGTCTCGCGCAAGCATTTTCCGAAACTGATAGCGATGAGCATATCCTTTTCGGTCATCACGTTTATTTTGTTTTGTATTGAACCGCTGCTGCCGGTCGGAGCCTCGGCATCGCGGCCGACGCGGACCAGGCCGTAGGCAAGCGAGATCGCAAGGGAAGCGGCGAAATCGATGCCGACGACAATTATCCGGCGTGTTTTGTTAATTTGTTTTGCGAGTTCGACGATCTTGTTCGCGTCTATCTGCGATTTGAGGGAAGTAATGTTCTTTACATCTTGTTCGAGGCTTTGATGAACGTAATCCGCGACGCTGCGTTTCTTTTGCGTTGCCGCACGCAGAGCAGTATATGGCGTTATCTGCGTGACGAAATGATTGCGAAGATCATGGGCAAAATCCGCGAATTTCTTATAACCTAGGGCCTGAACCGTGCGGACGATCGTTGCCGAATCGACATTGTACCGGCGGCCGAGTTCGCGTGATGAAAGAAAGAACGTTTCGTCCGCTTCGGCAAGTATTTGGCTGAGCAAGCGACGACGGCTCGCACTCAGATTCGTCTGAGCCTTGTCGAACCGGGATTCGAGCATCGTCCTGGCATCGTTTTCCGCCGGAACGCTGCCGTGCTTTCCGTTGGAGTTAACGATCTTCGCCGTGTTCGGCTTTTCGCGTTTTGCCATACCTGTCCTCGTGTGACGTATCGAGCAGATCTTCCGGGAAAAAGACTTTATGACAATAAAAGGTACTGCTTACAAAAATTGAATTGTTAAAGTAAACCTATCGGATCGGAGTTCTAATACTCTGCATCATGTGCTGTATTTTTTTTAATAGTGAAGCAACCATACATCATCTGTTGCAGGTGTGTCAACAGCAGAAATGCAACACATGATGTTTTTCTGCAGATTATGCAATATGTGATGAATGGCGGACTGAATGACGGACTACCTTGCATCCGAAAGCAAACAGCTTACAGCTAACAGCTAAAACCTGAATTCCAGCCGAAGCTGACAGCTAATGGGCCGCATCCGTCGCGCCGAAGAAATGTCTTGCATCCGAAAGCTAACAGCTTACGGCTAACAGCTAACAACTGTACTCCATGCAAAACTCACGGCTAACGGACTTGCATCCGAAAGCTGATCACTAACGGCTAAAAAATGGATTCGATCCAACGGAAAGATAAAAGGGAAATATCACGATGCGAGCCAAAGAGCCGGAAGGTAACATACACCCACTGCGTCTGATAATAAAGATTATGTAATATGAAAATGCAGCGAATCCTGAGGTTTAAGCACTATAATACTTAGCCTTTCTGATTCTTAACGGACGCAAATGCTTCCTTAAGCGCTTTAAGAACGGCTTCTCGGCCTGACGGAGCGTTTTCCGAAAATTCTATGTTGAGTTTGAAACCGCGAGCGGAGTATGTGAATGTGCGGCCGTCATCGACGCTCTTCTTTTCCGCCGAAGCCGCGGCCGAAACTTTTTCCGCCTTCGCCTTTGCAGCTTTCTTCGGCCGTTTTCCGGACACTAGTTCGTCCGTATATGTAAGCATCGCTTCTTCGTCGAACTGCCGTGCGATGCCGAGCAGCGTAGATTTCGAATCGATCTTTGCCTCAAGGCATTTTTCGCGAACACTTTCCGGCAGACCCGCGATCGTCAGAAATTCCGTCACGGTCGAACGGCTTTTGCTTATTTGTTTGGCGATCTCGTCGTGCGTATAACCGTATCGCTCGCTGAGCGCGGCCAGGCCGTCCGCTTCTTCCCAAACAGTGAGGTCTTTGCGCTGCAGATT
>CBFGSN010000140.1:0-6530 GCA_965651435.1 uncultured bacterium | reverse complement strand
ATCGAAAACTTTAGATTGACTACTTCGAGTCATACAATGGCGTTCTTACGAAGAATTTGTCGGCGGCTGCTGAACGTGACAGCGATTTGGCCACACACAAAAAAGAGCGCACACAATTTAATGTGATCCCAAAGACGGCGTAGCTTCACGACATAGCTTCGGCCGTCTTTGTTTTTAGGTAAACAGATGACAAAGAAAAAATACTTGAAAGAATCGATCAAGGTCGGCGGCCGCGAATTGATCGTTGAGACCGGAAAGGTCGCAAAACAGGCCGATGGTTCCGTAATTATCAGATACGGCGAAACCATGCTGCTGGTCACGGCCGTCAGCATGCGTTCCGCAAAAGCGGGACTGGACTTTTTTCCGCTCACGGTCGAATACCGTGAAAATACATACTCGGCCGGACGCATTCCCGGAAACTATTTCCGCCGCGAAGGCCGCCCGAGCGAAAAAGAAGTGCTTACCTGCCGCCTGATCGACAGGCCGGTTCGTCCGCTGTTCCCGGACGGTTATCGTTTTGAAACGCAGATCGTCGCTTCGGTCGTTTCGTCGGATTCGGAAAACGATCCCGATGTCGTGGCGATAACGGGTGCGTCATGTGCACTTTATCTTTCGGACATTCCTTTTGTAAACCCGATCGCGGGCGTCCGCATCGGCCTGATCGACGGAAAATACGTCGTCAACCCGACCTACGACGAACGCCGCGAATCGCAGCTTAACTTGGTCGTTGCCGGTACCGAGGAAGCGATCGTAATGGTCGAAGCCGAAGCACAGGAAGTGCCGGAAAACATTATGCTCGAAGCACTTATGCTTGCTCATAAAGAGATCAAGCGTCTGTGCCTGTGGCAGGTGGAACTCGGCAAGGCCCTAGCCATCGAAAAACGCGAATTCGTCCCGGCACCGCTGGACGAAGCTATGGTTACGGAGATCGAAAAAGGCTACGGCGAACGGCTTCGCGAAGCGCTCGACACGACCGGAAAGGACAAACTTTCGAGCTACGCCGCTGTCGATGCGTTGAAAGCCGAGGTTGTCGAAAGCTATCCGGAAGATGACGCGGACAAACGCGCGATGGCCGGAAAGGTCTTCGGGCATCTGAAGGAAAAGATCTTTCGCGAAGATATGCTCGGCAACCGCCGCCGTCCGGACGGACGCAAATTTTCGGAGATCCGCCGCATCGATTGCGAGGTCGGCTGGCTTCCGCGCGTACACGGTTCGGCTCTGTTCACACGCGGCGAAACGCAGGCGATGGTTTCAACAACGCTCGGAACCAAAATGGACGAACAGTATATGGACGATCTGGAAAACGGCGAAATAAAACGCAGATTTATGCTGCACTATAATTTCCCGCCGTATTCCGTCGGCGAAGCGGGCCGTTTTGGCGGAACGTCGCGTCGCGAAACTGGCCACGGAAACCTTGCCCGCCGCGCGATCGAAGCCGTCCTGCCGGATGAATCCGAATTTCCCTATACCATCCGTGTCGTTTCCGACATCACCGAATCGAACGGTTCATCATCAATGGCGTCGGTCTGCGGCGGCATTCTCAGCCTGATGGACGCGGGTGTTCCTATCAAACGTCCGGTCGCGGGCATCGCGATGGGACTCGTTATGGAAGGCAACCGCTATGCGATCCTGACGGACATCGCCGGCGCGGAAGACCATTACGGCGATATGGATTTCAAAGTTACGGGAACGGCCGAGGGCATAACGGCGCTTCAGATGGATATCAAGATCGCGGGTATAAACGCGATGATCCTGCAGGAAGCGCTGGAACAGGCACGCAAGGGCCGGCTCTTTATTCTGGATATTATGGACAAGGCGATACACGAACCGCGCGAAGAAATTTCGCCGTATGCGCCGCGTATCATCACCATGCAGATCAATCCGGATAAGATCCGCGACGTCATCGGCAAAGGCGGTTCGGTCATTCGTTCGATCACCGAGGAAACCGGTGCGAAGATCGATATCGAAGACGACGGAACCGTGTCGATCGCGACGGCCGACGGCGACGCCGCACAGGCCGCCATCGCCCGCATCAAGGCTCTGACCGCCGAAGCCGAAGTCGGCGAAACTTATATGGGAACGGTTTCGCGCATCGTCGATTTCGGTGCGTTCGTTGAGATACTTCCGGGGCTCGATGGGCTTCTGCACATTTCCGAGATCTCCGACCGGCGCGTCAAGGACGTCCGCGACGAACTCAAGGAAGGCCAGCAGATCCTTGTCAAATGTATCGGCAAGGAAGGCAACAAGGTCAAGCTTTCCCGCAAAGCGATCATTGCCGAGGAAAAAGCTAAAGCTAGCGGCGGCGATTCGGAATAATTTCCGGTTTGCTGTCAATTAGCTTATAATTCGCGGAGCGGCTTCGGAATCGAGCCGCTCCAAATTTTACCGGCATATAGGAGGGAATAAAGAAAATGGAAGAGAATGAAACAAGCGAACCGTCCGGGATCCAGCGGGCCGCCACGCGTTGGGCGATCTATATCGCGCTTCTGCTTATTGCGTTTCTGATCGGATTTATTCCCATGTGGTTGAAATTGCGGCTGGCAAATGCCGATGCCGCCGTTACGCAGACACAGCTTCGCAAGGCCGAGATCGCAAATCTGCTGACGTCCGCCATAGTCGAATCGCGCGTCGGCGAATACGAATCCGCTCGGCAAAAGACCAGCGAATTTTTCACACGTCTACAGGCCGAGATCGACAAAGGCGACGAAGGCTATATCACCGCCGACCAGAAAACAAAACTCAACGCCGTGTTCGCCGACCGCGATGCGATAATCACGCTGCTCGCACAACGCGACCAGGCTTCGCCCGACCGGCTAACCAATATTTACGCGATATACCAACAGGCGATCGGCATCGCTCCGGTAACGCCGAAACCTTCGGCAACGCCCGCCGCGACGAATTCGAATGCCTCGGTGTAAAACAGTTGACAGCTTTTAGTTCTTAGCTTTAGCCCGGAACTGAAAATTCCGAAAACTGATAACTGTCAGCTAAAAACTGATAACTGTTTAGAATAAATTTGCTTTGCTTATCGGACCTCTTGAAAGATAAATGCGCACACATATCGAAATAGACGAACAGCTATTGCAGGATGCGCTCGAGGCAACGGGGTTGAAGACAAAGCAAGAGGTTGTGGAGTTTGCTCTAAAGCAGTTGCTTCGGCTCCATCGTCAGGCCGATCTCCGGAAGCTGCGGGGAAAATTCGATTGGCAGGGCGATCTCGACGCAATGAGGCTTGATTAAGCCGACGGGATCGTCGGCGGCCTGAGGCGTCCATCTTAATTCAGCCATTTTGAAAGACGTTGTTTAACTTCCTCGTGAGGGATCGTTTGTCCGGCATCGGCTTGTTCAGTGCCGCGTTCGATCTTCGCGATAATGAGCAAACGCTCCATTGCGTCTTCGATGACGGCATCATCCGGCATATTTTTTACTGACTCAATAACTAGATCTTTCGTAGTCATAACCGGGATTTTAGCACCGGCCGGTCGCAATTTCAATAGAATATTTTGGGTAGTTTTACGTATCGTTCCGTTCATTGTAAAATTTCTCTTCCGGTTTATTTTGATACTTTTATGTCAGCACCAAATATTGAAACCATTGTTTCTCTCGCGAAGCGGCGGGGATTTGTTTTTCCGGCGTCGGATATTTACGGCGGTCTCGGCAGTTCGTGGGATTACGGCCCGCTTGGCGTTGAGCTGGCGAACAACATAAAAAAGAGCTGGTGGAACTGGCTCGTTTACGGCCGCGACGACATCGAAGGCCTCGATTCGTCGATCATTCAAAATCGCCTGGTGTGGAAATATTCCGGCCACGAAGACACCTTCAGCGATCCGCTCGTCGATTGCCGCGACTGCAAAACGCGGCTTCGTCAGGACAAACTTGACCGGGACGCGGACGGCAAATATATCTGCTCGAACTGCGGTTCGACGGATCTGACCGAACCGAGGCCGTTCAACCTGATGTTCCGCACGACGGTCGGAGCCGTTTCGTCGGATGACGATCCGCTCGCGCTAGCGTATCTGCGGCCCGAAACGGCGCAGGGAATTTTCACGAATTTCAAGAACGTGCTGGACACATCGCGGCGAAAACTGCCATTCGGCATTGCGCAGATCGGAAAGGCATTTCGCAACGAAGTGACCCCCGGTAATTTCATCTTCCGCACACGCGAATTCGAGCAGATGGAGCTGGAATATTTCTGCCGGCCCGAAGACGCTCCGCGTATTCATCAGGAATGGATCGACGCTTATGGCGAATGGATCGACTCGCTCGGCATTTCGCACGAGAACATCAAACTTTACGAACAGGCAAAGGACGAACTCGCCCATTACGCAGACCGCACGGTCGATTTTCTTTATCGCTATTTTCCGGAACGCGAAGACGAAGAAAAGCAGTGGGACGAGCTTATGGGCATCGCGAACCGGACGGATTATGACCTTCGGGTGCATTCGAAAAAGCCGGTCGATGCGGACGGAAAGCGCATAAATCCGGATTCGACCGAAGACCTTTCGTATTTCGATCCGCAGACGAACGAGCGTTTTTATCCGTATGTCATCGAACCTTCGACCGGCGTGAACCGCACGCTGCTGGCCGTAATGATGGACGCATACGAAGAACGCACGAACGACAAAGGCGAAACTCGCGTCATCCTGAAATTAAAACCGGAACTCGCGCCGATCAAAGCCGCCGTGTTGCCGCTCGCGAAAAATAAACCGGAGATCGTCGAGATGGCGAAAAAGATCAAACGCGATCTGCAGCCGACGCTTCGCGCCGTTTATGACGACACCGGAGGCATCGGCAAACTTTACGCACGCCAGGACGAGATCGGCACGCCTTTTTGCGTCACCGTCGATCACGAATCGCTCGAAGACGCCGCCGTCACCGTCCGCAACCGCGACACCTGGGAACAGGAGCGCATCAGCGTCGATGCTCTTAGAGAATATTTGCAAGCAAGGTTGTAAGTATGGATTTTGAGATCGTCGGAGAAATTACCGGCATCGAAACGTTTGCGTCAGGAATTGGTGTTCGCGATCGTCGAAGGCTCTGGAAGTTTTACGGTCGCGGACGCTGGTGAAAGCGGAAAGGTATTGCGCATGTACGGCTTTTAAGTGGTAAGATACGATTAGCCGAGATCCATTGGTATGAAGCTCACGGAATTGGCAGACGTGAATTCAAGGTGAAATTACCATTTTTGGATTAGTATGAAAGATAACCGAAAAACAGAATTTGCACTGTGTCTGAATAACGACGGATATTCGGCTTCGCTCGAAACGGGAAAACTATACCGCATTGTCCCTGATAAAGAAGCTTACGCCGAAGGTTATTTGCGAATTATTGATGAATCCGGCGAGGATTATGCTTTTGCGGCGGATCGCTTCTACGTCCTCGACCTCCCGCAAACCGTCCGTAAGATCCTTGTATCTGAACTGCAGCCCGTTTAATTCGTGAACGATCTGATGATCTGAGTTACTTGGTTTATCAGAACTAGATCGTATTGAACTTATACCTCGTCAAACTTCCACGGTTTTATTTTTCTTAGAGTTTCCTCGAGGCTGTCTTTTGCGTTAGCGGCATCGTAATCCATTTGCAGACCGATCCAGAAGTTGTCGGACATTCCAAAAGAACGGGACAAGCGCAAGCCGGGGTCTGCGGTGACCGTTCGAGACGGTTCGGTCGATTTTGTCTTTTGAGGATCTAAGCCGGATCATTTGAAAACTTCGTTCAGCAGTTCCTTGATATTCGCGTCTTTCTTAAGTTTAGGAAAAATGGCGTTTCCGCCGGTTTCGCGGGACATCTTTTTCAAAAAATTCTCTGCGTTGCTTTTTGGGCTTCTTCCTGTTTCGTTTCGAGTCGAACTGAGATCTTGAATAAGGCCGATCGCATACACCTTTACACCTTCTTTTTTCAACTCCTTGATCAAATTCTTTTCGGATATGCGGCTGATCCTGTCTTCGCCGTCGGTGATCAATACGACGATCTTTTCCGGGGAGCTTTCCGAAGCGGCCTTGGCCGTGACGGCTTCTGCAACTGAAAGGATCGAGTCACGCAGGTCGGTGTGTCCGGGAACGACCTCAAGGCCGGAGATATATTTTTCGAAGATGTCAGCTTGCGTGCTCCACCCGTTTCCGTCGGCGATGATCGCAATGGCATTGTTACCTTCGCCCTTGGTTTGAAAAGCAAACAGCGAGACGATCCCGTGCTCCGCGGCGTTCTGGGTCGAAGCGGATGCTAACTTCTGAACATCAGCAAATTGCAAACGCATCGTGCCCGTATTATCGACTAGGATGCCATAAACGGGATTCGTGTCCTGAGCGGATGAATACGCGGATAAGATCAAAAGAAAAAGAATTGAGAGAAATAACGGCAGCCGCTTCATAGAGTTCTCCTGTAGGCAACTTAATATTATTAAATCCAACATTATCATAAGATCCATCGAATTTTATAAAAATCGTTCTTTTATTCAGTGTCTATAACGTTCAAAATACGGGCATGGAACTCAAAAACAGCATAATGAATGACGATGAATTTGATGACGA
>CBFGSN010000139.1:0-6590 GCA_965651435.1 uncultured bacterium | reverse complement strand
AATATGAAAAAAGGCATCGCCCGCGGAAACGCGATCGGCGATTCGATGAATTTCACCCGCGACCTGGCGAACGAACCGCCGAACATTCTTCATCCGACCGAAATGGCGAAACGTGCCCAGGCAATGGCAAAAGAGGTCGGCCTGAAATGCGAGGTTTTGGACGAAGCGAAAATGAAAAAGCTGGGGATGAATTCCCTTTTGAGCGTTTCCGAAGGCTCCGAACAGCCCGCGAAAATGATCGTTCTTCGCTATACGCCGTCGAGATCGACCGCGAAGAAAGGCGAACTCCTCGCACTCGTCGGCAAAGGCGTCACGTTCGACACGGGCGGCATTTCGCTTAAACCCGGCGAGAATATGGGCGCGATGAAATACGACATGACCGGTGCCGCGACCGTTCTGGGAACAATGCGTGCGATCGCACTTCTGAAACCGAGCGTTCCCGTGATCGGCATTGCCGGCGCGGTCGAAAATATGCCTGACGGCCGTGCGACGCGTCCAAGCGACATCGTCAAAGCGATGAACGGCAAAACGATCGAGATCCTGAACACCGATGCCGAAGGCCGCCTCGTACTTGCCGACGCCGTTGCCTACGCCGAAAAGCTCGGAGCGACACGCATCATCGACATGGCAACGCTGACCGGCGCGGTCATCATCGCTCTCGGCGATCACAATACGGGCATAATGGGCAATGACCAGGAATTCGTCGATCAGATCCGCGAGGTCGGCAAAGACGTCGGCGAAAACTACTGGCAGCTTCCGCTTGGAAAGGAATACAGCAAAGGCATCAGATCCGACATCGCCGATATCAAGAACATCGGTCCGCGGATGAAAGCCGGAACGATCATGGGTGCCGTTTTCATTCAGGAATTCATCGATAAAGCGAAATGGGCGCACCTTGATATTGCCGGTACGGCGTGGTGCGATAATGCTCGGCCGCATCAGGCAAAAGGCCCGACGGCGGTCGCCGTCCGCACGCTTGTCGGTGTCGTCGAAAAGTCACAGTAGTTGAGAATTAACACAGAAAGTTAATAACCACGTCGTTCATATGCGGCGTGGTTATGATTTGCCCGGCAAAAAGAGTTTCGTTCCAACGTCTTTCTTTTTGTTGTTGCGCGTTCACCCGCGATGTCCAAACGGATCACATTGACGTTTTTTTTAACACTCGCCCTGCTTGCATCGGCGGCGTGTATCTGGCGTTCGGGCCGGGATTCGGCATCGTCGTCCGATCAGGCCGCGGCGAATGCGAATACGGCCGAGCCCTCACCCGAACCGAAGCGTCCGACGGCACGTTTCAAACAGCCCGATCAGGGCGATTTTGTCGTCCTTCACGAACCCGTTCGGGATCAGAAATACGCGGCGATCGACCAGCAGATCCGCGACGAAAAGCTGCTCGAAAAGGCCGCGGACAAGCTTGACCGCGCGTTCATTATGCCGCGCGACGTTACGCTAAAGGTCAAGGAATGCGGCGAGGCAAATTCGGCATACGACCCGAATACGCATACGGTTTCGATATGCTACGAACTGCTCGAAACTTATTATCGGTCATTCAAAAAAACAGGTATCCCGGACGATGCGGCTTATGCTAAAATGTTCGACGCCGCACGGTTCGTTTTTCTTCATGAGATCGCTCACGCGCTGATCGATGTCTATAAGATACCGACGACCGGCAGCGAAGAGGATGCCGCCGACAGGTGTTCGGCGTTCATAAACATAACACAACTCGGCGACGACGGAATCCGCGCGGTTTATGCGGCCGCCGACGCCCTGACGCTTGAGAGCAAAGATTCGGAACTTGGAAAAGCCGCCTTGGCGGACGATCACTTACTTTCTTCGCAGCGAGCCTACAATTCGCTGTGTATGATCTACGGTTCCGACCCGAAAAAGTACAAAAATATCGTTGACGGCAAATATCTGCCGGCCGAACGTTCAAAAACATGCGGGGAAGAATTCAAACGCACCGCCGAAAGTTGGAGCGTGCTTTTGGAACCCTGGCGTAAGGAATAACATTGACACCAAAAGGATCAAAGAAATGAAAAATATAAAGGCTCTATTATTTGGGAGAGATGCTAGGATCAATGGCCTTATCGCCTTTTTGATCGTGGCTTCAATTGCACTCGGCTGCACCTGCGGCGACCTTGGCGACCTCGGAAAACAGGGCGGCGGAAGCGACAACCGGTCCGGCCAGAACACCTATGATAATTCGCGGACCGCGGACATTCCGGATGACGACAATACCGGATTCGGCGACACCGATGCTTCGGCTCCGTCAAAAGCTCTGGTCGATGGATTGGTCAGATCTACGACCGCCCAATTCTCATCCGCGATAAGCACCGAGGATTTTTCGCAGCTCTATGCGGACTCATCGAAAGAATTTAAGAGTACTTACACAGAAGAAAAGATCGAAGAGGTCTTTAAGGTATTCACCGACAATAAGAAGGCCGTGACGCCGATA
The DNA here is from genome assembly GCA_965651435.1 of uncultured bacterium. Classification (GTDB taxonomy): domain Bacteria; phylum Acidobacteriota; class Blastocatellia; order Pyrinomonadales; family Pyrinomonadaceae; genus OLB17. The sequence continues at coordinate 4,138 of CBFGSN010000139.1, read as the reverse complement.
CTTACCAAGGCGCTTTCGATGGATCCGGAATACGATGACGACCCGTCGTACCGGACCGAACAGGGCTATCAGATAATTGTGGCCAACGGCAGATATCCGACTTCGCCGCTTCCGACAAAATTCGAGTACGAGTTTATCGAGAATGACGGCGAGTGGAAAATGCTGAAATTGATCGTAAAGCTGCAAAACTAACACCACCCGACAAAGTGCCCCGATGATCGGGGCATTTTTTATGCCCGGTTCGGTTACGCGTGAAATTGTCAACAAGCATATTTCACTGGTAGAATTACGTTTACACTACCGGAAGAATGCACATCCGAAATGACAGCGAACCCGCATCATCCGCGATAAGCTGCTCCGGTCAAAAGGTTTATGAAAATACATGAATATCAGGGCAAAGCCCTTTTGAAAGAATACGGCGTGCCGGTTCCGCGCGGGATCGTCGCAAAAACCGCCGAAGAGGCCGAAGCGGCCGCACGCGAACTCGGCACCGACGTGGTCGTCGTTAAGGCTCAGATCCACGCCGGCGGACGCGGAAAAGGCGGCGGAGTTAAACTCGCGAAATCGCCGGAGGAAGCAAAGCAGATCGCATCGGAAATGCTCGGTATGATGCTCGTTACGCATCAAACCGGCCCCGAAGGCCGCGAAGTGAAAACGCTTCTTATCGAAGAAGGCCTGCCGATCGACAAGGAGTTTTACCTCGGCATAACGCTTGACCGCGGCACCGGCCGCGATGTTCTGATGGCGTCATCCGCAGGCGGAATGGACATCGAAAAGGTCGCCGAAGAAACGCCCGAACTTATCCTGAAAGCAACGATCGATCCGGCTGTTGGCCTGCGTCCGTTCCAGGCTCGCGAACTTGCCTTCGGACTCGGAATTCCCGGCGAACTCGTCAATCAGGCCGCAAAATTTATGCTCTCGCTGTACGAAGCGTATCAGAAATTGGACGCATCGCTTGTTGAGATCAATCCGTTCCTGCTTACGAAGGACAGCCGCCTGATCGCGCTCGACGCAAAGGTGAATTTCGACGACAACGCGATGTTCCGGCACAAGGATTTTGCGGAGCTCCGCGACCTGAACGAAGAAGAACCGCTCGAGATCGAAGCGTCGAAATTCGACCTGAATTACATCAAGCTGGACGGCAACATCGGCTGTATGGTCAACGGTGCCGGACTCGCGATGGCCACGATGGACATCATCAAACTCCACGGCGGCGAACCGGCGAACTTCTTGGACGTCGGCGGCGGCGCGTCGCAGGAACGCGTCGAACAAGCGTTCAAGATCTTGCTCGCCGATGACAACGTAAAAGCTGTTTTGATCAATATTTTCGGCGGCATCGTCCGCTGTGATATGGTCGCGAACGGCGTTGTCGCGGCCGCAAAGAACCTCGGTGTTTCGATACCGATCGTCGCCCGGCTCGAAGGCACGAACGTCGAAGAAGGCCGCCGCGTGCTCGGCGATTCCGGCATCGGCATCATTCCCGCCGAAGGAATGTCCGACGCCGCGGAAAAGGTCGTCTCCGCCGCGAACGCTACGTTCTAAAACAAACTTATCGATCATTAATGCGGAGCCGTCTCGCTCCGCATTTTTGCGCGGAATTTTAACGCAAAGACGCGAAGATGCAAACCGAACGTCGTCGCTAGTGTATTACAAATTCTTCCAATCCCCGTTGATTCGGTCTGAATGAATTTATAATTTGCGCAGACATGGACCTTGAACTGAAGACATCAGACCTACTTGCTATATTCTCAGACGGGTCATGAACATCCAAAAATACATCCCAGGCCCACCTTCCAAGTTGGTTGCCGGAATAGTCGCGAACGCGCGAGCGAAGTCTGAACCAATTTCCATGTTCATCTTGCCGCCGATGTTCTGTATAATCCAGATCAATCGATCTCAGGCCAAGAGCTCTTAAGCCGAAAAGTTCGTTTGGTTCGGAAATACCGTTGTGATTGATATCCTGCCACAATCGAAGGCTCTCATAGACCTGATCTTGCGGGCTAATTCGTCCGTCATTATTTCCTCCACGCCTCACCTTGTCAAATACCGCAAGAGCTCTGAAACCGTTCTTGAACTCGCCCGGCCTCAATGGCGGTTGAGGTGATGAACTACCAAACAGTTCGCGACCTCTGTCGATTCTCCCGTTTTTATTTCTGTCAAGGGAAAGCCACGCATCGTCTGACCCTGCTGCCGTCCAGGAAACACGGGAGTGACCCCCTGTGTTCATGATGTCAAACAATACACCATTTTGAGCGTTGGTTAGATCAAAGCCGTCGCCGTCAACATCGATAACAATCGGTGACACACAGCTACAGTTAAAATCGTCCCACGTCCCACCGTTTAATAAGCAAATGCCATGTTCAACCGAATTATTGCAGCAACTTGGAGGTGGCGGCAACAAGCTGGCTCCAGCTTCAACTGACCCAGGCCTTTGTGGAAGATCCGGATCACACATGTCTATCGGCGTCGGCTCAGGTGTCGGGGTCGGTGTCGGAGTCGGGGCCGGACAATAGACTCTTTGCACTGCTTCATCGTCACATAAGGTGATTTCTGTATAGACACTCATAATCGTTGGATGACCATAGGGTTCATTTAACAGCCCAAAGGTGTGACCAACCTCGTGTCTAAGAAGATTTCTCAAGGCGTTTGGTACCCCCGACGTGAAGTCGTTTTGCACCCTGATATAAGATGAAATCATCTGGTTTTGTCCGTCGAGTATCGGAAACACTTGTGTGTTGTAGCTTCGCACAATCCATAATTCGCCGTAGGGCACAATCGGGTCGTCAACACTTCCAACATCTGGCACTGCATCCTTAAAATTAATGAGCGAACAACTCGTATGGGTATTCCAAGACTTTATTCCCTCGTCAATCGATTCAAATTCCGAAAGTGTACCATCAAAAATCCTAACTGATACCTGAGTTCCAGCTATCCAACTATTTGCACTTAATCGGTGTATTGCCGGAATGCTTAACGAATTTGTCCGGATTCTAGGCAAACCATTGCATAATATCTGGGCGTTTGTAACATCAAAAACCCACTGGTGAGCCAAGACCGTAAGGCAGATAAGAACGATAGAAACCTGAAGGCATCTTATTAGGGTCTTTCTCATCACAACTTCACCTTTTACCTATCTTTGCGATCCTCAGCCGCACATCTTGAATCAGTTCGAACCTACTTGTCCGCGGCGGCTCCCCAGTGCTTTCATCGTACTCCAATCTGGAGGCATTTTCCCCGTTAACATCATATGCTGTCAGAATCTCATAATTCGGGCTCTTCCCTTTCTTACCAAGAAAGAACAGATATTTCCCGCCCAGAAGTGGCAAGCCGAGGGTTGAGCTTGAGTAGAGAATTCTCTGACCATTCGGGTATATTACGATCCCTCCTTCCCGGTCTGCTCTGACAACATCGAGAGTTTTAGAGCCCCCATCTTTTAAGATTTCGTCCGGCTTTATTGTAAACTCAGTATAAACGCAGCCCTTATCGTTCGAAAGATATGCTTTTACCTCGGCCACTTCACCAACTACGATTAACAGGCTCTCTTTTACAGGAAAAGCTGGTGGGAGTGGATCATGCGTTATGCGACCTACCGCCGCCGCATACGGATTGTTCTCTACGGATGTAAAAACCCATTGAAAACCGTCATATCTCTGTCCCGCAAATGATCGTTCCTGATCGGGTTCAACACGATACCCAGCATATTGTACTGAACCGTACTTACTTAGATCTCGTGTATCAAATGGAATAGGTGTGGAACCAAGGTTCAGACTGGTTTGCTCCTGCCCAATACTACGTAGTGAACCAGATGAGATCGCGATTGTGAATAAAACTAAAAGAGCAATAAGACCCCAAGTTGTCCTGTTGTTTTCCATTTAAAATCCCACCTATTCTGATCTAAATTTCTATGTAGCCGAAGTGTAATTGTCGGTCCCGGAAAAGTCAAGATTTTTTTCCATGCACTGTGTTTGCCCGAAACCGAAACGATCGCCGCCGATCAGAAACGCTTTCGCGAAAATATCGAAGCTCTCGCGAAAACGCCGGAAGCAAAACAACTGATCGCACGTTATATCGCAAAAGCGAACGAGCAGGAATCGCGGCTCGAAGCCGCCGAAACCGAACGCCGAAAGCTCCAAAGCGA
>CBFGSN010000138.1:0-6638 GCA_965651435.1 uncultured bacterium | reverse complement strand
GCTCCGGTAGCCTTCGGCGTAAGCATCGGCGTTTCGACCTCGACATAACCGTGTTCATCCAGAAAAGACCGCATTCCGGAAATAAGTTTCGCGCGGCGTTCAAACACTTCTCGGGTTGTTAGATCATGGCCGCCCGCTGACGCAGACGGTTCTGACTTTATCTGAAGGCTTGATGCGATCAGATCGGCATAACGATACCGCCGCTGCAATTCCGGATCGGCAATGCCGTGCATTTTATCCGGCATCGGCAACATTGCTTTCGACAGAAACTGAAGCGTTTCGACGTGAACGGAAAGCTCGCCGGTATTCGTCAAAAACAGAAAACCCGAAACGCCCACAAAATCACCGTGGTCGAGCAGGCCGAAAACTTCCCACGCGGTGTCTTCGCCGGCGATCGGTTCGCCGGTATCGTTGCTGATGGCAACCGCATCCTGTTTCCTTACATATATTTGCAGACGCTCGATACCGTCGCTCAGGTGAACGAAGGCGGCCTTTCCCATCACGCGCGGCGGGACCGCGAGCCGGCCGGAAACGCGTACCGTCCCGAAGGCTTTCAGCTTTTCATTCAGCTCATCTTTCACCGCCGGATCGGGACGTTTTCCGGGTTCCAACGTCGCGATGTGCGCTTTTATTTCACCAAGAACTTCCGCAACGGGAGCAAAATTCACAACGTTCGTGATCGTATCTTCGCCGCCCGTGATGCTGCTGCGTTCGAACTTGTTCGGGTAAACATTTCCAACTATCGCGCGAAGTTTTTCCAAATGCTCGCGCCGGGCTGTCGTCTGGTCTGTTTGTTCGATTATCTGGTCGAATTCCGGAATACTCATATGCTTAAAACATTGACTATAAACTACGCAAGCTTTGCAAACAATTGTCACGACGGCGTTTTTGTCGTTTAATATTATCTGCGAATGAATTACCTCGATCAGATATTCCAAGTTCTGAATTACAATATCTTTGCGCTTGGTGATGCAAAGATAACGCCGCTCAGCATTATTTACACACTTTTGCTGACAGTTGCGCTGATATACATTTCGGCAAAACTCAAAGGCCTTCTTATTTCGCAACTCCTTAAACGGACAAAACTCGACGCCGGAGCTCAGGATGCGGTCGGTACGATCACGCGATACCTGATACTCTTCGTCGGATTTCTGATCATTCTGCAAACGGTCGGCATTAACCTGACGACGCTTAATGTGCTCGCGGGTGCGGTCGGTATCGGTGTCGGCTTTGGTCTGCAGAACATCGCGAACAATTTCATCAGCGGCCTGATCATCTTGCTCGAGCGGCCGATAAAGGTCGGCGACCGCATCGAGGTCGATGACGTGAACGGACGCGTCGTTAGCATCGGAGCCAGAAGCACGATCGTGCGGACGAACGACAACATTGCCATTATTGTTCCGAACAGCAAATTTATATCCGAGAACGTCATAAACTGGAGTTTCGCGAGCGGCAAATTGCGGTTCAAGATACCTATCGGCGTCGGTTACGATTCGGATGTAGATCGCGTCGAAGAGCTTTTGCTTGAGGTCGGCCGAGAAAATCCGAACATCGAAGAAGATCCGGCACCAAGTGTGCGTTTTGTAGAATTCGGGGATAATTCGCTCAATTTCGAGCTTCGCGCATGGTCGCGAAAGATGCTCCATAATCCGACGAAATTGAGAAGCCAGTTAAATTTCGCGATACTTCGAAAACTGCGCGACAACGGCATCGACATTCCGTTTCCGCAGCGTGACATTCACATTCGAACCGGCGGCGGCTTTTCGCCGAAAGGCTGAACCGGCGTCGTTCTAAATAAATATTTTGACCGTTCGTTCCCCGAAATTTTGGAACGAAACGGATAGTTGTGTTTTTATGGAGCGGCAAGACCTCGTAAACGATAAATTGTCCGAACTGCTCGGAATGCTCAGAAGCGACCGTGCAGTCTCTGTCAGCGGCCTGACCTCGATCCCGGCAAAAGCGTTTGTCGCCGCAAAGTTGCGCGAGGTATCGGGCCGTCCGCTGGTGATATTGTGCGGATCGAACGCCGATCTTGCGACATTCGCGGGCGACCTTCGATTCCATTCGCCGAACTCCGCGATCCTCACGCTGCCGTCGTTCGAAACCGACGTGTATTCCGGATCGTCGCCACATGCGGAAACACAAGAAGTCCGTGCGATGGCTCTTTGGCGGATCGCTCACGCACAGCCGGACATTCTCGTTCTGTCGCCGCGTTCGCTTATCGCAAAAATTCCATCGCCCGACGAGATCAGATCGCTCGGCTGCGAGCTTCGCATCGATGACGACGTGCCGCCCGAGAGTCTGGTTGACCTGCTTGTATCAGTCGGCTATGTTCGCGAAGATCCGATCACGAACTACGGCCAATTTTCAGTGCGCGGCGGCATACTCGATGTTTGGTCGCCGGATTCCGCAAATCCCGTCCGCATCGAATTCTTTGGCGATACGATCGATTCGATCCGCGTTTTCGACCACGAAACTCAGCTTTCGACCGGTCAGTTGAAAGAGACGCGGATTGCGCCGATGCGCGAGGTCGCAGCCGATGCGGACACATTTCACCGTTGGTCTGAGGCGGCCGAAGAACGTTTTGCGGGTGAACTTTTTGCACGAAGCCTTCGCGACCACAACGAATTCGCAGAAAACGGCGAACCGTTTCCGGGTTGGGAATTTCTTTTGCCGCTGGTTTCGCCGCGAAAGGCGAGTGTATTCGACCTCCTGCAAGATCCGATATTCGTCGCGGATGAACCCGCCCAGATCGAACGAACGCTCGCCGAATTTTATGACGACCTTGCGGCGCGTTATGAGGCTTCGACCGCGGGCGGAGTCATTGCGCTTCCTCCGGACGAGCTTTTCCTCGACGCGGAAATGCTTCGTGCGGCACTGGACAAATTCGGCCGCATCGAACTTCGCGCTCTTGGGCTCGATGCCGCCGCCACTGACGAATCTGTCGCGATCGAATCTTCGCTCGAGGCAAACACGCCGCTTTTCCTTTTTCCTGCGGCCGCCGCAAAGGACGAGGTCGATCTCATCTCGCGTCCGGTCGAACGGTTCCGCGGCGACATTCGCCGATTTGCCGAAAAATTCACGGAGTCTCGGGAAACTCCCCGGCTTGTGATGCAAACACAAGGCCTTGCCGAACGGCTCGAGGATGTTCTGCGCGATTACAATGTCACGCTGCCAAGAGGAGCGGTGACCGTCGGCGATCTTTCGTCCGGCTTCGAAATTCCTGCGTTTACCCTATCCGCTTATACCGAAACCGATATTTTCGGCGAAGCCGTTCGCGAAGAGACTGCCGGCACCGCCGCGGTCGCCAAAAAGCCGCGTAGAAAAAGCAACCTTGGTGCATTCATTTCAGATTTTCGCGACCTGAAACCGGGCGATTTCGTCGTGCATGTCGATCACGGGATCGGCCGTTTCGAAGGCCTTCAAACGATCGAAGCCGGCGGCACGTCGCGCGAATTCGTTCTGCTCCTTTACGCCGACGATGCTAAACTTTTCGTGCCGGTCGAACGGCTCGACCTCGTATCGCGGTATTCCTCGGGCGAATCGACATCGCCGACGCTCGATCGACTCGGCGGCATCGGCTGGCAGAAAACGAAGGCAAAGGCAAAGCGTGCGATGCGCGACATGGCCGACGAACTGCTGCGGCTTTATGCCGAACGCAGTCTTTTGCAGGGCTACGCTTTTTCGCCGGATGCGCCGTGGCAGCACGAATTCGAGGACGCTTTCCCATTCGAGCTTACGCCGGATCAGGCATCGGCCATCGATGACGTCAAGGAAGACATGGAAACGCCGCGGCCGATGGACCGGCTGATCGTCGGCGACGTTGGCTATGGAAAAACAGAGGTGGCGATGCGTGCTGCCTTCAAAGCCGTTATGGACGGCAAACAGGTCGCCGTTCTGGCGCCGACGACGATCTTGGCGTATCAGCATTTCGAAAGTTTCAAGAAGCGCTTTTCTGTTTTTCCGGTCAAGGTCGAACTGTTGTCGAGGTTCCGTTCGCCAAAGGAGCAGAAAGCCGTGACGGCCGATGCGAAAGAGGGCAGGGTCGATATTCTGATCGGCACGCACCGCATTCTTTCTTCCGACGTAAAACTGCCCAAACTCGGCCTTGTTGTAGTTGACGAAGAGCAGCGGTTCGGCGTCGCTCACAAAGAAAAACTCAAACAGCTGAAGAAAAAGGTCGATGTACTGACGCTTTCGGCGACGCCCATACCGAGAACGCTGAATATGTCGCTGCTGGGAATGCGTGACCTTTCCGTCATCGAAACACCGCCGCGCGACCGTTTGGCGATCAACACTCAGGTCGTTCAGTTCAGCGAGAACGTCATTCGTTCCGCCATCGAACTCGAACTGGGCCGCAACGGCCAGGTGTTTTTCATTCACAACCGCATCGAATCGATCGAGGCGATCGCCGCACATCTGCAGAAGATCGTGCCGAACGCGCGTATCGCTATCGGTCACGGCCAAATGAACGAGAAGGAACTTGGGCAGATAATGTTCGATTTCATCGATCATAAATTCGACATTTTGGTAGCGACAACGATCATCGAGAACGGCATCGACATTCCGCGTGCGAACACGATCATCGTCAACCGAGCGGATAATTACGGCCTGTCGCAGCTTTATCAGCTTCGCGGCCGCGTAGGCCGTTCGAACCGCCGCGCGTATGCATATCTGCTCATTCCCGGCGAACTCGAACTCACACCCATCGCCCGCCGCCGGCTGAGTGCGATCCGCGAATTTTCCGACCTTGGGGCCGGTTTTCGCATCGCAGCTCTCGACCTGGAACTCCGCGGTGCGGGAAACATTCTCGGCGGCCAGCAATCGGGACATCTGGACGCACTCGGCTTTGACCTTTATACCAAGATGCTCGAACGCACGATCGCCGAACTTCGCGGCGAAGAGATCACGGACGAAACGAACGTTTCGATCAATCTCGGCGTCGATGTCGCGATCCCCAAAGATTACATAGCCGATACCGGCCAGCGGCTGCGGACCTACAAACGCATCTCATCGGCCGATTCGGAAGCGACTCTGATGCAGATCCACGCTGAGGTCGAAGACCGCTACGGCAAGATCCCGCGCGCCGTCGATGACCTTTTTGCGTACGCCCGTCTGCGTCGGATAGCCGATTCACTGCACGTTATGTCGGTTGACCGAAGCGGCGCGTCTATCGCTATAAAACTAGGCGAAAATTCGAAGGTTTCGCCCGAAGCTCTGATGTCGCTTGTCCAAATGGACGAAACCGTGCAGTTTTCTCCGAATGGCATTCTTCGCGTTCCGGTGCGCGACGCCGATCCGATCGCAACGGCCGTCGCCGTCCTGGGCGAAATAAAGCAAAAATAGCGGCCGGGAACAAGCAAAACGATCCAAAACCTGATAAAATCTTGCGTTTACTATAGGCGAACGGCGGACGTTTTTGGACCGCTTCTGCAATAAACCATTCGGCCGGCCGGTGCATCCAAGTTTCATCATCCGGAACCGGAAACAAGATCGTTATGAAAAGAATATATTTCGGCATTGTATGCGCGGCTCTGCTGCTAACTGTAAACGCTACGCTTTTCGCGCAGGAAAGCGAAATGAAGGTCGTCGATGAGGTCGTCGCGGTGGTAAATGAAGATGTCATTACACTTTCGACCATTCGGCGCGAATCCAAACAGATCGTGGATTCGAACGTTATGGAAGGTAAAACGCGGGAAGCCGCCCAACAAGAGATCGACGAAAAGCAGGGCGAACTGATCGCAAACCTGATCAATCAGGAGCTTCTCGAGCAAAAAGCCGCCGAACTCGGGCTTGATAAAGAGGCCGATGCCGCCGTGAACCGCAGACTTGTGCAGATCATGCAGCAGTACGGCTTGAAAACGACCGACGAACTCTACGAGGAAATGCGCAAACAGGGCGTAGATCCCACGACCGTTCGAGCTAACTGGAAATCGCAGGAGATCAAGAATCTGGTGATCAGCCAGGAGGTCCAAAGCAAGATCTATTGGGGACTCACGGATAAGGAACTGAAAGAATATTTCGAAGCGCACAAGGACAAATTCATGCCGCCCGAAAAAGTTTCGATCAGTGAGATGTTCCTTAGCTTTGCCGGCCGCGACCAGGAAACCGTTCGCGCCCGTGCGGCCGAGATCGTCGCGGAGCTTCGCGGCGGTGCCGATTTCGAAAAGCTTCTGATGGAAAATTCCGACCGTCCGAACAAGGCGGAAACGAAAGGAAAAGTAGAAGACATCGAACTCGCAAAAGCCGACAAGCAGCTCCAAGACGCCTTGAAGGGTTTGAAGGCCGGCGATTATGCTGACCCGTATGAGGTCAAGGACGTCGGCATGAGCATCATTCGCGTTGACGGCCGCGAAGCCGCCGGAACAACGGCGAAATACGACGACAACGCAGTCCGTTTGGCCATAATGTCCGAACGCTTCCCCGAAGCTCTGAAAAAATACATGACAGAACTACGCGGCGATTCGTATATCAAGATCAACGAGAATTACCGCGCTGCGGTTGCTCCGGTGCTTTACGCGGACGAACGTTCGCAGCCGCAGCCGGATCAGGGCGATCAATAACCGGAAACATCTGAACACCCGAAACGCGTGAAACAGTTGAAACAACTGAAACAGCTGGAACATATGAAACAGATG
>CBFGSN010000137.1:0-6656 GCA_965651435.1 uncultured bacterium | reverse complement strand
ATGAACATTAGCTATAACTGGTTAAAAGAAATTATCGACCTTGATCTTTCTGCCGAAGAGGCGGCGAAGGCGTTGACGCGTGTCGGGTTGGCGGTCGAGGGCATCGAACAGCACGGCGACGACCTCGTTTTGGACATCGATCTGACGTCGAATCGGCCGGACTGCCTTTCGCACCGCGGCGTCGCACGTGAACTCGGCGTCATCACCGGCAAACCGCTCACGGAAAACGTCCCGGTCGAAGAAGCCGCCGCCGAAGTTCCTTATCCTGCGATACTTGCCTGGGACGTTGTAAAAATAGACGCACCCGAATTATGCCATCGTTTCACGGCGCGGATCATCAAAGGCGTAAAGATCGGCCCGTCACCTGAATGGCTCGTGCAGCGGCTCGAAGCCATCGGCGAACGTTCGATCAACAACGTGGCCGATATCACGAATTACGTAATGCACGAACTCGGCCAGCCGATGCACGCGTTCGACCTCGATAAACTTTCCGAACACCGGATAGTTGTCCGGCGGGCACGCGACGACGAAACGATCACGACGCTCGACGAGGCCGAACGAAAGCTCGATGGCGATATGCTTGCGATCTGCGATGCCGAAAAACCCGTCGCGGTCGCGGGAGTTATGGGCGGGCTGGATTCTTCCATAACGGATGAAACGACGAATGTGCTGATAGAAGTGGCGCATTTCGCGCCGGAAAACATCCGCGCGACATCGCGGCGTTTGAACCTGGCGACCGAAGCGAGCTATCGTTTCGAACGCGGCGTCGATATCAATAACCTGAAACGGGCATCCGACCGCGCCGTCGAGCTGATCTGTGATCTTGCCGGCGGCAAAGCCGAAGACCTCATCGACGTTTATCCGACAAAATATTCCGCGAACGAAATACATTCCGAAAACGTCAGTGCGGCGACGCTTCGCCTTACGGGTGTCGAGGTTTCCGAAGCGGAATGCGACCGCATTTTGCGTTCACTCGGCATCGCGAAAAATTCGAAACGCGCGGTTTATACGTCGCCGTCGTGGCGTCACGATATCGCCATCGAAGAAGACCTGGTCGAAGAGGTCATCCGCCACGCGGGCTATGAAAATATTGCCGAAGAATTGCCGCCGGCATTTTCCGCGGGCGAATACCAACCCGGCGAACACCGCAAAAAGCATCTGCGCAACTCGCTCGCGGCGAATGGTTTCGACGAAACGCTTTCATACAGCTTTATCGACGTGAGCTTTGACGGAAAATTCGGACTCGTTCCCGACCTTTCGGCAGGCGAACCGGTCACGCTCCGCGATTCGGTCATCGAAGGCGCGGTTCGTATGCGGCAGACTCTTTTGCCCGGCCTGCTCGGTGCGGCGAAAACGAATTTCAATCAGCAGAACAAAGATCTCAGGCTCTTTGAGATCGGTAAAGCTTTCGTTGGCGGCGATGGCGAATTGCCCGTCGAACGCGAATTGTTCGGGATGATCGTTACGGGCCGCGATATGTCCGCCGAACGAGGCTTGCCGGGCAACGCCTTCGATTTTTACGACCTGAAAGGCGCGGTCGAACTCGCGTTTCAGGCAGTGAACGCGGCCGATGTCGCTTTCGAGCCCGCGGAAGTTCCGCATCTTCGCAGCGGCCAGGCAGCGGAAATTCGCGTCGGTTCGGAGATCGTCGGCACGCTCGGGCGTTTAAATCAGGAAATCGAGGCCGATTATAAATTTAAGCAACCTATATATGTTGCTGAGATCGACCTTCAGGCGGTTCTATCGGCGCCCGGTGCGGCGGTCGTTTACCGGCCTTTACCTAAATTTCCTTCGGTTGTACGCGACGTTTCGCTTTTGGCTGCGCGTTCGGTGACTTTCGCTTCGGTCGCGACGGCGTTGAAGGAAAACGAGTCGGAGCTTTTGCGTTCGGTCGAATACGTGGATACATACGAGGGCAAAGGTATTTCGCCGGATGAACGGTCGCTGACGGTCAGGCTCGAATACCGAAGCGACGACCATACTCTCACCGAAGCGGACGTTAATCCGCTGCACGAATCGCTGGTAAAACATGTCGAAGAACGGCTCGGCGCTAGGCAGCGAATCTGATTCGGTGTAAACTAGTCGATACACTTTCAGCCGCGTGCCCTAACAGGTCCGCTTTGAGTGTTCCAGCCTAACAATGGAGTAAACGAGAATGAACGGCCTAACGGGAATGGAAAAATTCTCGCATTTGGAAGACAAGATATACCTGACGATCGAATTCGCCAAAAAGATGCGCGAGGAAAAAGAAAGCATCGAACGCGAGGTAGTCGAGCTTCGGCGGGCACTTGCCGAAAAAGAACGGCTCGAAGAAAAGGTAGAAGATCTATTATCCGAACGCGACGCCATACAGCTAAAGGTAGAAGCGATGTTGGATGCAATGACCATTCTGGACGACGAGGTCGCCGAAGTGGTCGGGAGATAACACGCAATGGCAGCAGATAAACCGGACGCCGGAACAGCCGAAAGCACGATCCGCGTCGAGATCTATAACCAAACATACAGCATCCGCTCGGACGGCGATAATAATTACATCCTTCGCCTGGCGGAATATGTTGACCGAAAAATGCGCGAGATATCCTCGGGCACGATGACGGTCGATTCGCTAAAGGTTGCGATCCTCGCGGCACTGCACATCGCCGACGAACTTCATCAAACTCAGAACACATACGCGCAGAACGACGCTCAGCTTGCCAGCCGAAGCGCCGAATGCTCCGCACTGCTTGACCGCGTACTCAAACAATCAAAGGCCGATATACCGATCGAGCTCGACGCCGAACAGTGATCCGCATTTCGCTATTGTTATTTCGCAGCGGTGTGGTAAGATAACTTCAGGCGACAGTTTCTACTGTGAAGTTCGACACCGAGCACACATATAATTGAGCCAACACATGAATTGAGGGAGGCTGATGCCGGATCTCGGTGCATTCTTCCATGTTGAAGATATGCCATAGAGTTCGGCTTTGATGTTCGGCAGCAATGCCGGGCAAAAGGCCGCCCACCTGTACAAAAACAGGTTCAATTCTAGTGCTTGGAACGGCTTACCGGTTCCTATCGCCTAAAATTTCGTCGAAAAATAAACCGCGGTCGCATCTCGCATGCTATCGCGGTTCTTTTTGTTCTTCATCTTCCGGTAAAAGGAGCGGTTCGGCGGGGCTTTCCAGCTCTTTCAAAATTTCGTCGGTTATCTTTGCCTCCTCCAGCATATGCGGAAGTTCGAGCGTGCGTGAGGATAATTTTTTGAGCGCCAGTTCCGAATCGGCGATGCCGCCGCCGCGCGCGGACGCCGCTTCGATAAGCTGGATCCGCGATTCGGCCTCGATCATCATCTGTTTCGCCTCTTCGTTTATCGCTTTCAATTTTTCGGCATCGCTGGCGAACTGTTCGGCATATCGTTCAACGTTCGCCGTCTTCAGGTGTTTTAATTTCCCCTGCCGCCGGCGCGTAGCGAGCAGTTCCTGATTCGACGATCTGACAATTCGTTTCGCCGTTAGTTTGGAGGCGAGCGCGTCGCGGTACGAATCGGCGATAAGCGGGTCGCCGCGTTCCATTTCTTTCAGTTTTCGGCGTTCCGATGCCCTCAGCTCCCCGCGGAACCAATCAAGTTCTTCGGCTCGTATGCCGTCGGCGGCGATGCGTTCGCGCATGTCACGCGACCACCCGGAATATCTGATCATTGAAAAGATCGAAACTCCGGCGCCGACAACAAATCCAAGAGCGGTTATCATAAGCCCGAGGAAAAGTATTGTCGCGGCGACCGGCGGCGACACGCCGAAAAGGAACGTCGCGGCGAGTGTGCCCGCAAGCGGCAGCAGCGTTAACGTTGTCGGCGCGGCGACGGCTGCGATCTTTAGCCGACGGCCCTTCGCCAGTTCCCTTTTGGTTACGCCGTAGCGTGTTGCGAGTTCACCCATTTCTTTCGATTACTTTACAAACTGTCGGAAGCAAATTCAATCAACGTATTCCGAATAAATTTATATTTTTTCCGTAAATGTAATATATTATCGAAGTAAGCGATGGTTTAGCCGAATCGGATAGATAAAGAAAGGAGCCCTATGAAAAGATCTCTCATCGTCCTGCAAATGACTGTGCTCGCGGTACTTATGTGCGCCGTGTCCGCCGCCGCGCAGGAACCGGAACCGACCCGCGAACCAAAAGATCAAAGAGTGCGGACCGTGTCGATCCCGATTTCGATATATACAAAAAAGGAGATGAAAGAGGAGCAGGCCCAGGAATATCTGTCCGTTGAACGGCTGAGCGTCCTTGAAAATGACGAAGAAAAGCAGATACTTTCCATCCGAAGCGTAACGGACGCGCCGCTCGCTCTTGCCATTCTCATCCAGGACGACCTGACCTCAAATTTTAATCTGCAGCTTAAATCACTTAGAAATTTTATACGCGCACTGCCGAAAGGTTCCCGCGTGATGGTCGCGTATCTTCGCGGCGGCACGCTCCAGATACGCCAGAAATTCACGACCGATATGGAAGAGGCATCAGACGCACTCCGGATCGTTATCGGCAATCCCGCGAGCGCGCCGCGAAATCCTTACGACGGCCTGATCGATACACTCGACCGTTTTGACGCGCTTCCGGCCGGACGCCGGGCCGTTTTGATGGTCTCCGACGGACTCGACGTATCAAGCGGCTTCGATGCCGCGAGTCCTTCGCAAAGCACGGATCTCGACCGTGCGATCTTACGCGCACAGCGTAAAAGCGTCGCGGTGTTCACGATATACTCGCCCGCAACACATACGCGCGACCGCAACCAACGCCTCGTTTCCTTCGGCCAAGGTTCGCTGCTGAAACTCGCGGATGCGACCGGCGGCCGTGCGTTCTTTTCCGGAACGGACGCGCCGGTCAGTTTCGAACCGTTCCTCAGGCCGCTGAAAATACTTCTGAACCGGCAGTTTCTGCTGACCTATCTCACATCAAATATGAAAAAGGGATATTATCGTGTAGAGGTAAGGAGCACTAATCCGGAAGTAAAGATCGAACACCCAAAAGGATATTATTACCGGCAATAGGCGGGCTACGAATGATATTTAAATCCGCATACGGGACATACGCGGACGTCTTCTTTCACCATAAACCCGATCCAGAATAAAGGAAAGAAAAACACCAGGAGCAAGGCGAAGGTGATCCAGCCGGCACTCGACATACGTCGTTCGACCCGCGGTATCGCGTTCGAACCGCAGTACGGGCAGCGAAAATTCGCGACCGTTCCGGGCCCGTAATACGCCGGCGGCTGCGGCTGATTAACCGCCGGATACTGCGTCGGCGCAGTCTGCTGCGGCGGAAGCTGATTAACCAGCGGTATCGGCCGCGTTTCGTTCTGTGTTTGAAATTCGTCCGTCTGCCACGAATACGGGCGGCGGCCGGCGGACGACGCGGGACGCGGTGCTGCCTGAACCTGCGCGATCCTTGTGCCGCAGTACCGGCAGAACTGGCTGCCGTCCGCATTGGATCTTCCACAGGTATTACAGGTCGTCATATACTCAGCCCGAATGATACTAAATTTTTCGGCGCAATTCGAATCCTGTCAGAAACGAATTCGTTCGCCGCTTTTTATCGCGGCATAGACCGATTCGACCAGCTCGACGGACTTGAAACCGTCTTCGGCCGTGACCGGCGGCTGTGTGCCATTCAGTATCGCGTCGATGAATGCCCGGTCTTCCTGAACGTAGCCCCAGCGTTCTTCTTTCTCGGTCATATGAAAGGACCGCGTTTCGAAATTCGCGTCCATTCCGCGCGAATCGAGAAGCCTTTCCATTTCCTCGGTCATTATTGTTCTGTGATGACAGAAAACCTCGATACGTTCGAATGGAAAATGCCAGCTTGCATCGGACGACGACGCAAAGGTGCAGTGAAAACCGTTCGCAAATTTGAAAATGATCGAAAATTCATCAAGTTCCGGATATTCATGCTGCGAACCGTACGCCGTCAGTTCCGTGATCTCACCGAATTGGAACCGCATCATATCGAAAAGATGTATCGTCGTTTCGTAGAGAAATCCTCCGGTAACATTCACGTCGCCCGTCCACACCGGATTTTTCAGTTCGCCGCGGTTCATTTTTATATGAGCCGAATGCGGCGTATCGTCCTGCAAGAGCTCTTTCAGCGTTGCATATACCGGAGCGTAGCGGCGGTTGTGGCCGACCTGAAAAACCCCCTTTCCGGCGAGAGCCGCGTCGCGAAGTTCGGCGGCGTTTTCGATGCCAATGGAGAAAGGCTTTTCGCAAAAAACATGTTTCCCTTCGGCGATGGCGTGAAGCGCGATCTCTTTATGCGTTTTGTTCGGTGTGCAGACGAGAACGGCGTCGCAGTTTTTGAGCAACTCTTCGCGCGACGCGCAAACCTTTCCGCCGATGCTTCGCGATAATGCCTCGGCTTTTTCAGGCACGATATCGAACAGGGCCGCGACCTCGGCGCGGCTCTCACGCGAATATATGCGTCCGTGAACGCCGCCGATATAACCGGTTCCAATAATGCCGATCTTTATTTTGTCCATATTATTATTCTGCCAACCCGAGAGCTTTTTCCGCCGCCGCTTTCGCCGTTTTCGCCACCTCGAACGGATCTTGGTGCCAATATTCCGGCCGGAATATTTCGACACTGGCCGGGCCGTCGTAACCGATCGCATCGAGCATGGCTTTCAT